>CAMVJQ010000053.1 GCA_947167845.1 uncultured Prevotella sp. | reverse complement strand
CCAACAATGCGGCTCCCACGGATGCCGACTCCACGCAAGTGTTTGAAGTGCCCGATACGCTCAACACCATCGAGGCCGTCATCCAGCAGGTAGACTCGGTCTATGCCTACTGGAACTACCAGCGCCTGAACTACAAGGAAGGCATGCCCTCACTCGACGAACGCTTCGCCACCCGTGAGTGGCAGCAAGTGCTGAAGGAAGTCCGCGAGGTTGATGCCGACTGCGAGTGTGGCGGATTTTTCGACTTCGGTGACGAAGGCCCTCTTGACCCCTGGACCTACGACTGCTACGAGGGGCAGGTCAGTGCAGACAGCATCAAGGTCAAGATGCTGCCCAATGGCACGGCTGATGTCAGTTTCCTCATCAAGGATGCCGTCACCATCAAGGGCATCCCCATGCGCTGGCTGATGCGTGTGGAGGAAGGGCAGTGGCGTGTTGCCAACATCATCTTCGAGAGGGATGGCGGTATCGATCTGCTGTCAAGTATGAGGGACTATGCCTGGGAGTTCAAGATTGACAAGCAGTTCAACATCGCCAAGATCTACGACGAACTCATCAAGCAGGCAGAACCCGTACTCGACGGTTATAGCGACATCGAGTTTCTGGAGTACGCCCTCATCGATGTCGACCACGACGGGAAGGCAGAACTCTGGGTGCGCAATGGCGAGAAATATGAAATCATTTTCTCACTCGCCGATGAGACGCCCCATGTTCTTCTCGACGCCAACTGGCGCACACCCTTCTCCTTCTTCCCCAGTGCCATACAGGCAAGTGGGGGCTGTGGCACAGGTTGTCACATGGCCAGTATCGCTGTGCTCAAGGACAGCCGCCTTGACTACACGCTCAACAACATGACACAGTACGGTATGGACGGCGAACTTGCTGAAGAAGGCTGGGAGAAGGACGGCAAGGAAATCTCCACTGACGAGGGCGAGAAACTCTACAAGGCACTTGGGGAAACGAAGGAACTGTACTACAAGTGGCACAACATCGACATTGAGCGCAAGCCGAATCTTTCAGACTACGCAGAATAAGACAAAGAAGCAAATGGACTACAAGGAACTATCCGGGAAATTTTTCAAGGGCTGCGGTTGCCTCTCTGTCGGCACATTCCTACTCCTCTTGATTATAGGCATCTTTGTGGATGACAAAGAGCGCTATGGCGACAAGGATCAGCAAGCCCAGGCCGAGACGGAACAGGTGGAGGAAAAAGACTCCGTCGTCGTCAACAAGCCTCTCGAGGGTGACCCTTACCAGGAACTGGACGACCTGATTGGTCTAGAGAGTGTGAAGAAGGAAGTGCGCTCGCTGGCTAACTTTGTCAAACTGCAGAAACAGCGCGAGGCGAATGGACTGAAGACGGCCAAGGTGTCATACCATCTTGTGTTCTATGGTTCACCAGGTACAGGTAAGACTACTGTGGCTCGTATCATAGGCCGCATCTACAAGGATCTGGGTGTGCTGAAGAAAGGGCATACTGTTGAGACAGACCGTGGCGGACTCGTTGCCAAGTATATGGGACAGACGGCTCTGAAAACTGATGCCGTCGTGCAACAGGCTCTTGACGGTGTCCTGTTTATCGACGAAGCCTACTCCCTCGTTCCGGAAGGGGCCGACGGTCAGGACTACGGACAGGAGGCCATCGCCACACTACTGAAGCGTATGGAGGACTATCGCGACCGTCTGGTGGTGATCATAGCCGGCTATAAGGACGAGATGCAGCGCTTCATCGACTCCAACCCCGGTCTGCAGTCGCGTTTCAACCGCTATATCGACTTCCCCGACTATTCGGCTGGCGAACTGACGGATATCTTTAAGATGTATATGAAGAAGAATCAATATACACTAGCCCCCGATGCCGAGACCTTTATCAAGGAGCAGTTCGACTATGTCGTCGAGCATAAGGATCGCAATTTCGGTAATGCCCGCTATGCCCGTAATGTGTTTGAGAAAAGCATACAGGCGCAGGCTAACCGCCTGGCAGGAGAGTCGAACCTGAGCAAGACACAATTGACAGAACTGACTGTCGATGACCTGAGGAACGGCTTCTCTTCCAGAACGAATATAAAATAATATATTGAGAATGATATGAAGAAACTTATACTTATGGCCGTCTGCGCGACGGCACTGATGATTAGTTGCAAGAACAAAGGAAAGACAGAGACTGCTAAGGCAAACGACTCCACGGCGGCCGTCATCGACAGCATCATTGAGGAGAATGACACCACGCCGATGCCGATGTTCCTGATGGGTGAAGACGGCGAGTACGCACAGATGCTCTATTGGGTTCCTGTGGAGGAGCCTCAGAAGGATGGTGACGGGGATGAGTATTATGAATCTCTCCATCAGCGCTGGACGCTGCAGGAGATGTTCCGTCGCAACAAGGCGCAGTACACCAACATGCTCGTGGGTGATAAGTTTGTGAAGATCAAGTTTATTGACGAGATCCTGAAAGACCCTGATGGCAATACACCCAGTATAGGGCAGATACACAGCCGTTATGGGATCCCCTCTCTCTGCGCCCGTTTCGACTTTGCTGATACCAAGGGTAAGACGACGGTGAGCACCAGTCATCAGAAAGGTGAGTACGGAGGGCGTGAGTGGGGCACGGTCATCGTCACCGATGCCTATCTCCAGTCGCGCAAGTATTTGCCATTCAAGTATTCAGAGCAAGATGGCGAGCAGGAAAATCCTTTGCCCTCAGCCGTCATCAAACAACTTGAGCAGCGCTATGGCATGAAGGCAATGCGTTCTGTTCTGGAATGTACTATTGGTGACAGTTATCAGTATGGCTTGCTTCAGTTTAAGGGCGAGTATAAGAACGGTCCAAAGGACTATTATGGCGAAGACAGAAAGCCCGCATTGGCCCTCGACGTTCTTATTCAGGGAGATAAGGTCTACGTGAATGAACAGGTTGGCTATATGTTCTCTGAGACCGACTACTCATGGAATGTGGATGATGAAGGGCAATATGTCGGATGCAACCTGCTGGCTGCCTTTGAAGGCCCCAAGGGATTGGAACTCTGCTTCTATCGGGGTGCCCCGGAGAGTTCAACAGTCGGCATGTTCTATCTGCGGGACGGCAAGTTCATTGAGCATGAATATGAAGGCTACTACAATCTTGTCGATGAGGAAATCCCCGTTTGGAAAAAGGACATTGCCGAGATGCAGAAACTCTATCTGGCCGACGATCCCCATGGTCACAAGGACATCAAACTCACAAAGTGGGCCCACTGCTATGTCGACTATGAAAACGAATGGATCTGGATGCGCGATAAAGAGGATAAAAACGGTGCTTTCTTCATCCGCAAGGATGGCAAGTTCAGGCTGATAGACGTGGAGAATGCCCACCAGCGTCCTTCGACTTGCGAGAAGGACGGCATCAACTATCTCAAGTTCTCAGGTTCTGCTGGCGGTCCTTCCTACCAGTATATCATCTACGCCTTCAAGGATGGGAAACAACTTTGGAAACTCTTTGCTCTTGAGATCTATGGCGAACTCAGCGAGTGTATGCTCAACGACAAGGAGATATCCAAGGAGGAAGGCAAGGCATACTTCGACAAGGTGCCGGAAGGGCAGGAGATTACCGCCTATTTCAAGGACTTGGAAGAGGAGTAGGACCCAAAAGGCGGCCAGAGGCTTTTCGCCCGTCTACAATTGCTGTAGGCGGGCGATATATTTGCCCAGGATGTCGAACTCTATGTTCACGACAGAGCCAACCCGAATGTCGCAGAAGTTAGTATGTTCGAATGTATAGGGGATGATGGCCACTTGGAAGGTGTTGGCGGTGGGACGGCATACCGTCAGACTGACGCCATTGACAGTGACGCTTCCTTTGTCGACAGTGAAATAGCCTTTCTTGGCCATCTCGCGGTTCTCGGGATACTCGAATGTGAAGTAGGTGCTTCCGTCAGCGTCCTCCATCGCCGTGCAGCGCGCAGTCTCGTCGACATGTCCTTGCACGATATGTCCGTCAAGGCGTCCGTTCATCAGCATAGAACGCTCCACGTTCACCTTGTCGCCAACCTTGAGCAGACCGAGATTCGTTCGGTCGAGCGTCTCTTTCATTGCGGTGACGGTATATTGACCTCCCCCGTCCCCTCCTGTAGGAGGGGTGATTTGACCTCCCCCGTCCCCTCCTGTAGGAGGGGTGATGGTGACCACGGTCAGGCATACGCCGTTATGGGCGACGCTCTGGTCAATCTTCAATTCGTCGGCAAACGAGCATTTTAACGTGAAGTCAATATTCTCTCGGTCTTTTTTGATGGCTACAACTGTAGCGAACTCTTCGATGATTCCAGAAAACATGGTTTTAATATTGAGCATTTAACATTGAGCATTGGGCTTTGTGCATTAAAAAAGCGGGTACGTGCCGATGATTTGGTGAAAACTCCTGTTTCACATGATGTGGGTGCTCTCCGTCGTTGTAATCCACCGGCATTGCTGCTCTCTTGAAAGATGTGGCCCGCCATTGACAAAAGAAACTGGCCCAAGTTTTGATTTTAATGTAGAGTATCCCGATCTATGCGGCACGACCCGCCGTTTGTGCGTGCAAAGTTACTAAATTATTTTTGTTCCTCCAAATCTGAGGCGTTAATTATTTCATATTCGTCCGACTGCTGTCCCTCCTTCTTCATTTCCGAGGCATAGGACTTGCCTCTTCCGGCTAGTTTCAGCAACTTCTTGTGATAGCGCATTGCAAGGTATGCGACTGCTGCTATTATTATGATAATGTATAGCCATAGGGCTGCTGATGACAGCAGGAAATGGGGGGGGACGACGACTGTTATGGTGCGCAGGTCGTATTTGTCAGGCGACTCCAGCAGGAAGGCCTTCACCTTGAACTTGTAGGTGCCGCCGGGAACGCCGACGTATGTCGCAATGCGGTCCTTCGGCGCGTTCTGCCAGTCGTCGTCATAGCCCTCAAGCATATACTGATAGTGGACGCGATGCTGCAGTTGGTAGTTGAGAGCGGCAAAACGGAAGCCGAAGACGCTGCTGTGGCTTGGTAGCGTGATCTCCTTCGATTCGGCCGGATATTCCTTGTAGTTGTCGTTGAGGCGCGGGCTCTGTATCTCCCCGTCGATGAAGAAGTCCGTCAGGCGCAGTTTCAGCAGCGAGCCGGTGGCCGTCGTCAGTTTCTTGCGGTCTACGAGATAGTAGCCGTTGAGCGTGCCGAACAGGATCTCGTCGCCCGCAGTGATGGCAGCCGAGTTGCCTTCTGACAGCATAGTCTCGTCGACGCCGTCGAGATTTGAGAATGTGGTGAAGATCTTTTTCTTCACGTCGAATGAGCAGATGATGTGGTCTGTGCCGAACCATGCATTGCCCCTGTCGTCGAATGTGATGCTGCGTATCTCTTCCGAGGGGAGGCCGGAGGCGGCATCGTAGGTCTCGAAGAGCCAGCAGCCCTGTGCGTCCTGTCCTATAGTGCGGCAGATGCCGCCGCCCATGGTGCCCACCCACATGTTGTTCTCCTTGTCGCGTACCAGGCAGACCACATCGTTGCTCATCAGCACTTGGTCTGTCTGCTGCGGTTCCTTCAGACGCTCCAAATTGATTTTGTTGTTCTTGTATGACAGGATGAGGATGCCGTCAGTGGTGCCGGCCCATACCTTGCCGTATTTGTCGATGGCCAGTGTGCGTACCTTCAGGAACGAATTGTAGGGGTATCTGTTCATTTCGTTTTCATAGTTGAGGAATATCTCCCGGCCATTCCGTCTTGTCAGCAGATTGACGCCTCCGCCGTAGGTGGCCACCCAGATGTTGCCCTCGTTGTCCTCTGTGGCCAGATAGGCTCCGTTACTGCTCAGACTGTATTTGTCGCCTTCGATATGGCAGTAGCGCTTCAGAGTCCAACCGCCGCCGGTTCGAGGCGACATCTTGAATACGCCATAGTCCTTGGAACAGAGCCAGTAGTTGCCTTTGGAGTCTTTGGAGATGCCGTAGAGGCGGCCAATATCATGCCCCGTGTCGTCGTGTCGGATGGTGGTGCAGACGCTGTCTCTGTCGTAGATGAAGAGGCAGTTGTCCTTGTTGCCCAGCAGCAGCAGTTTCCGTTGCTCGTCATAATACATGGCGCGTATCTCGTTTTCCAGTGTCGATGTGGCATTGGCAACAGGACGGATGCGGACGATATTGCTGTTGAGGATGTCGAGTTTCTCCAGACCGCGACGGCTGGTTGACATCCAGATGACACCTTCCTGCAGTTCCAGTGCTGCGTTGACTGTGTTCGACAGGTTCCAGGGGTTCGACGGGTCGTTGTGGAAATACTCCACCTCGTCCGTCTCGCGGTTATAGTAGCCGTAGCCTCCGTGGTTCATTCGCACCCAGACTGTACCGCGTGCCTCCCTGAACACGCCGCCCCGGCCATCAAACTCAGGCACGAGCACGCGCTGTTCGAAGAATTTCTCGCTGCCCGTCTTGGGGTCGAGCCTGTAGGCTCCCATACGGTCATCGCAGAACCATATGAGCCCGTGACTGTCGATGAACATGCTGAAGATCATCATGCCGTTGGGCTGCCTCACCAGTTCCGGCTCCTTGCCGTAGGCGAAGAAATAGATGCCGCCTTTGTCTGTTGCTGCATAGATGTTGAATCCGTTTGACTGCAGGCAGGAGATGTGCTCTTCGGGCAGTATGGCCTTCTTCTCAACGGTCAGGTTGCTTCGGTCGAGCCGGCGGATGCCTTTGTCGGTGCCGAGCCAGATGTCGTTCTGATAGCCTTCAGCCATGCTTGTGATAGTCAGTCCTCCTGTAGTGGCGATCTCGCTTTTCAGTCCCCGGCGGTCCAGTCGCATGATGTAGAGGCCTACCCCTTCGATGGTGACAAGCACGTCGCCCGTGCTCGTCACCAGAATGGGGGAACTGGTGCGGTATTCCTCGTAGCCGACGTTGCCTTCGAAGGGGTTAATGATCATGTCGGTGGCTCTGTTCATCACGAATACGCGTCCGTCGTACATCTGCATCCAAATGTTTTGTGACTGGTCGATGGCGACGTCGAGGATGCGATTGTGCAGATTTTTGATATGACTGCCGTTGCCCGTCTTGTAGTTGAAGAAGTCATAGCCATCAAAGCGGGAAAGGCCGTTCCAGGTGGCAATCCAGATAAAGCCATAGTCGTCCTGGTAGATACCGGAGATGGCATTACTGGTCATTCCGTCGTCAGTAGAGAAATGGGAGAGTGACGCCTGTAGTTGTTGGCCTTGGGCCGGCAATAGGCATATAGTCAGTATGAGACCGAGAGTAATTCGCTTTAGCATATCGTTGGAGCACATTTAGTCGTTTATGTCTGCAAAAATAGATATTTTTTACGAATTACCAAAGGAAAATCAAAGAAAATCCTTATCTTTGCATCAAAAATCTGTTGATTATGAACAAAAGAATCTGTATTGTCGCAGGAGCCAGACCTAATTTTATAAAAGTGGCTCCTTTGGTAAGGGCTATCAAGAAATCAGAACAGGTCGATTATACGCTTGTTTATGCAGGCAGGGAAGACGACCCGACGCTGGAACCGACACTTTTCGAAGATCTTCAGATGCCTCGTCCCGATATATATCTTGGTGTCGACAGTACGGGCCTGAACGAAATTACCAGTAGGGTGATGGGGGAGTTTGACCGCTTTTTGGATACCCATCCTGTTGATGTCGTCATCGTTGTCGATGACCTGGCTTCAACGATGGCTGCCGCAATCGTCACTAAGAAACGGGGAATCCGGCTGGCTCATCTCGTAGCGGGAACGCGATCTTTCGATATCAATATGCCCAAGGAGATCAACCGCCTGGTGATAGATGCATTAAGCGATTATCTGTTCACCGCAGGCGTTCGTAGTACGGGTGTGGCCAAGCGTGAGCAGTCAGAATCGTCCAATACCTATATGGTTGGCAATATCTTAATGGATAGTCTTCGCTTCAATCATAGTCGTCTGGTTCGTCCTGCGTTCATTGATAATGATAAGCCCTATATTGTCTTGACAATCAATCGTAGGGCACTGCTGTCAGATGCCAACCATCTGTATCAGATGATGGATGCCATTCTGGATTCTGTTAAGGATATCGCAGTGATTGCGCCTTTGCGTGAAGAAGCCCGCAAATTGCTGGAGCGGTACTCTGATAAGATTCAGATTGTCAGTTCGTTGCGATATCTTGAGTTTGGCTGGCTTGGGGTTCATGCTTTAGGTGTGATTACTGATTCTGGCAATGTGGCTGAGGAGGCAACTTTCAATGGGGTGCCCTGCATCACATTGAATAATTATACGGAGCATCAGGAGACGGTCTCCGTAGGTTCAAATGTCTTGGTGGGAGAGGATCCCATTAAACTGGCTGAAGAAGTGAGGCGCATGGTTAGCGGCGATTGGAAAAAGTGCGCCCTTCCCGATAGATGGGACGGACGCACATCAGAGCGTATCGTGCAAATATTGATTGCTTAATAGTTTTCTGCCTTTACCTGGAAGTAGGATTGCGGATGATTGCAGACGGGGCACTCCTCAGGAGCCTTTTTCCCGATGACGATATGTCCGCAGTTAGCGCACTGCCAGATGACATCATTGTCCTTTGAGAACACGCGCTCCTTCTTGATGTTGTCGAGCAATTTACGGTAGCGCTCCTCATGCTCCTTCTCAATCTTGCCCACAGCCTCAAACTTGTCGGCAATCTCGTCGAAGCCTTCCTCACGGGCCTCTTTGGCCATGCGGGCATACATGTCTGTCCACTCGAAGTTCTCGCCGTTGGCTGCTGCCTCCAGGTTTTCTGGTGTCGACTTGATGGCACCGCCTTCCAGCAGTTTGAACCACATCTTGGCATGCTCTTTCTCGTTGGCAGCCGTCTCTTCGAAGATGGCTGCTATCTGTACATAGCCGTCCTTCTTGGCCTTTGATGCCCAATAGGTGTACTTGTTGCGTGCCTGACTCTCACCTGCAAATGCTTCTTGTAGATTCTTCTCGGTCTTTGTTCCTTTTAGTTCTTTCATAATTGTACTTGTTATTTGTTTAAGAAAATGTTTTTGCAAAGATAAGGTAAAAAAATGATATTGTCTAATTTTTCCACAATTTTTTGTCTGATATTAGTTTTCCTTTGGTTGGTAGCATAGGAAATATCCCAGCCGATAGACGTTGAAAAGGCGTAGGATAGGATGCTGCCCGCACAGGTTACGGCGGATGGCCAACCCGAAGATGTGGTGCCAGAGCCGCATAAGGGCAAGGACGGCTGGGATGTGGATATTGTCGGCGAAGGTCAGTATTCTTGAGTAGCCTCGCAGTTCGTTACGGAAAGTGTGAAGTGTCCGCAGACTGCGGTCTATCTTGTCCATATAATTAGGGTTCGGCTCGAATTCTGTCATCATGACGGGATTGTCAATGTGGCATACGCTAGCGCCCTGTTGCTTGAGCATCTTTCCAAACATGACGTCCTCATAGCCACTTCGAGTGAATCGCTCATCAAAGGGACAGGCTTCAAGCACAGTGCGTTCTATCATAAAGTTGGTGGAGCGGAACTCTTGGTATCTGTTAGCCTGACGTTTCTCTGCCGTATGTTCAGGCTCTGCAGCCTTTTCGTATATGTATCTGAGGCAGTGGCGCAGGGTCGGGGCGTCGGTGATGCAGATGCCGCCGTTAATCACACCCTCATGCTCATCGGTCATATAGCGCTCCAGGAAATCCTCGCCCGGCACTACGATGTCGCAGTCCAGGAAAAGCAACCAGTGGTATCGGGCCTGCCGTCCGAGAAAGTTTCTCGTGGCAGCACTGCCTGTGTTCTCCTCCTTCTGTATGAGTCGGCAGTGGGGCAACTGGTTGATGGACTGGTTCTGCCTGATGGTCTCACTCTGCGTAGAGGCATCGTCGCCGACGAGGATCTCGTATGCGATGCCCAGCCGCTCAGCCTGCTTCTGAAGGCCGGCCACCAATTCCACGCAAACATTATTATAGTTAGGAATCAGAATGGACAGTTCGCTTTTAGCCAAATTCTTCATAATTGGCTGCAAAATTAGACTTTTTCCCGCAAAAAAGGTATGATAAAAGGCCAAAAATAGTTAAAATGCGGTATGGCGGCATCAAATTCTTCATGCTTCACTCTTCACTCTTCACTTTTTTTCGTACCTTTGCACCCGCTTTTACGAGATAAGAGCATGAAATTCAAATTTTTAACAACAAATTTACATTTAAACAATGGCAACAAAAATCAGATTGCAGCGCGGCGGCCGTAAAGGCTATGCCTTCTACAGCATCGTTATCGCCGACGCTCGTGCACCACGTGATGGTCGTTTCACTGAGAAGATTGGTACTTACAATCCTAATACCAATCCTGCCACGGTAGACTTGAATTTCGACCGTGCACTCTATTGGGTTGAGACAGGTGCTCAGCCTACAGACACAGTACGCAACATCTTGAGCCGTGAGGGCGTTTACCTGATGAAGCATCTCCGTGGAGGTGTGAAGAAGGGCGCTTTCGATGAGGCTGCTGCCCAGAAGAAGTTTGACGCCTGGAAGGCTGACAAGCAGAATGGGCTGACTAAGATTGCAGAAGCAGAGGCTAAGGCTAAGAAAGAGGCTGCCGCTAATGCCCTGAAGGCAGAGAAGGCCGTTAACGAGGCTATCGCTAAGAAGGTGGCTGAGAAGAAGGCTGCTGAGGCTGCTGCGAAGGCAGAGGCAGAGGCTGCCAAGGCTGCTGCAGAGGCTCCCGCTGAGGAGGCTGCTCCCGCTGAGGCATAAGTCGTCCTGTCGAGAGAGAGAACAGCGAGGAATGGGGATGGATGCCTCATTCCTCTTTTTGTTTAGGTCATTTGTCGTTATGCATATACTTGAGATACCCTCTTTCTTCCATCCATACGGCGGCTTGTTCTGCCTCGACCAGGCCAAGGCCTTGGCGGCTTTGGGCCATGAGGTGCGTATCCTGAGCAATGTGCAGTTAGGACTGACGATCGGATTCCGGGATTATTGCCTTCTGCCATATCGCCGATACGAGCATGTGATGGATGGCATTACGGTCTGCCAGTCGTATCAGAGAGGTCTTCCTAAATATATCAGATATAACGTCAGACGCTGGGTGTCTATAGTGCGTTCTATGTTTGACGACTATGTGGCCAGATACGGCACTCCTGACATCCTTCACGCCCACTGTGCCAAATGGGCGGGCTATACCGCCATGACGATCAGTGAGGATTGCGGAATCCCGTTTGTCATCACGGAGCATCTGCCACTGATGTGGCTGGAATATGAGTTTGGAAAGCCTCCGAGCAGGGCGTGGCAAGTGCCCCTGTTGCGCAGGGCATACGAAAGGGCCGACCGTGTACTCCCTGTATCCGAAGAACTGGTGGAAGCCACTGCTCCCTATTATGGGAAAGACTATAAGTGGCAATATATATCCAACACGATAGATACGGCCTTCTTTGCCTGTCAGCCAAGACCGGCCCGTGAGGGGCGTTCTTTCCGCTTCTGTTGTCTGGCTGACTATTCCACGCGTAAGGGATACGACGTCTTGTTTGCTGCCTACCAGCGTCTTGCCCGCGATCATCCTGCCCTGGAGTTGCATATTGCCGGTTTTATGACCGACAGTGTGGCGTGCAAGGCTGAGGTGAAGCGGTTAGGGCTCAGAAATGTGTCGATATATGGCAAGATTGACAAGCAGGGCGTTCGTGACTTGCTCTATCGGTGCGACGCTCTGGTACTGGCCAGCCGCAGCGAGGTGCAGCCGCTGGTGCTGTTGGAGGCTATGTCCACCGGCATCCCTGTCATATCCACAGAGTGCATCCCTCGCTGTCTGCGCCTGGGCGACGGTTGCCATATAGTCCCCGTGGCCGATGTTGATGCGCTGGCACGGACGATGGCGACTGTCATGAGCAATCCTGCGCCCGACGGGAGGGCCTTGTCGGAGAAAGTATGGCAGATGGCTTCGCCACAGGTCGTGGGGAGAAAGATTGAAAGTGTTTTCAACGATATACTCTCTTCAAGGTGACGAACATCCTTCGTCCCAGCAGGGCGATGCTCCATAGCCATTCATGTCGCATGATTCCAAACAGACACGTGGTCAGTAGCGAGCGTCGTGTGTGCCATTCCTTTTCGCATTCCTGCGTTTCCTGATACAGGTTGTGGTCATGTGCACGGAAGGCGTGCATGGCGAGCGCAAAAATCCTGTAGTCAAAATAGTCTTGCACCGTTGCGCTGCTGAGACCGTGTTTCTGGGCAAGGTAATGGCTTAGGGCGGTCGTGCGGCGAACGAATCTGAACTGTCTTCTGTCGTCCTTGGAGCAGGATACGGTCTCCCTGTTTTGGCTGTAATTCAGGGTGCGGTCGGGGATAAAGGCTATCTTGCCTTGCAGTGCCATCGTAAAGGCTACCTGCATGTCTTCGCATCCGAACTCCTTGTTGCGGAACAGATGCTCATCTTCCTGAAGAGCCTTGCGGATGATGTCTGTCCGATAGAGGGATGTACAGAGGTGGATGACGGGGACGGAGGTCTGGGTGATGATAGATTCCAGCATCAGTTTTCCGTCGGTTATGCGGTCGGTGAAGGGCTTCTCGCGGCTTGCCGTCAGGATCCGGGTGCTCTCGTCATACGTGTTCCAGTCTGTATGTACAAGCGTGACCTCCGGCTCGCTTTCGAGGATTGCCACCTCTTTTTCCAGTTTCAGGGGGTCGGCCCAGAAGTCATCCCCGGCACAGTCGGCGATGTATTTCCCCCTGGCGGCGAGAATGCAGTCAAAATAGTTGTCTATGAGCCCCTTGTTCTTCTTGTTGGCCATGAGGCGGATGATGTCAGGTCGCTTCTCCCGATATGCCTGGCATACAGACAGTGTGCCGTCGGTCGAGCAGTCCTCGCCGATGACGATTTCAAATGCGACGTGGCATTGCTGCATGAGGATGGAGTCCAGCGTGCGTGCGATGGTCTTTTCCTGATTGTAGGCGCAGACGATGACTGATATCAAGTCCTCCATGTTACCTTTTTACCCTTTTACCTTTCTTTCTTCAGTCTCGGCAGCGTGTTCAGCAGAATGGTGCGGCCCATCCGGCTGTTTGAGAGTCGGCGAAACCAAGTGTACTTTTGCGTGTAGTTGCGGTCGGGCAGGGGAAACAACCCCTTGCTTCTGAGTTCATCGATACGCGTTTCCAACTCATCCTGTGTTCTGAATTGTATGATGACCTGATAGATGTAGTCCATCGTCAGTTGGGCCACCCGTCGCTGCAGAGCCATACGGTCGGCCTGCGGCAGTCGGTCGCACAGACTGTTCAGCCTGTCCAGCACGCCCCTGAGGTCGCTCAGACGCTTTGCCCTGCTCCTCTCGTCCCCGCTGGTAGTGATGGTGCCCTCGTGCTTGTTGTAGTAATAGGCTTTGGCATCGGTGGCGCACACCTGTTCGGCCCTGATAAGCAGTTGAGGGGTGAACTCCTCGTCCTCATGCCAGATGCCGGTTGTGAAGCGCAGCGCGCTGAGCGCGTTTCGTCTGAACAGATATCCGCAGGCTGACCCGTGGATGTTGTGCTGCAGCATATAAGCCGAGCCAGTCATCACGTCGGAGTCGCTGAAGATCGTTTCTGGGCAGGCACTGCTGGTAAAGTCGAACATCACCATGTCGATATTCGCGTGCAGACGTATCAGGTCCAGACAGTGTTCGTAAGGCCTCTGGATCAGATGGTCGTCGGCATCCACGAACTGCACATACTCTCCTTGGGCCATCTCGATGCCCTTGTTGCGCGCTTCGCTCAGTCCGCTGTTCTTCTGTCGTATATAGATGATATCGTCGGCATACTTCATCAGGTCGTTGATGGGACTCCTGTCCGATCCGTCATCGACGACGATTATCTCGCGCTCTGAGGACCGCAGTGAGAGGCGCAGGATGCTGTCGATGCAGTCGCATAGCGTCTGTATCGGTTCGTTGTGGTAGGTCAGCACAAAACTGACCATAGTTTTACCTTCTTTCATATTCCGTCTGCAAAGATAGTCCAAATAAGCGGAATGGCCAAATTATTGTCTGAATAAAATAAATTTTCCGTCATTACGTTATATTAAAAAGGTAAAAAAGTAAAAAGGTAAAAAGGTAAGAATGGACAGACGTGACAGGGAGGATTACGAACACGTGTTGAAATACACGGGTGTCTTTGGTGGCGTGCAGGGCTTGAACATCGTGGTCAGCCTTGTGCGCAACAAACTTGTCGCCCTGCTGCTGGGGCCTGAGGGTATGGGGCTGGCCTCGCTCTTCAATACCACCGTTGCCTTCATCTCTCAGTCCACCTGCCTGGGCATCCCCTTCAGTGGTGTGCGCCGCATCTCAGAGTTGCACGATCAGGGCGACGAACAGCAGATAGCCCATTTTGTGAAGGTGGTGCGCGGGTGGAGCCTGCTGACGGCTCTGCTGGGCATGCTTGTCTGCATGGCCATCGGCCCCTTCCTGAGCGGCTTCACCTTCAGTTGGGGCGACCACAGCCTCCACTTCATCCTGCTTTCGCCTGCTGTCGGCATGCTGGCCGTCACGGGGGGGGAGACCGCCATCCTGAAAGGGCTCCGCCGGTTAGGCTCGCTGGCGATGGTACAGGTGGTGTCGGTCTTGGCAGCCTTGCTCATCTCCGTTCCCGCTTATTATCTTTTTGGTCAGACGGGCATCGTGCCTGTGATTGTGATGATGGCCTTTGTCACCATGTGCGTCACACTGCGCCAGTCGCTGCGTCTTTATCCCCTTCAGTTGACTGGTGCCCGTGGCATTCTGGGCGAGGGGATGGGTATGGTGCGGCTGGGTGTGGCCTTCACGTTGGCTGGCATCATCGGCAGTGCGGCTGAGATGCTGGTCCGTTCTTATCTCAACGTGGCAGGCAATCTTGATACGCTCGGCCTCTATAATGCGGGTTATATGCTCACCATCACTTATGCCGGCATGGTGTTCTCGTCGATGGAGACCGACTTCTTCCCTCGTCTCTCTGCCGTCAACCACGATATAGAGGCCTCGAATCTGACCGTCAACCGCCAGATTGAGGTGTCGCTGTTGATCCTTTCGCCGATGCTGGCAGCCCTAATCGTGATGCTGCCGGTGCTGATACCGCTGATGTTCAGCCGTGAGTTTGTCGCCATTGTCGGTATGGCTCAGGTGGCGGTGCTGGCGATGTTTTTCAAGGTGGTTACCCTGCCTGTGGCCTATATCACGCTCGCCCGAGGCAGTTCTTTATCCTATCTGTTGCTTGAATCTACATATTATATTGTCTTTGTGGTGCTCATCGTTGTCGGATTCAGGTGGTGGGGGCTGCTGGGGACGGGATTTGCCATCGCTGCGGCTCATGTGTTCGACCTGCTGATGATTCACGCCTATGCGCGAATAAAATACGGTTACCGCATTTCGGCAACCGTATGTGTATATGCTTCTGTCCAGATACTGCTGGGCTTGCTGGCCTATGCCTCCACCGTCGTGCTCGATGGTCTTTCCTATTGGGTGGCGGGTGTCGCCCTGACACTTGCCAGCACGCTCTACTCTCTGCAGGCGCTCCGTCGGAAGACCCGCCTATGGGAGTCGCTGGTGCGCCGGCTTCGCAGCGTCCTCAGAATCTGAAGTCCAACTGCACGTCCACGAAGTTGTGGTTCTTGTGGGCGGCCCGCTCGTTGACGAGCGCGTATTCGGCATTCAGTTGCAGTCGCGGGGTGAAGTAGTAGTTCAGTCCGATTTCGTACATGGTCTTCGAGGTGCCCCATTCCTTGCTTGGGCGATAGGTCTGGTAGCGGGCTTTGGCGTGCAGTTTCGACTTGATGAGGGGTACGATGCCGAAAGCATACCATCCGTCTGCCTTGTCGCCCTTGCTGAAGTCTATCTCGCGGGTGTTGTTGCCCGCAGCGGCAGCGCCCCAGCCCTGGCTATGGATGTATTCGGCGCGGAATGTGTATTCGTCCTTGTCGTATTCAGCCGAGAGGGCGTAGCGGTTCTTGTCCATGCTGCAGGTCTCGCCCGTCTCCGGGTTCTTCATGTTGCCCCTGCTGCCAGTCCATCCGAAGGCGCCGATGCGCAGGCCCTTGACGGGCATCACCCACAGTCCTCCGATGATGTCCTTGCGGTTGTCCTTGTCCTTCTCGTTGATGCCCTCGCCGTTATAGACTCCGACTTGGTAGTGCAGCAGCGCACGCCCGCTGCTGTTGGGCAGCACGTCGCCCTGCAGTTGGATGCCGATGTCGCGTCCGCCCGACGACTTCTCTCCGGTGCGGTCGCCGAAGGCAGAGAGGTTGTTGATCACCATCGCATACGCATACCAGCCCTGCGTGATGGGGTTGGTGGGGTTCTCGAAGGTGAAGGCCCTCTTGAACTGTCCCACTCTGATTTTCGCCTCCTTGTGTCTCGCCCATTCTGCATAGAGGTCGATGAGTTGCACCGTGGGCTGTCCGGGACCCGTGGCGTTGGTGCCCTGTATCTGTATGCGCCAGTCGAAGTCGGCTATCTTGCCGTCGAGCATCAGTCGCAGCAGTCGCAGGTTGAATGAGTTGGAGTGGTTGCCCTCCGTGTCTTCTCCCTGATACTGTAGCATGCCGTAGCCGCTGAACTTGATGTTCTTCACCCATTGTGGCAGTTCGATGGTCTTTTTTTCAGAAGTTGCCTGCACCTCACTAGTCTCTGAGTAGGTCTCATAGACAGTCGTAGTTTCAGTGCTCTTTCCGGTGGTCACTTCTGATTCTGCGCTTGTGGTGCCGATTGTCAGCGACAGCATCGCGGCGGCCATAGTTAGTCTTTTCATTGTCATACGCGTTAATTATTTAGAATAAGTATGGTGCAAAGATAAGAAAAAAATCCGATATTACAAACTTTTCTGTGGAAAATGTTGTCGTTAGAGGACGGTGCCCCCGACTTTGCGACAATCGACAATGCCGAGATGATAGCGGGCGTGAAGGATGAATACGAGGGGCATGCCAGTGCCTTTAGGCGAGGGCGTTTGGCTTGTCGTCCTGACTTCAGCGATGCGTCACCCTTACTGTTTTTACATACAGTTTTTTTGAATATAGGTTGCACGCCCTTTGTACATCGGCGATGTTACAACGTTACAACCTATAAATCGTTTTTTGTATATTTAAAAACACCCATGACCATTGTCTCAGCCATGGGGGTACCTGAGTCATAGCAGCCGTCATACCCAAGTACCTGTCCCAGCGACTACAGGCGGCGTGATGAAGTGGAAAGCCCTGCGCCAACACGAAAACGGCTCCACCTACACCGCCACCTTCCAGATGACACGTGTGAAATAATAGAGGTTAGTCACTGGGACAGGTACTTGGGTATGATGACTGCTATGACCCAGGTGCCCCGGCTAGGGGGAGGCCATAGGGGTTAGGTGGATGCCCCTCTTTTACTTACTAATCCTCAACCCCGGCTTCGAGATTCATTCCAGGAACCGCCGCTTCTACCTGAGTGCAGGCATCGGGGCAGCGCTGAAGGGGCTGTACTATAATAAACTGAACTACACCAAGCCCGTGCTCAATCCCTCGATGGGCATCAACTACACCTTCTCGGCCAACAGCAAACTGTCGTTCTCGACGGGCTACACGACTTCCATCGGCGACATGATGACGCTGCTGACGGAGCCGATGCAGGTGGACTACCGCTCGGTGCGCACCTCGTCGGGCATCATCGGCGAGTCCAACACGTGGCACACATCGGGCGACTGGAAGTGGCAACTGCCCATGCAGTACTTCACGCTGAGCCTCGCGGCCAGCCACAGCGAGGGCAAGCAGAACACGCTCACGTCGCAGTCGGTCAGCGGCATCGACGTGAGCAGCACGGCCCTGCTCCGCGACTCCCGCAGCCGCTCCACCAGTTTCTCCGCTTCCGTCACGAAGAACATCCCCTCGCTCTTCGCCAAGCTTGGGGCCGACGGTAGCTACAGCTTCGGCAGTGGCGAACAGGCCGTCGGAGAGACCGTCATCGATACCCGCACGAACAGCTACGCCCTACATGGCAACGCCACCATCACCCCCGTCCCATGGCTCGAACTGCGGTACGACATCAATTACGGGTGGTCGCGCTCGCGTTACTCCGAAGAGAGCAACACAACCACCTCCCTCTCCCACAGCGGTGCCGTCCACATCTTCCCCATCGCCGCCCTCGACCTCTCCCTGGACTATGACCACGTGCGCCGCCAGCTCACCACGGACCAATACAAGCACATGTCCCTCTTCAACGCCTCCGCCCAGTACAAGTGGAAGCAGTGCGTCCTCCGTCTGGAACTCACCAACTTGCTGAACCAGCGCAGCTACTCCTACACAGTCTTCGACGGCATCAACACCTACACCTACGACTACACCCTCTGCGGCCGCACTATGATGCTCCGCGCCACGTTCAAACTATGGAACCATGCAGAATAATAGTTACTTTGCTTTTAGGGTTTGACGCTGCAATGGTAGGAAATATTTCTCATATCTCCAAATCTTAATCAAGAAATCTTTCGACTGCGAACTGACACCTGGGTATGATATCCCTTGTCAGAAGACCGCTGTCAGCCAACAGGAGCCTCTTTTCGGGAAATAAGAGCCTACTATTTTTCAAAAAGAGCCTACTATTTTCCAAAAAGAGCCTGTTATTTCCCGAAAGCAGGCTAATTACCACGTGCGCACGTATGCGTAATAGTTGCTATATGCCATTTTTATCCCACACTTCTTACACTTCTTACACCTACGGGCACCGGCCTTAGGTGTAAGAAGTGTAAGAAGAGCGGGATGTTTCGGCGTTTCTCTACTATACACACGCGCCAGATACGCGCGCGAATACAAAATTTACGATAGTCGCAGGCACCTGGGGCATGCGGGATGCAGTGAAAGGAAAGTTGGGGGCTTTTGATTTGCGCAAGTCATAGTTTGTGGCTTCATCCACAGAACAGGGCAAGTTGACAGGCAGGGTGGTAAACAGCACAGTCTTCTGGGGTTAGAGAATGATTTGAAACGAAGTATAAAAAGGGGGAACTATGTACGGTTTTGCGACAGATTTGCAAGTGTTGATTCGGGTCTGTCGCAATTCTGTTTTGCAGTCGCTACAAACTGAGGAAGATTTG
>CAMVJQ010000052.1 GCA_947167845.1 uncultured Prevotella sp. | reverse complement strand
GCTTAAAGGGGCGGGGAGTTCCGAGCGGGATTCCCTAATAGGGGCGGGGAGTTCCGAGCGGGATTCCCTAATAGGGGCGGGGAGTTCCAAGCGGGATTCCCTAATAGGGGCGGGGAGTTCCATGCAGGATCCGCTTAAAGGGGCGGGGAGTGCCTGCGGACGAAGCGGGGCTTGCGGAATTGACGTGTTGGTGAACGTGGATATATTCGGTGAGGGATTCGATGTGCCTGAGGTGGAGTTCATACAGTTGGCACGGCCTACGCTGTCGCTCTCGAAATACCTGCAGCAGGTGGGGCGCGGGATGCGTATTGCGGAAGGCAAGGACAAGGTGGTGATCCTCGACCATGTGGGGATGTACCAGAGTTTCGGGCTGCCCACGGAGGACTGGAACTGGCCGCTGATGTTCACAGGACAGATGGCGGGCAAGGCAGGAATGGGACGTGAGGGTCTGCTTTATGTAAGAGGTGACGGTTACGAGAAGGAATTGATTAACACTCACATGGTGAGCATCAAGCGGAAGGACGAGGCGCATCGGGGTCTTGAGATATTCATGAAGGATGGGCTCTATGGCATCGCAAAGGATGGTAGGATTATCTATCAGCCTCTGTTTGAACGTATCAGAAGGGCGGACGACGGCTATTTCGCCTATTGTACCTATCCGTATCTGGTGTATAAGTGTCGTTCAACCATTATCGACAAGGACGGGCGAGACCTGGGACTGAAGATGTATGGCAATCTGGAGTGGGTGGGAGCATCTCTGCTGAAAGGACTAGATGTCAATGGCGAGGAACTGTATTGGGACAGAAGATACAACCAATACTATCACGAGAAGCCTGAGTTCGTGAGTTTGGGCGGTGTGGAGATGACCCGACTGAAAGCCGGATATGTGCTACGTAAGTACCCGATGCTGATTAAGCCGATAAGCAAAAGGAAGATATACTATAACAGAAATATCATATGGATGGACGACTGGTTGATTTCAAAATATGACTCTGCGGCTGAAGGCGACTATAGACCGCAAAGAATCTTGTCGTACGGCTATAAATCGTTCTACGTGAAGACAGCGACGACAGACCTGCCTGACGTGACCATTATTGACAAAGAGGGGCATCTCCTTGGTCGCTGCTGGACGGTGCCGGAAAGGGATGACCATAAATTTCCTGACTGGCAACAGACACCATTGACCAATGCAGAGACGGGGGAAGTGGGATTCCCAATCAAACGCTGACAAGAGATGGATGATGGAAGATGGAAGATGGATGATGGAAGATGTCTGAGGGCTGAGGGATGAGGGCTGAGGGCTGGTGTGTGATAGAAGAGTGAGAGCCGAGATTGCAATGAAGCAGTCTCGGCTCTCACTGCTTATGCCGTCAGGCTATCCATCAGCCAGGCGACGGCGCAACAGACGGCAGCCACGGGGAACAGCCCCATCCTCCGCCAGGCGGCGACGATGCCCACCAGCAGGGCGACGGTGCCGGAGAGGGGGGATAGCGTGGTGTGGATGATGCTGGGGAAGGTCATGACGGCCAGCGTGACGTAAGGCACATAGTAGAGGAAACTGCGCAGGAAGCGGTTGTGGATCTGGCCCTTGATAAACAGCATGGGCACTACGCGAATGAGATTGGTGGTGACGATGGCCAGAAGGATGCCGATGACGATGCTATGCTTGTCCATTGGGCGAGTCCTCCTCTGATTTGACAGGTTTCAACCAGGCGGTAGCGGCAGCAATTAGGATGGTGAGCAGAATTGTGCGCGTACCACCGCTCCAACTGCCTACGACAGGAGCCACGCTGCAGAGACCACTCAGCACGAAACTGGCAATGACGGCGCAGAGCACGCTGCGGTCTTGGCGCGCCGGGGGCATGATGATGGCGAGGAACATGCCGTAGAGGGCCACTGAGAGGGCTGCGACGATGCCGCCGGGCAGCATGCCCCCAGCGACGATGCCAGTTGCACAACCCGATGCCCAAAACAGGGTGGAGACAAGGGCGGCGGAATAGGTGTAGGCCGGCGGGCAGTAGCCCGTACGGGCTATGGAGACGCCGAAGATCTCGTCAGTGATGCAGCAGGCCATCAGCACACGATGCACCCACGACGTGCCCGGGGCTATCTTCTGGGAGAGGGCGGCACTCATCAGCATATAGCGCAGATTGGTCACCAGGCACATGGCGATGATCTCGGCATAGGCAGCCTGGGCGGCCATGAGGGTATAGATACCGTATTCTCCAGCCGATGCCCGGGTGAAAAAACTGCTCACGAATCCGATGGAGGCCGTCAACCCCGCCTTCCTGGCTATGATGCCCAGCGAGAAGGCTACAGCAAAGTAGCCCAGCCCGATGGGAAGGCCGATGCGCAAACCATGAGTGACGTCGCTTCGCTGCATATCTCAGTTGATTTTTTAATAAACGGTGGCAAAGGTAGTCAGAATTGCGGAATTTCCCACTATTTTGCAGTTACAATTAACAAAAAACTACCTTTTTGGGTAAAAGATTTGGTGGTTTCGGGGGAATTTCCTAAATTTGCACAACAATGTTCAATGTTCAATAAGTTAAGCGACCGAATGCGATTACGAGTGAAACAAGCCCTGATGCTGGCTGCCCTCCTGGTGGTGCATCTGCCTATGAAGGCGGAGTTGTCAACGCGTGTCTTCTCTGTCTACAGTGCGGCCAACGGACTGGCCGACAACGGTGCGCAGACCATCAAGTGTACGAAGACAGGGCGGCTGGTGATCACCACGATGGGGCAGATCAACTTCTTCGACGGCCACCAGTTCTCCTATATCGACCCGACGAACGAGAACCACTATCCGCTTCCCGACTATGGGGGCAACTACCACCTCTACTTCGACCGCTATCACCACCTGTGGCTGAAAAACCGGCACAGCGTGACCTGCGTGAACCTGCTGACGGAGAAGTTTGTAGACTCCATACAGGACGTGTTCGCTGAGTTCGGCATCACGGATAAGGTGACGGACATGTTCGCGGACAACGACGGCGTGGTGTACTTGCTGACCAAACGGGGGCTCTATTCGGTGGCCTCGAAGAAATACTACAAGGTGAGAGACAGCCACAATCTGCAGGACATGGAAACCTGTGGCGACAAGTATCTGCTGCTATTTTATGAGAACGGTGAACTGGACGTTAAGGAACTGGGGACGGACAAGATGGTGTTCGTCAGCAAGTCGTATGGGCCCGACGGCTATGTGAAGTACGGGAAGACATCCGTCATCTACGAGGATGGCAGCACCTACTACCAGATCAGGAACGGACAGAAGGAGGCCATCCTGCAGCGCTTCGACGTGGGCAAGTGGGAGTGGACGACGCTGCTCGCCGTGCCCTATCACCTGAACAATATGGAGATGAAGGACAGCACGCTCTACATCCCCTGTGAGAAGGGCTACTGGACGTATCGGATACCTACGGGGGAAACCACGCACTATGAGAGCATTCAGATGATGAGGGGCAAGTCGCTGATGACGGATATGAACACGCTGGCCTTCGACCGCCAGGGAGGTGTCTGGGTTGGGACGGAGAACAGGGGACTGCTCTACTCGCGCCCGTTCAACGTGCCATTCAAGGTGTATTCCTGGGAGGACGAAGAGGCCCACAGATATACCAAAATGATGGACGGACTGCCAGGACAGACATCATTCCGGGAGTACAGGGCCAACTGCCTGTATCGCGACTCACGCGGCTGGCAGTGGGTGGGCACATCGTCAGGACTGCTTCTCTTCAAGAACAAAACCGACAAACTGCCGCATGTCTTCTCGCGCCGCGACGGGCTGCTCAACAATGTTGTCCATTCCATCATCGAGGACGAAAGCCGCAATATCTGGGTGGGCACGAGTTACGGACTGTCGCGCCTACAGTTAGACAAGTCGGGAGAACTCCTCGGCGTGATCAGTTACGACAACTATGACAACATCCCCAACGAGTCGTTTGCCAACGGACGGGCGATGCGGCTGGACGACGGGACTATCGTGATGCAGATGCAGGACCATGTGCTGGCCTTCAACCCAGCACGGATGAAGACGCTCTCCGCTGATATGGGATTCAAACTGTATCCGAAACTGGTGAAACTGCTGGTGAATGGAACGGAGGTGAAGACGGGAGAGGAACTGGACGGTCACGTGATACTGGAACGAGCCCTGACACGCACGAAGGACATCAACGTCGAATACGACCAGAACTCGTTGTCGCTTACTTTCTCGGCACTCAACTATTTCCGTCCACGCCAGACTTACTACAGACTACGCGTCAGGGAGATCGACGACACATGGAGGATATGCACGTCGTACAACTCCGACGGCATCGTCGACGGGAAGGGGCAGTTGCATCTGCCGCTGCCAGCACTGGCTCCTGGCACCTACACCATCGAGGTGCAGGCATCTATGGCCATCGACAAATGGGAGACGGAGCCTTACGAATGGACTGTCAATGTGCATGAGCCCTGGTGGCGCAGGACGGCCATATTCCTCATCTTCGGCCTGATACTGGCTGTGCTGCTCCTGGTCAATGTGTATTACTACGTGCGCAACCTCCGACTGGCCACCCGTAGGTATGGCGAGGAACTGTCGATCATTAAGCGCATCAAATTGTTTGTCAGTTCTTGCAACGACCAAAGCACGCTGTTGGAGGCTTCGCCCTTTGAGATGGTGGGACCTGACGGGGCAGAGACGGGAGCCGCTCCCTCCCCTGAATTTATCGGGGTGATGTCGAAACTGATGCCTGTCATCCAGAAGAAGAACGAGACGCAACTGTCGATGCAGATGCTAAGCAACCATGTTGGGATGGATCTGCAGAAGTTCTACGGACTGGTCAACAGCAATATCTACAAGAGTCCGCGTGACTTTGTCAAGCACGTCATGCTGCAGCACGGTGAGGAACTACTCCGCACGTCGGATATGGATATAGAGGATATTGCGAAGGCATGCCGTTTTGCGACGCCCAACTATTTCATCGCCAGTTTCTATCGCGCCTACGGGATGCTGCCGGATGAGTATCGTCGTAAGAGGCGCTTATTTTAAGTCGATCTGCCGATAGGCTGCCAGCCGCCACGTATTTTCACCAGTACCCTTGAAATAGACGAGAGCCTGATAGCGATTCTCCGTCTGATAGAAACTGCCTTCCGAGGGTGCCACGTGCATCGTACCGTCAGGATGCCGCCAGAGGTACTGATAGGAGTAGTAGCCCTGCTTCTGGAGGACGCGGCCAGTGTAGGTACCCGTCTGATGGTCGTATTGCAACACGTAGTTGGACCGCTCTTCATCAGTGGTCCACCTGCCGTCGACGATGAGGTCTCCATAGGGCAGGGGCGGGCACTTCAGACGATAGATCACCCATACGTAGTCGCAAGTCGTGGTGTTCTGCCAATTGTCGCTGTTGCGGATATAGAAAGCCCCGTTGGCATCCTCGTCGTAGAGGTAGTTAGGGCGCACTTCGCTCATAAAGGGATAGGCCTCGAAGCGGCTGCCGTTCCACTGGATATAGTCGATGCCCATCGTGGCGTGACTCACGTCGAGCACCTCATACTTGTGGTATTCATTGCCTGCATCGAAGATGAGGCTGCGACAGTGCTGCCACTCTACGCCGTCGGACTTGACGATGGTGGGCTTGATGGCTGTCTTCAGATTGTCCTCCCTGCCATTTTGCATCACGACAATCCTGATCTGCTCAGTGGGATTGATGACTCTGAAACTGCCGTAGCCCAGCGTCAGCGACACTTGCTGGTGGCTGACGTTGGTGTCGATGTCCGTATTGGTGCTGGCGGAGATGGTGAGGGGCATAGACTCTTCTGTAATCATCAGGTCGACTGCAATCACCTCGCGCTCCTCCTCTTCCTCGTAGATGTGAATCCTGTAGTTACCGCTCAGCGTGAGGCGCATACGGTCATTCGGAATCTGAAGCCAGTAGTGAGTGTAGGGGACGGTTGTATTGACAGACGGTTCGTAGTCGTCGATGGGGTTGCCGTTGAATCCTCCCAGCCAGTCGCTCTCGAAGAGTTGCTCTGAGGGCGTCCAGTCGGCTTCGCAGTGTTCCACCTTGTAGATATAGCGGTGGTAGTTGTGGGACAGTTCGTCGAAACTGATGTGTAGCACGTCGTCCGTTCCCAATCGCATGACAGTGGGTGAGAGCCAGTCTTTGTTGACAACTGTCTCGAGGCTCTTGATCTGTGGGTCGTAGATGATGTTGGCGGCGCTGACGAGTGCGGGAACAACCAGAAGGAATGCACAATGCGCAATGCACAATGCACAAGTCTTAATGCACAATTTACTATTCACTATTCACTTCTCACTATTATTTCACTCAGATTCTCTTCTCCGTCAGGATGCCGTGACGATAGGCATAGAGCAGTTCCTTGAGGTCGGCTACCTGACTCTTCAGTTCCTCTCCCTTGTCAGTATCGGCAACGCGCATCCGATGGGCTGACATCTCTACGATCTGGATGGTCGACTTGATGTCGGTCTCGCGCACGATGGCGTCGCGGGCTGACGTAAAGGGTTCGTGCTGAACGAGTTGGAAGCCGCGTGAGTGATAGACGAGGGTGTAGCCCGCGATGCCAGTCTCGCTGTGATAGGCCTCCGAGAATCCGCCGTCGATCACCATCAGCCGTCCGCCTGCCTTGATGGGGTTTTCACCCTTGGAGGCATGGACGGGGACGTGGCCGTTGATGATGTGCCGATTCTCCCCCTTCACTTCGAATGCATCGAGGATGCGGTCGCACACTTCGGCTGAGTCGCGCAACTTGAAGTAGTTGCCTTTTTCCTCCTTATAGGTGTCCTTGTCCTTCAGGAAATAGCGCTCGAAGGTAGCCATTTTCGACTTGTCGAAGAGCGGGGAGTCTTTGCCGCACCAGAGATAGAGGAAATAGTCCTTGGCGTAGTTCTTCGGATAGACGCCCACAGGCGGCTGCATCTCAGCATTGGCATTCTCATTCTGGAAGGCGGCTCGTATCATCATGCCGATGTTGTGCATCAGGTCTTTTCCGGCGTATTTCATTCCGGGATAGACTTCTACCTCCTTCAGCGTGCCGTCATCGCAGAGTGGGATAGAGGCGTGGAAGAGCAGGTTAGAGTTGCTGATGCTGTACATGCAGCCGTGGGAGAGCAGGGTGCGGATATGCTTGTGCAACTTCTCGCTGATGCGGAAGGAGTGGTGCAGTTTCTGCATCAGCAGGTCTTCCTCAGCCGTCAGCGCGTTGGGGTCGGCGGGGTTGATGGTGGGGAAGTTGCAACTCTTCATCTCGTAGTCCTTGCCGTCGATGGTGCAGATCTGCTTGTCGTAGTCGATATGGCTGAAGAGGCAGCGGTCCGTCATGTCCCATTCTGGGTGGCGCTGGAAGATGCGGGCTTCCTCCTTCAACTGTATCACGGTGATGGCCTTGTGCATCTTCGCCGTCAGTTGGAGGGTCTTCTCGTCCATTCGCGGGTCGGGCTTGAGGAGTCTGGGGATGAATTCCTCGCAGGGGTCGTCGCCGTAGACATCGAGGGCGAAGGTGGCCAGCGGCACCAGGTTGATGCCGTATTCCTCGATGGTTGCGAGATTAGAGTAGCGCAGGCAGAGCCGCAGCACGTTGCAGATACAGGCGTCATTGCCTGCTGAGGCACCCATCCAGAGGATGTCGTGATTGCCCCACTGGATGTCCCATGAGTGATACTGCCGCAGCGTGTCCATGATCTTATGGGCCCCGGGGCCTCGGTCGTAGATGTCGCCCAGGATGTGCAACTGGTCGATGGCCAGCCGCTGGATGACGTTGCAGATGGCACAGATGAAGTCGTCGGCACGCCCTGTAGAGATGATGGTGTCCACGATGACGGCCACGTAGGCCGCCTTGTCCTGATCGTCTGTCCGTTCGTGCAGCAGTTCCTCTATGATGTAGGAGAAGTCCTGCGGCAGTGACTTGCGCACCTTTGAGCGGGTGTACTTGGAACTGACGTCGCGGCACACCTTCACGAGTTGGTGGATGGTGATGCGATACCAGTCCTCGATATCTTGCTCCTGTGCCTTGATGAGTTCAAGTTTCTGCTCAGGATAGTAGATGAGGGTGCATAGTTCTTTCTTCTCTGATTCGCGTATGTCGTTGCCGAAGAGTTCGTTGACCTTTCGCTTGATATTGCCTGAGGCATTCTTCAGCACGTGCTGGAACGCTTCGCTCTCGCCGTGCAGGTCTGCCAGGAAGTGTTCCGTCCCCTTGGGCAGGTTCATGATGGCCTCCAGGTTGATGATTTCCTTGGCGGCATCTGCGATGGTGGGAAATGACTGCGAGAGCAGTTGCAGGTAGTGTCTGTCTCTCTCGATGTCGTATTGATGAGTTGATGTCATATCTTCAGGTGATTAGCAATTGATTTTCTGATTTGTCGGGTTCCTCTGTCGTTGACAGGCTCGATGGGCATATAGCCCTCGTCGAGCAGGGTCTGTTCTGAGAGTATCTGCATGAGGCGCGAGGCGAAGACGGTGAGATGCTTCTCCTCGAGCACCGCCTGTAGTTTGTCGTCGTCCACGCTGTCACGCATCAGTTCGCGGGTGAGTTCTATCAGGTGCAGCAGACAGGGTGCCGACTGGATTTGCTTGATCATCCGCAGCAGATAGTCGGTTTCGTCGCCCATGTATTCTCCAATCAGTTCCTTGAGTGGTTGTGGACGCTTGTATTTCTCAGGGAAGTAGGCCGCGATATGGCGGGTGTCGATAGCGTCGGCATGCAGGTTCAGGGTTGCGATGCCGTAATCCACGTAGTTGCGTATGTTCTGGTGTTCGGCATAGATGAGGATGCGCCGCCAGTCGATGTCCTCAGTAGGATAGGGGATGCCGGCCACCCATCGGCTGTCGCCTGTGATGCCTGCCTTGATGATGACAGCCAGCAGGCCTTCGTCCTTATCACTCATTTGCTCCAGCACGTTGGAGTCGAGCACTTTCTGATAGACTTTGAACACCTGGCTGCACATCTCCTGCTGCGTGATGCTGTTGGTGATGATGGAATTATGTACGACCTCGATGCGTGGGTTCCACCCCAGTCGCTGGAATGACTGGCATTCCATCTTGCCGGACACGATGATGGCAAAGGCCTTTCCCACCGTGCGCCGCTGGAGCAGTTCTGAGCGTCCGATGACGTCAGTAGGCGATTGGGTGTCGCCCTTGATGGATGCTTTCTCCTTGAGTATCCATGGTGTCAGTTGTCCGTGTGGCGACAGCACGATGCGCACTTCCTGCTTGCGGGCCACTGCTGCGGCCTGGTTCAGTGCAAACTGCCAGCATCCGTGGATGTGGACAATGTCAGGACGCATCTCATTCAGTTTCGTCTTGAAAGCGCCGAGGGTGTCCGCTCTCTGTATTTCTGCACTATGGCGCATACCTTCAGCCAGGATGCCCACATACTGGGCTATCATCTGGTCTGATTTGGGATAGAAGTGCAGAATCTTCATGTTCGGGATTGTTATTCAGTCGTTGTCTCTTCAAGAGTGACTTTCGTGGTACGGCCGCGCTGCCAGAGGTTCTGGTTGATGACAGCCAGGCGTAGCCTCAGGAGTTCGCCTGAAGTGATCCTTTCGTCGAAGTATCTGAGCGTCTCGTGCACCAGGTCCCTGCGCACGGCGATGAAGTCGTATTTGCCGCGCAGTGTTCTCAGGTGCTGCCCCTTGTGCCCTTCGGCTTTCTTGCGCTCCGCTTTCCTGAGCACCTTGCTGACTTCTTCGTAACTGTCATACTGCTTGTATTTGATGCTCTTCTTGCCGACATAGCCGAGCACCAGTTCTGTCGTGGAGTCGGTGAAGTCGGAGAGTGTCTGCAGCCAGTCTTTCGTAAGTGGCTTATGGTAGATGTCGGCCAGTACGATCCAGTCGTTCTTCGCGGCCTTGGCACCGATGGTGTAGGCCATTCTCCGGCGTGTGGCCTTCCTGTCAGGTCTGGGCAGGAAGGTGGTATATAGATGGGGATAGTCGTTCTTAAGCAGTTTCAGCACATCCTCAGTGCTGTCTGTCGAGCATTCATCTACGACGATGACCTCATAGCCGGGCTCATACTCCTGCTGGAGGTAACTGGGAAGGTTCTCTTCCAGTTGCTGCGCATTGTCGTTGGTGATGATGACGACAGATAAACTACATTTGTTCGTGCTCATTCTTTTCTTTGTTTATAATTCATCGCTTATGTAGCCTTTGGGCAGTTGCCTGCAGTTGTACTGCGAGGCCATGATCTCCCCATAGGCTCCTGCAGAGCGGATGGCCAGCAGGTCGCCTCGCCTGGTGCGGTTCAGGTCTGTCTGCTTGGCAAAGACATCTGTCGATTCGCAGATAGGTCCCACGACGTCATAGGCTTCCAAGGGCTCCTCGCTGGTGATGTTCTCAATCTTGTGATAAGCCTGATAGAGGGCTGGGCGTATGAGGTCGGTGAAGCCGGCGTCGACGATGGCGAACTGCTTCACGGTGCCTTTCTTAATATATAAGGTACGCGTGATGAGCGTGCCGCACTGCCCCACGACGGCGCGTCCCAGTTCGAAGTGCAGGGTCTGTCCGGGGCGCAGTTTGAGTTTCTTGGCATAGGTGTCGAAGTAGGCTTTGAAGTCGGGGATGGGCACACGGTTCGGGTGTGCGTAGTCGATGCCAAGCCCTCCGCCCACATTGATGTGCTCCACGCGTATCCGGTGGCTCTCCAGTTGGTCCTGCAGGTCGTTCACGCGGTTGCAGAGGGCTTCGAAGTCGCCCATGTCGAGGATCTGTGACCCTATGTGGAAGTGCAGCCCCACGAACTTCACGTTGGCCAGCCTGTCGGCCTCGGCGATGACATCTTCCATGTCTCTCATCGCGATGCCGAATTTGTTCTCGGCCAGTCCTGTCGTGATGTTGGCATGGGTGTGAGCCCCCACGTTGGGGTTCAGTCGGAATGCCACGCGGGCCACCTTGCCCTTGGCTGCTGCCAGGCTGTTGATGACTTCCAGTTCAGGGATGCTCTCCACGTTGAAGCAGAAGATGTCGCTGTCGAGTCCGAGGTTGATCTCCCAGTCGCTCTTTCCCACGCCTGCAAAGACGATTTTCGATGCGGGGAAGCCTGCCTTGAGCGAGGCTCCTATCTCGCCGCCGCTGACGCAGTCGGCGCCCAGGCCTGCCTCGCGGATATAGCGCAGCACCTTCGGATTGGCATTTGCCTTGACGGCATAGTGCACCACGAATCCTTCGTGGCGGCTGGCTTCGTCATTGATGGCTCGCAGCGTCTGGCGCAGCACCTCTGCGTCGTAGTAGTAGAAGGGCGTCTGTATCGACTGCAACTTCTGTATTGGGAATTGTCCTTTTGCCATAATTATTAAGTCTGTGTTGTGTTGTCTGTGCCTTATTTGTTGAAGATGGTGTTGCTCAGTGCCTGGAGCGCACGCTTCTTGTCTTCCTCACGGATGAGGAACGAGATGTTGTAGTTGGAGCCGCCGTAACTGACCATGCGCACGGGGATGTCCTTCATCGCGTCGAGGGCCAGGGTCTCGAAGCCGATGTTCGACCAGTCGAGGTCGCCCACCACGCAGATGATGCACATGTTGGTGTCGACGGTCACCGTTCCGTATTTCTTCAACTCGTCGACGATCTCTCCCAGATGTGCGCTGTTGTCGATACTCATCGAGACGCCCACCTCTGAGGTGCACACCATGTCGATAGGCGTCTGATAACTTTCGAAGATCTCGAACACCTTGCGCAGGAAGCCCGTGGCGAGGAGCATTCGGCTCGACTTGATCTTGATGGCCGTGATATTGTCTTTTGCGGCCACGGCCTTGATCTTGCCGTATTCCGTGGCGTTGCTGATCGTAGTGCCCTCAGCGTCAGGGTCCATCGTGTTCAGCAGTCTCACGGGAATGCCCGCATACTTGGCTGGCTGCACGCAGGTGGGGTGGAGGATCTTGGCTCCGAAATAGGCCAACTCGGCAGCCTCCTCGAAGTGCAACTGGTGTACGGGCTCCGTCTTGTCCACTACGCGCGGATCGTTGTTGTGCATACCGTCGATGTCTGTCCAGATCTGGATCTCCTCGGCATTGATGGCAGCCCCGATGAGCGAGGCGGTGTAGTCAGAGCCGCCGCGCTGCAGGTTGTCCACCTCGCCGTAGGCATTGCGGCAGATGAAGCCCTGGGTGATGTAGACCTGTGCCCCCTCGTTCTCCTTGAGTTGTGCGCTGAGTTTCTCCTTGATGTAGACGGGGTCGGGCTCTGAGTTCTTGTCAGTGCGCATGAAGTCGAGCGCATTCAGCAGCACGACGTTGATGCCCTGCTCCTTCATATAGTTGGCCACCATGTTGGTCGACATCATCTCGCCCTGTGCCACGATGCTCTTCTCCTCGAACGAGGTGAACAGTTCCTTGGTGAAGGAGCGCAGATAACTGAACTCACCCTTCAGGAATTCCGTTGTCACGTCTTTGGCTTCCTGCGTGCTGTACAACTCGCCGACGTGCTTCAGATACGTCTGCTCCAGGCGGTTGATCACCTCATTGGCACCATCGGGGTTCTTCTTGTAGAGATAGTCGGATATCTCGACAAGTGAGTTCGTGGTTCCTGACATAGCGGAAAGAACTACGAATACGGGCTCTCCCGACTTGGTGACCAGTTTTGTCACCTCTTTCATTCTCTGTGGCGTACCTACTGACGTACCGCCGAATTTCATTACTTTCATATTGCTCAATATTTTTTTTACCTTTCTACCTTTTTACCCTTTTACCCTTTTACCTTTCAAACTTCTTCTCTCTCTGAGTATCTGACGATGATCTCGTCCCTGTCGGGCTCATCCACCAGTTGTATCTGGTTGAAGTCGTTCGTCACCTCTTCCATCTTGCCTGATACGCAACGGTAGACGATGCCCGGATACTGGTCGAGCAGCGGCATGTTGTGAGTCGTCATCACCACGGCCGTCCCCGTCTGGGAGATGCCGCGCAGCAGTTCGATGATATGGTTGGCCGTCTCCGGGTCGAGATTACCCGTCGGCTCGTCGGCTATGATGAGTTTCGGCTTGTTGAGGATGGCCCTTGCGATGGCCACGCGCTGCTGTTCGCCTCCCGAGAGTTCGTGGGGCATCTTGTCGGCCTTGTCCTCCAGCCCTACGGCCTTCAGCACGTCGCTGATGCGCTCGTCGATGTCTTGCTTGTTCTTCCAGCCAGTGGCCTTCAGCACGAAGTGCAGGTTCTTGTACACCGTGCGGTCGCCCAGCAACTGGAAGTCCTGGAAGATGACGCCCATCTGTCTTCTCAACTTGGGTATGTCCTTCCTGCGCAGGTTCAGCAGGTCGTAGTCCAGCACGCTGGCTTCGTCAGCCTCGTCGAGGTCGAGTTCGAAATACAGTGTCCTCAGCAGTGAGGTCTTTCCCGATCCCACACGTCCGATGATGTAGACGAACTCACCTTGGTCTACGTGGAAGTTGACTCCCTTCAGCACGCATATCCCGTGGCGCTGGTAGATGTTCGCATTCTTATAACTGATCAGAGCCATGTCTCTTCGTTTCTTTTTTTTTGATTATTCCATTTCTCCCTTTGCCTTTGCCTCACGGCGCTTCTTGTCCCAGTCGGGGTCATGGCGCTTCTGCAGTTCCCTGGCGATGTCCTCTATGCGCAGCCCCTTGCTGGTCAGCATCACGATGAGGTGATAGATCAGGTCGGAGGCTTCGTAGACCAGTTTCTCCTTGCTGCCGTTGGTGGCTTCGATGACGGCCTCCAGCGCCTCTTCGCCCACCTTCTGGGCGATGCGGTTGATGCCGTCTCTAAAGAGCGAGGTGGTATAACTGCCCTCAGGCATCTCTTCGCGCCGCTTGTCGATGAAGTCCTGCAGTTCCTTTAGGAAGAGCAGCGGCTCCTTGTCGTTGTCCTCGCCCCAGCAGGTGTCAGTGCCTTTGTGGCAGGTCGGCCCGTCGGGGATGGCCTTCACCAGCAGCGTGTCGTTGTCGCAGTCGATGGCGATGCTTACCAGGTTGAGGAAGTTGCCGCTCGTCTCGCCCTTTGTCCAGAGGCAGTTGCGCGAACGGCTCCAGAAGGTCACCTTCTTCGTGGCCATGGTCTTGTCGAAGGCTTCCTTGTTCATGTAGCCCAGCATCAGCACGTTCTTGGTCTCAGCGTCCTGGATGATGGCAGGCACCAGCCCGCCGCATTTCTCAAAGTCTATCTTCATATCTTCACAATTCTCTATTAATTTCCAATTTTCAATTCTCAATTATCTCATCGCCTCACGTTGATCCCTTCTTCATACAGATACTGCTTCAGTTCCGGGATGGGTATCTCGCCGAAATGGAACACGCTGGCGGCCAGTGCTGCATCCGCGTGCCCCTCGATGAAGGCGTCGCGGAAGTGCTCTTTCTTGCCCGCACCGCCACTTGCGATGATGGGGATGGAGAGATGGTCGGCCAGTTCTCGCAGGGCCTCGTTGGCATAGCCTTCCTTCACGCCGTCGTGGTTCATCGAGGTGAAGAGTATCTCGCCTGCTCCGCGTTCCTGGGCTTCATGTGCCCATTCGAAGAGTCCGCGCTCGGTGCGCTCACGGCCGCCTTTCAGGTAGCAGTGCCAAAGGCTGCGGGCAGGCGCGCCAGCGTGAATGCCGTCGTCATCCATACGGGCGTCGATGGCGCAGACGCACACCTGCGAGCCGAAGCGGCTGGTGATCTCGTCGATGAGTTCTGGCCGGCGGATGGCAGCGCTGTTGATGCTCACCTTGTCGGCTCCGGCATAGAGCAGTCGCTCCACGTCGGCCAGTTCGTTGATGCCGCCGCCAACCGTGAAGGGGATGTTGATCTCCCGTGCCACGCGTGTCACCATCTCCGTGAATGTCTTGCGCCCTTCAAACGATGCCGTGATGTCGAGGAAGCACAGTTCGTCGGCACCCTGCTCCGAGTAGGTCTTGCCCAGTTCCACTGGGTCGCCCGCACGCCTCAGGTTGACGAAGTTGGTGCCTTTGACGGTCTCGCCGTCCTTCACGTCCAGACAGGGTATGATTCTCTTTGCCAGTCCCATTTCTATTCTTTACTTTTTTACTTTTTACCTTTTTACCCTTTTACCTTTATCAGTTCTTTCAGGTTGATACGCCCCTCATAGATGGCTTTGCCGAACACGACGGCTGGGATGCCGGCAGTGTCGAGGGCCTCGATGTCCTCTTTCGACGCGACGCCGCCGCTGGCTATGAGATGCAGCATCGGGTAGGCTTCCATCACCTGCTTGTAGAGGTCGGTGGCGGGGCCTGCAAGCGTGCCGTCCTTCGAAATCTCCGTGCAGAGCACGTTTCTGACGCCTGCGTCGACGTATTTCTTCAGGAATGGCAGCAGGTCTTCCGTCGAGTCCTCCTTCCAGCCGTTGATGCTGATCTTGCCGTGGCGTGTGTCTGCCCCCAGAATGATTCGGTCGGCCCCGTATTTCTCCAGCCAGCCCATCAGCAGTTCCGGGTGCGTCACGGCCACTGATCCTATCGTCACCATGGCCGCTCCGGAGTCAAAGGCCTTCTCGATGTCCTCATCCGTCTTGATGCCGCCGCCGAAGTCTACCTTCAGCCCCGTGTGGGTCGTGATGGCTCTCAGTACGGCGTCATTCACGATATGTTTCGACTTGGCCCCGTCGAGATCCACCACGTGGAGCCGCTTGAAGCCCAGAGCCTCAAACTCCTTCGCCATCGTGGCCGGGGAGTCGCTGTAGACGGTCTTCTGCCCGTAGTCGCCCTTGGTCAGGCGCACACACTGGCCGTCGATGATGTCTATGGCGGGTATCAGTTCTATCATTATATTTACCTTTCTATCTTTTTACCTTTCTACCTTTTTACCTTTCAAGAAAGTTCCTGAGGATGCGCTCGCCCACCTTACCGCTCTTCTCGGGGTGGAACTGGCAGGCATAGAAATTATCCTTATGCATAGAGGCAGAGTAGGGCAGGATGTAGTCGGCCGTGGCGATCGTCTCGGCGCAGAGCGGCACGTAGTAACTGTGCACGAAGTAGACATATCCGCCTTCAGCGCCCTCCATCAGGGGCGAACGGGTGTCGCGGAGTTGGTTCCATCCCATACAGGGCACCTTGTCCTCATGGCGCTCCGGGCGGAAGCGCTTCACCTCAGCGTCAAACACGCCGATGCAGTCAGCGTCGCCCTCCTCAGAGTGGCGGCACAGCAACTGCTGTCCTACACAGATGCCGAACACGGGCTGCCGCAGGTCGCGTATCACCTCGTCGAGCCTTCTGGCCTTCAGATACTCCATCGCCTCGCCCGCATGCCCCTGTCCGGGGAAGAGCACGCGGTCAGCCTTGCGCAGTGCCTCTGCGTCGTCCGTCAGCAGGGGCTCTATCCCCATCCTTCGGAGGGCATTCACCACCGAGTAGATGTTACCCGCGTTATATTTCACGATTGCTACATTCATCTCACTTCCTACAATTCTTCTTTTTTACCTTTCTACCTTTCTACCGTTTTACCTTTCTACCTTTCTACTTTTTTACCTTTCAACTAAAGATGATTGTCTTGTTCTTATAGGTCAGGATCTTGCGCTGGATATGCTTCGACACGGCGTGCGAGAGCACGATCTTCTCCAGGTCCTTGCCTTTCAGCACCAGGCTGTCGGGCGTGTCCTTATGCGTGATGCGCGTCACGTCCTGCTCGATGATGGGGCCCGCGTCGAGTTCTGCCGTCACGTAGTGGCTGGTGGCCCCGATGATCTTCACGCCGCGCTCGTAGGCCTGATGATAGGGCTTCGCCCCGATGAAGGCCGGCAGGAACGAGTGGTGGATGTTGATGATGTGGTGCGGGTAGGCGGCTATCATCTCGTCGCTGATGATCTGCATATAGCGGGCCAGCACGATAAACGAGACGTCCTCCTTCCTGAGCAGTTCCATCTCGGCCTGCTCCACCTCGGCCTTGTTGGAGTGGTCCTTCTTGATGCTCCACACGTAGTAGGGGATGCCGAACTGGTCGGCCACATAGCGCAGATCCTCATGGTTCGACACGATGCAGGGGATGTCGCAGTTGAACTCACCCGCCTTCCAGCGTGCCAGCAGGTCGTAGAGGCAGTGGCTCATCTTGCTCACGAAGATGGCCATCCTCGGGCGCTTGTCACTATAGTAGAGCGAGAATTTCATCTGGTAGCGCTGCGCATAGAGCGTGGTCAGGTAGTCGTACAGTTTGTCGCGCGGGATGAGGAAGCCTTCCAGTTCCCATTCTATTCTCATGAAGAACATGCCGTCCACCTTGTCCACATATTGGTCCAGGTAGACGATGTTCCCTTTATTGTCGGTAATAAACTTCGTCACTTCCGAGATGATGCCCTGTTGGTCTGGGCAGTGCAGAAGCAATATTGCTGTTGTGTCCATTTCTCTTTCTTTCGTTCTTTTTCCTTAATCAGGGTGCAAAGTTACGAATAAGCGGGCAAAAAACCAAATTTTAGAGAGTTAAAACAAAAAAATGCGCACATTTTATTGTTGTGTAGCGGCAGCCGACGTCACCCTCGCCATGAGGCTGTATGAAGCCGATGGGGCGGCGGGGCTTGCTGACAGAGCCACAAATGCCCGCATGATGGAGGTGTTCACCTCAATGGCTATGTCGGGTTAAGGGAAAAGAAAGTTTAGTTTGTGTTGCGTATATATAGCAAAGAGACGTACTATACTCAAAATAATTATATTATTCTTGGCAAAAGCATTGTCGATTCAGAAAAATATCGTATCTTTGTACATGAAAAGTGCGAGTACGGGCTGCACCTCGGCAATTCAAACATGTTTGATTGCTCTCGGTTTGCACCGTCCTTGCGCCAAGAATTAGAAAAGAAGATACAACAATGGCATTAGCAATCAAAGCAATTCCCACACTCTACGGTGACGAAGCCCGTCGTTTCCGTGAGATGGCAGACGAGACAGAGCGCAAGTTTGATATGCGCCCTAAGCGAGACCTTACAGCAGATCCTCGCTATAAGGCAATGCGCACGATTCTCGAGAGGTCGAACATCAACTTCTAAGCAACGATGGCGTTTCTCGAAGAAAACTGTGTACTCAACATACTGACAGATGGCATTCTTTCTGAGTGTCATCCTTTTGTATGTGGCGATGACGATATGGACGAGTTCTTCCGAAAGGATGCGCTGGACTATACATAAGGAGGTACGAATATGGCAAAGATTACTAAGGAACAATACGAGTTCGCATTGGCACGAATTGAGGAACTGTTGCCAATGGTAGATGACAACACACCAGCCAATGATCGCAATGCTGTGGAGTTGACAATGATGTCGGATGTTGTCATTGACTATGAGAAGGAGCACTATCCCATAGGCAAACCTACCGTAGCCCAGCTGATACAGCTTTCGTTAGACGAGAAGAATATGAGCCAGAAGCAGTTAGCTACAGAGATAGGGGTTAGTCCTTCACGCATAAGCGACTATGTCTCAGGTAGGGCAGAGCCTACGCTGAAAATTGCCCGTTTGCTTTGTGCCACCTTGGGGATAACGCCAGCTGCAATGTTGGGATATTGATAGGCTTTCCATCCCAAGAATGTATCTAGGGTGACCCTTTTGGAAGGGGGCCTACCCACCAGAGTAGTAAAGACATGCCAACTATGTATGGTATTTCAGCAAATGGAGAGGCTGTCATAAACAGAGTAATTAACGCATTTAAGAATTTAAAGGCAATAGCGAATGAGAACAACGTGAGAAGTACTCCTCATATGTTTGATGATGCAGAACTTTCGGGTCAGTCCGAAAAGCCGGTTGTTATGACCTCCCCTAACCCCTCCTGTAGGAGGGGGACTGAATACAAAGAGTCGGAAGGCCCCCTCCCCTTCGGTAGTAACTAATCCCCCTCCTACAGGAGGGGTTAGGGGAGGTCACAAATTGCAAATGACTTTTGGGATTGACCCATTTAAAGGCAATAGCGAATGAGAACAACGTGAGAAGTACTCCTCATATGTTTGATGATGCAGAACTTTCGGTTCAAAAAATAACGTTTATAGCACCTGATGAATCTGGAAAATTAAATAAATTCTGTACTGGTACATAATTGGTACATAATAGCTGTACTTGAAGACAGTCCTCTCTAGACTTCTTCATTCTCTTGTAGATTGGAATTTTAGGTTTTCTATGCATAAAAAAATAATCAAGAAGCAATCTCCAACTTCTTGATTATAAATTAGATGTAGTCGATAGGGGAATCGAACCCCTATGCCAAGATTGAGAATCTTGTATCCTAACCATTAGATGAATCGACCAGCAGTTCAAAGATGCTATCTCAGAGAAATCCCCTCGGTGCGGAAGGAGGGGGATTCGAACCCCCGGTACGGGAAC
>CAMVJQ010000051.1 GCA_947167845.1 uncultured Prevotella sp. | reverse complement strand
TAGGAGGGGGATTGAATACAATGAGTCGGAGGGCTTTCCGTTCGGTAGAGTATCTAATCCCCCTCCTACAGGAGGGGCTAGGGGAGGTCACTAATTGCAACGGACTTTTGGGATTGATCCATGGCTTACTCTCTGCACACCTTCTGGGTAGACGTGTGCCCAGTGGAGGAAGTGGTGCGCATCAGGTAGACGCCCTTGCCGGGGTCGCTCAGACGCTCACCGCTCAGGGTGAAGTATTCTGTCTTTACCGGCGTTTCTGCACGCAATGGACTGATGCCGGTGCCGGCGCTCACTTTCAGGATGCCTTTGGTGTAGAGTTGCGTGGTGTCCCACGCGAGTCCTTCGCCAGGGGTGGTGGGCTGTATCTCGCTGAACGTGCCGGAGGCCTGTCCGCTGAAGACCTGAATCTCTGTGCCGGCGGTGAGGCCGGAGGCGGTCATGGCCTCGTTCAGACGGAGGATGGCCCCGGCGTTGAGTTTCAGTCCTCCATTGAAGGTGAGGCCATGGTCGGTGGCAAGGGTGTCGCCAACCATGAGGGTGCCGCCGACATTGACGGTGACGGCTCCTGCCAGTGAGCCGGTGCCGGCAAGCGTTGCTCCCTTGCGGACTGTGACGTTCCCCTTTCCTGTATGTCTGCCATTGACTATCAGGCACCCCTCTGTGATGATGGTGGTGCCGCTATAGACGTTGTTGCCTGTCAGCCGCCAGTCGCCAGAGCCCTGCTTCTCGATGGAGGTGGTGCCGGGGTGTGTGCCGGCCTGGTCGAGGTCGTTGATGACACCACGGAAGGTCTCGTCGGTGCAGGCTGTCCCGACGATCCAGGTGCCCTCGCCCTTCTGCTTCACATTGAAGCCGGACAGGGTGGTCGCCGGCTCGCCGGAGAGTCCGCCCAGATAGTAGGTGGAGGCGTTCTTGCCGCCGTTGACGGATGCCTTCCCCTTCAGCAGGACGGTGGCATTCCTGATGCCGGTGCCGTTGCGCACGGCAAACTGGCTCTTGCCGGCATCTCCGGTGCCATTGATGATGAGCCGGCCGGTATAGTCGTCCCAGTTGCCCTCGATGTACTCGCGAAGGTAGTGGACGTTCCAGATGAGTGTCCCCGTGCCCGTCACCTTGCACTTGTTGTTGTTCCACAGGTCGAAGTCGACGGTTGACGTGGTGCCTGCTGCGGCTTCGATGGGGAAGTTGTAGGTGACGCTCGACTCGTTCTTGCCGACGGTGACGAACTGGCCGCCGGCCATGATGAGTTTTCCGGCTGTGCCGATGCCTTTGTCGGAGACGGTCTTGCTTGCCAACTTCAGCGTGCCGCCCCGCATGATGATGTTGCCATCCAGCAGGAAGAAGTCAGGGGTGCTGACGAGCAGTTGCCCCTCGCCGTCTATAGTCAGGTCGCCCTGTCCCTCGATGCTTCCGCTCATCGTGACTGTCGTGCCGCTCCCGGCAATGCTGAGACCGGTGTCGCTGTAGAGGCGGGCGGAGCGGTTTGTGGCGGTCGTGGGGCCAGTGTACTTGTAGGTGCCGCCGTCCATCACCCAGTTCTGTGCGAACTCCTGGCTCTTGCCCAGTCCGCTGGCCTCGCCGCCGTTTTTGAGCGACGAGAACTCGTAGGTGCCTTGGTGGAGGACGGTGGCTCCCTCATACTGCTGGGGGGTGGCGACGGTCAGGGTGCCGCCTCCTGCCTTGTTCATCGAGGCACTGCCGCTGATATAGCCTTCACCGCCGATGGTGACGTTGGCGTCGGTATAGACGACAACCGCTGTCTTGGGTGTCGGCTCGTCGAGAGTGATGGTCTCGTCGTCCAGCGGATTGATGAGCCATTCGCCCTCGCCTGATCCCTTGAAGGTCTCCACGTCGATGATGTCGGCAGCCTCGGGGCGGGTCTTGACGGTGAGCACAGTGGAGTAGTCAGACTTCTCGCTTCCCTTGTAGGCTTGGATTCTGACAAGGTATGTCGAGCCGGGCTTGAGACCCTCGCTGATGGTGAACTCGCTGACGCCGGCAGCGGTGCGTCCCGCTTCCTTGAAGGCGGTGTCGTCGGCTATCTCCACGATAAACCCGTCTTCATTGTCGGAGAAGTCATACCAACTGACAGTCAGAGCGCTGGTGGTCGCTGCAGCCAGTGCCGGGTTCATGGGTGCCCGCAGGAAGAACTGGCGGTCGGCCTTGGTGATGCTGTTGATGTAGTTCTCGATATTGGCATAGCCGTTGGCGGCTATTGTCATCGCGTCGTCAGTCGTGGTATCGGTGCCATTGGCCTTCTCCCAGTCATCGGGCATGCCGTCGCCGTCGCTGTCGGCAGGTTTCTCGCCCTTGAACCACGGCCATGCTGTAGGCACGCCGATGGGCAGTTCGTTTTCGTTGGTGATCAGATTGCCGCGTGTGCCGAAGGACAGCACCTCGTCGATCATGTAGCAGTCGGCCAGGTCGCGGTAGGGTAGGGAGGCACCGACGTCGGGCAGCAGTCGCTCCACCAGGTCCTTGGCGGCCCATTTCTCCAGTTCCGGATAGTCGTAGGGTGCTGCCTGGCGGTCGCCTCCGCCGTCGCCGGTAAACTCAGTCGGGTTGTAGATGCCGTCGCGATTGGCGTCCTGCCAGTTGTCAGTCCCGTAGAAGTGGAAGTTGGCATTGCCTCCGGTGAGGCAGTTGCCGCCTACGGCAGGCCCGTTGATGAAGAGGTTGCTCTCGATGTTGGCATACGACTGCCCCTCGGAGTCGCCTCCCATGTTGTAAGCGGCATTCTTCCAGTTGTACACGAGGTTGTTGGCATATTGGTTGATGCCTTTCACCTTGAAGTTACGGGTTGAGTTGTCGCAGAGCAGGATGCGGTAGAGGGTGATGTTGCTGGCCTGCATCAGTCCGCCGGCGGAGTGGGTCATCAGTCCCTGTCCGACGATGCTGTTCATGAGGGTGATGTTCTGGGGCGACTTGCCTTTGTTGTCCCAGTTGATGGAGAAGTTCTCGTCCTGTCCCCAGGCGAAGGAGCAGTGGTCGAAGATCATGTTCTCGCCATTGGCGATGCCGGCACAGTCCTTGTCCTTGGTGCCGACGGCTCCCATGCGGAATCGCATATAGCGCACGATGATGTTGTCGGCTCCGGAGAATGAGACGCCGTCGCCATAGACGGTGATGCCCTCGCCCGGTGCCGTCTGTCCGGCGACATAGAGGTTGTTTTTGAAGATCATCCTTGAGTTGATGCGGATAACGCCCGACACGTCGAACACCACGATGCGGTTGGGCTGGCTGACGGCATCGCGGAGGGAGCCGCTGCCCGAGTCGTTGAGGTTGGTCACGTGGTAGACCGTCCCCTTGCGTCCGCCCTCTGCGTAGCGTCCCCAGCCCTGAGCGCCGGGGAAGGCCAACTGCTGGGCTGTGAGGCTGCAAGGCAGTAAGACAAGGAGGCAGGAGAATATGATTCTGAATGGTCGCACATTACTTGCCATAGGCTGTTACCTTATTATTATGGATGTATAAGCCTCTCTTCTGGGGCTTGCCATAGAGTCTCTGCCCGCTGATGGTGTACCAGCGGTCGTCTTGTAGTCCAGGCTTCGCGGCCTCTCGACCGCTGCTGACTTCAACGATGCCCGTCAACTTGCCGTCGATATAGTCGGGCAGATAGTAGCCCAGGTGGGGCGGCTGGTTGTAAGCCGTGTTCTGCCAGCAGATGCCCATGCGGTAGACGTGGTCGTGCATCAGCGTCGGCACGGCATAGTCGGTGGCGATGGTCGTGGTGTAGATCATGACCTCCGACGGGTCGTTGAGATTCCACAGAATCAGTTCCTCGCGCCAGTCGCCGAGGATATCGGCCTGCAGACAGGGGGTCGCCTTGGTGGTGTTGCAGGTCTGTCCATAATTGTATTCCGCCGTGTTGAAGTTGGCTATCAGATTGGTGAAACTGGAGCCGTTCCAGGCCTCTATCTTCGGGCTGGCCTTGCCGCTTCCGTAACTGCCGTCGAACAACTGGTCGGCCAGTGTGCCGTCCCAATAGATGCGGAAGTTGACGGAGCAGTTCTTGATGCTGGTGGCCTGGCCGGTGGCTGCGGCGTGGGGTGTGCGCTGATTGCTCGACCAGTACTCCCATCCGTCCTTGCCTGTCAGGTCGGCGGCCATGCCTCTGCCGTTGTCCTTCTCCCCGGTGCTGCTGTAGAGCACCTCTCCGGTGGCTGCGTCGTGCAGATCCCATCCGTAGGGCGACTCCTCGTGAACCTGGAACACCTGATAGCCTTCGCGGCCTGGAATCATCCTGCCTACATGGATCGCATCGCCATGTCCGTGTCCTGTGGCATAGAGCAGGGTGCCGTCGTCGTCGAGTGCTGCCGAACCCCACAGTATCTCGTCCTTGCCGTCGCCGTCGACATCGGCTATCGACAGGTTGTGGTTGCCGTTGCCATACATCGTACTGCTCCCCGACGTCTTGCCTGTGGGAGCGGGGGCTGACTTTATGCCGTTGCGGATGAGCGTCTCGCCGTCGACGTCAATCTTCACAGAGGTCGTGCCTGTCTGGTTGTAGACCAGCCATTGCGTTCGCGTAGGAGAGCAGTGCAGCCACTCCGTATGAAGCCGCGTGCCGTCGAAACTGACTGCCCAGACGTATGCCCTGGTATAATAGCCACGGCAGAAGATGCCGCATGCGGGCTTGTCGGGGCCATTGACGTAGGCCACGGCGGCCAGGAAGCGCTCGGAGCGGTTGCCGTAGTTGTCGCCCCAGAATGACTTCTCCGGATAGACGCTCACCTTTCCTAATTCTGAGCCGCCCTCAGTGGAGGCGGAGCCGGAAGGCAACTTATTGCCGGTGCCGGCACGGCCCGGCAGATACCAGGTGGTGTGGATGGCGCGGCCCGTCAGTCCGTCGAACACGGTCAGGTATTCCGGCCCCTTCATCACATGGCCGGCACTGTTGCGGCCGTCCTCGGTGTTGGGGTGGCTCTTGATGACGGCATCGGTGGCTGACTGGTTGACATAGTTGCCCAGGGCATCCTTCGATCCCGTGGCGGTCTTGCACATCAGTTCTGCCCGACCGTCTTTGTCGAAGTCATACACCATGTACTGGGTGTAATGGGCACCAGCCCGGATGTTCTGCCCCAGGTCGATGCGCCAGAGTTTCGTCCCGTCGAGTTTGTAGCAGTCGATAAACACATTGCCGGTATATTCTCCTTCCGTGGCGTGGCCATTGTCCTGTGAGTTGGAAGGATCCCATTTGACGAAGAGTTCGTACTGGCCGTCGCCGTCGACATCGCCGACTGACATGTCGTTTGGCGTGTAGGAGTAGTCGATGCCTACCTTGTTGGTGCCGCTTTCGGGGCGGTCGAGTTTCAGCGTCAGGAACTTCTTGCTCCAGGCACTGACCTCTGGAGCGGTCTCTGTGGCCTGTTCGTTCACTTTCGTGACGACCTGGTACTTGGAGCCCGCTGAGCCGCTACGGTCGGTGTAGTTGGTGGTCTTCAGGTCCGAGGCGATGGTCTGTCCGTCGCGGATGAGGTCGAAGGTGGTGGCCGACTTGTCATCGGTACCGAGCAGGCGCCAACTGACGAAGCAGGAACTGGTGGAAGTGGCGACGGCCACGAGCCCGCGGTCGAGTTTCTCCATCTGGCTGACAGGCGTCACCTGTGCACTGGCTCCACCGGAGAGTGCAGCCGTCAGCATCATTGCGTAAAATCTGAATTTGTTCATATTGTGTATATTTAGTAGATAGTCACGGGGCAAAGGTACAAAAAAAACGGTACACCGCCAAAGGATGCACCGTTTTTTTATATTAGTATGGAGTCTGTGCTTACTTCATCACGACTTTCCTGACGCTGCCGTCGCCCATCACGACGATGTTTAGGCCGCGCCTCAGTCCGCTCTGGCGGACACCGTTGATGCTGTAGATGCCCTGCATCACCTGAGCGCCCTTTGCCGATACTTCCTGGATGCCAGTGGCGGCATACTCCTCGTCGAACTGCTGCTTCAGGGCGGCCGACTGCTCGCCTGCGTTCAGCACGTAGATGTCGTAGATCTGTACACTGGAGCCGCCGCCCACCTGTACGATGCGGACGTAGACCTGGTCAGTGCCCTCGTAACTGCGCTCGTAGCCCTTCCAGAGGCGCTTCACGGTAGAGGTCTTCAGCGTGTCGCCCACATTGGTCCAGTTGAGGCTGTCGGCAGATACCTGCAGCATCATCTTGCCCACATTGTCGCCACCGGCAGCAGTGCCGACATAAGTGACGAGGTTGAACGGAGCCTGGAACTTGACGCGCGACTGGATAGCGCCTGTATAAGGCTCGCCGCTGACCTTGCCGCCGAACTGAACGTCCTGCTTCGTGATAGGAGCGTAGTCGATGATGTCACCGGCACTGTCGGGATTGTAACCAGCCTCATTACCCGCATCCATTCCTACTGTCATGGTCTGATAGATGAGCACCTGGCCCTTCGACTTCAGTTCCCATGCGCTCTCCTCTGAGGGCACCCAGTACTCATAGTCCTTTTCGGGATAGACTTTTATCTCGTCGCCAGTCTCAGGGTCGGTGGTGACGGATACGGGTTCGCCAGTGGTGTCGTAGATGCTGGAGCCCGACTTGCCCCAGGAGAAGTGGTAGACGGTGCTGCCCGTAGTGCCTGATGCATTGACGCCCCATTCGTCGGTATTGGCGTCGAAGTGGCCGATGACGTCGCGGCGGACGACTGCGTCTTTGACGACGACACGGCTGGTGGTCAACTCAGAGAACACCTGTCCGCCGGCTACGGCGAATACGGTCATCGTGGCGGGAGCCGTCAGCGTGACGGGCCCGGTGTACTTCATCGACTGCGTGGTGTCGCGGCTTTCAGAGTAGTTGTACCAGAGGCTGACACCCTCCGTGGCGCTGGCCAGTGTGACGGTGGTCTTTCCGCTTTCATAATTCTGTGAGATAGTCGGAGCGGCAGGCTGTGAGAAGATATTCACGTCGGCAGATGCCACGTCGCTCAGCAGATAGCCCTCGGCGATGGCCACGGCCTTCACGGTGCAGGCACTGGTGACGTTGATGACGCCGGTGTACTCCGTGCTGTTCTCAGTGGGGTCGGTTCCGTCGAGCGTGTAGTAGATGTGCGGCTTCGGCATGTTGGATGATGCCATGGCCAGTGAGATGTTGGTGTTCAGATGCTTGTAGTCGAGTGTGATCTTCGGGGCTGACACCTTCTCGATGGCACTCTTCGAACTCTTCAGCGCGTCGAGGGCGTTGGCCAGCAGTTTGGCGTTGCCCACTGCTTCCTGCGGCAGATAGATGTAGGCATTGTGATAGAGGTTGTGAGCCATGATATAGGCCACGTCGCCGTCGGCATTGGTGGCGAGCACGTCGTCTTCCTCGAAGAACGGGCCCGGCTTGATGCCTGTCAGATGCTCGGCTTCGAATACCATGCCGTTCAGTCCGTCAGTCTCGATATAGTCCTCTTCGACCTGGAAGCCCGCAAAGAGGTCGTTCTTCAGGTTCTTGATGACGGCGAAGGGCTCGCCTGTGCCGATCTCACCATAGCCCCAGGCCTTCACGAGGTCGGCGTTGAAGTTGAGCACGGGATAATAGTTGAGGAAACCCTGTGCCAGACTGACGACCTGCGGCAGTGTCGTAGTCAGTTGCGGGCTGATGACGAAGACGTCGTACTGTTCGAAGACGGGACGTAACTTCTCCGGGGCTGTCATGACATCGAGGAGTGACACGCCGGAAGCGATAATGCCCGGCACGAAGTCGGTCACCACCAACTGGTCGTTGGCCATGAGTGCCTGGTAGGCGGGCTCGCTGGCTGCGGTGCCCATGGTGATGTAGGCCACCTTGGTCTTGTTGGCATTGGGGTCGTCGCCTTCACCCACGATTATGTAGTAGATGTGGCAGCCGTTGGTCGACTTGATGGTCAGGTCGGCTATTGCGCCTGGGTCGCCCGTCAGGTCCCACTCGTATTCTGTATAATAGGTGGGTTTGGAATCCCCCTCAAACTTAGGTGTCAGCGAGCCGTTGTTGGCAGTCAGTGTGATGCCGCGTGCCTCACCAAGTTTGGTGTTGCTGACGGCGTGTGACTCCACGGCGATGCGGATGGTCTGCCCGACCTCTGCGGAGAATGAGATGGTCTCGTTCTTGCCGTTGAGCCAGATGTAACTCTTACCGTGGGGGATCATCTCGCCGATGGCAGGACCGCCTTCTGACTCAAACTCGTTGGCCTTCTGGTCGCCATTGTAGGTGATGACGAATTTCTTGGCAGCGGTGGCACCCAGTTTGAGGCCTTCGAGTTCGTCGATGATCCTCTCTGTTCCGCCTGCATGGGTGCTGGCGTAGCCGTCGCTGTTTTTGAAGTCGCCGCTGGCGTTCCAATAGTGGGCATTGTCGGCCTTGGTGGCATCGCTCTCATAGTTGCGCCAGTATTTGCTGTCGCCGAACTCTTCCTGGTCGGCTGCCAGTGCGTTGATGGTCTTCTGGCTGAACCCCTCGCGGAAGTCCCACGTCTTGCGAAGACCCTGTGCGTTTGCACTGCTGATGCCCAGCAGGGCAAGCATTGCTAAAGTAAAAAGTTTCTTCATACGCTTTGAATTTTTTATGTTAATAAAATGTGATTGAAATCTTCATTCTTAAAACCTCGTGCTGCCGTCGTAGTTGAAGATGGGCGCATCCGTCGGCACTTCCTGGTCGTAGAACCAGACGGCAGAGTCGTTCATCTTCGGATGCTGCCGTTTTAGCAGATTCAGCATCTCGGCACCCGCCCAGAGCACAGGGCCGTAACCGTGGGCTGCCATCACGTGGACGGGGCGATAGGCATAGAAGGCGGGGTCGAAGCCCATGCCCGTGCCGACGCAGCAGCCAGTGACCTGCCCCTTCTCGTTGACTGACGATGCCACGGCGTGCCAGGCCAGTTGGACTACTGGGCCGTAGACTTTCCCGTCGATCCATCCCTTGTTGATGGCATGGGCCAGACAGTAGGTGTAGATGGCGGTGGCCGACGACTCCAGATAGGTGTCGCTGCGGTCGAGCAACTGGTGCCAGAAGCCGTCGTGGTGCTGAAGGGCGGCCAGTCCCTTGGCATGCTTTTTGAGCAGACTGAGTATCTCTGCCCGCTGGGGATGGCTCTCCGGCAGCACGTCGAGCACCTCGCACATGGTCAGGATGGCCCAGCCGTTGGCGCGCCCCCAGTGGAAGGCGGGATGCTCCTCCATCGACTCCACCCAGCCGTGGCGGAACAGGCACTTCTCCGGCACCCACATACGACTGGCGAACAGCATTACCTGGCGGGCGGCCTCGTCGTAGTACTTAGCCTCGCCGGTGTATTTCCCCATATAGGCCACCGTGGGTATGCCCATGAACATATCGTCGAGCCACACCGTGTTCTTCTGCGGGCGGATGCGGGCAAAGGTGCCGTCGGCGAGGCGATACTCCTTATTTATGATATAGTCGGCATAGTGTCTGATACGTTCGTCGATGAGTGCCTTCAGTGGCTTGTCGGCATCGCGGAAGATGGAGCCCGCCTTAATCATTGAGCAGCAAACGGCTCCCGCGTCATCGAGGGCATGCGGGTCGATCACCCGGCGCACGTTGCCGTCGATCTGCCTGTTCTTGGCATAGACCTTGGCGAAGTGAGGGGCCATCTCTGCCAGCAGTTTGAGGCGCTTGCAGACATAGTCCCTGTAGGCTTCGTCGCCCGTCGCCTCGTAGGCGGCCAGCACGCCCGAATAGGTGACGCCCCACTCATAACTGGTCAGTCGGAATCCGCCCTGCTTCAGTTGGGTGTCGGCGGTGATGTCCTCCATCCTCACGACTTCGGCACCCGTGTTCTTGTCCACCAGCACGGCTGGAGTCTCTGAGTCGATGTATCTCAGCACGCGGTCCATCGTCTGCCTGACGCTTTCAGCCGTCGATACGCCGTAGCCGATGCGGTAGGCGGGCTTCATCAGATGAAGCGGGGTGTTGTTGTCGTTGATCTGCTGGGCGCAAATCCCGCTGACACTGGTTAGCGTCAGTGCAAAGCATAATACTTTTAAGTAGTTAGCCATACATCTTGTGTTATATATACGCGCGGCAAAGTTACAAAAATAATTCATAATTCACAATTCATCATTCATTATTTCTGCCACAGATTACACAGATTAACAATGATTAATGATTATTTTCCTAAAAATCTGTGTGATCTGTGGCTAAAAATGACTATCTTTGCGGCGAAAAGTGTATCACCGATATGAGACTACTGCCCAAACGACTACTTGCAACGATAGCCCTCAGCCCCCTGTTCGTGCCGGCTATCAGTGCCGACTCCCGCTCCATACAGTATCACCCCGACGGGCGCGACGTGGTGCGGGTGAATGGCGACAACCGCTACACCCGTGCACTCTACGGCGGCTATACCGACTTCCGCGTGGAGACCAGCGACCGCCCCATCTTCGCCACCTACAGCGGCAAGAACCATCGTAACGTCCGGTTCCGCCTGACAATAGGCGGCAAGACGGTGGAACTGGATAAGACGGCGCATTGCGAAGCCCGCTACAATGCCGGCCGAAGGACCTACCTGCTGCAGGATCCTGCTTTCGGCAAAGGCGAACTGACTGTCACGGCCCTGGCCATGCCTGACAGAGAGGCTGGACTTTGGCAGTTCCTGCCCAAAGGACTTCCCGCCGATGCGCAGTTGGAGTGCATTGTCTGCAATACCAAGGCCAGGCGCTTCAGCCGCTCCGGTGACCTGAATGCCGACCCCCGGGATGGCTTCGATCCTGCACCGGATGAAGGCAACAGACAGACTGCTGCGTGGGCACTGGGCACAGGAACCACTTATGTACTCCTGGCGGTAGAAAGCAAGACAGACTATACCCTAAGCACTCCTTTGAAGACAGAAGCGGAAACCCTCTATGCGACAGCCATGAAGCATCACGACTGGCTGGCCGGACAGATCGTCTTCGACACCCCCGACCCCTACATCAACACCCTCGGCGGGTCGCTGATGGCCGCTGCCGACGGGGCCTGGAACGGAGAGGTGTGGCTCCACGGAGCCGTCGCCTGGCGAATGCCCCTCTGCGGATGGCGGGCCGGCTATCTCGGCGACGTGCTGGGCTTGCCCGACCGTGCCCTCTCCCATTTCACGGCCTACGCCAACAGTCAGGTCACCGGCGTGGAACCCACCGTCGCCCATCCCTCGCAGGACCCCGGGAAGGGTCTGGCGCGGGCTGTCAAGACGTGGGGCACGCAGATGTACTCCAACGGCTATATCTGCCGCAACCCGAACCGCCCCGACCAGATGCATCACTACGACATGAACCTGAACTATATCGACGAACTGCTCTGGCACTTCCAGTATGATGCCGATACGGTCTTCATGCGGAAGATGTGGCCCGTGCTGAAGCGACATCTCGCCTGGGAGAAGCGCAACTTCGACCCCGACGACGACGGCCTCTACGATGCCTACTGCTGCATCTGGGCCTCCGACGGACTCTATTACAACAGCGGAGCCGTCACCCATTCGTCGGCCTATAACTACCGGGGCTTACGCCTCGCTGCCCGCATCGCCGGACTGCTCGGCGAGGATCCCGCTTACTACAGGCAGGAGGCGGAGAAGACGCTGAAGGCGATGAACCAGCGGCTCTGGCTCAGCCGCCGCGGCCACTGGGCGGAATATCAGGACGCCATGGGCCTCCGGCGGACTCACGACCACGCTGCCCTCTGGAGCATCTATACCCCGATCGACTGCGGGGCCGCCACTGAGGAGCAGGCCTTCCGCGCCACGCAGTATGTAGACGCGTGCATACCGCATATTGATTTAGGGGAAACACTTCAGACAATCTCGACTTCCGACTGGATGCCCTACGACTGGAGTATCAACAACGTGGCCTTCGCTGAGGTGATGCATACGGCTCTCGCCTATTTCCAGGCTGGTCGCAGCGAGGAGGGGTTCCGCCTGCTGAAGGCCAATGTGATGGATCAGGCCTATCTCGGCGACAGCCCCGGCAACTTCGGACAGATCAGTTACTACGACAAGGCGCGCGGCGAACTCTACCGCGACTTCTCCGACAATACCGGCATCTCCGCCCGTGCACTGATCCAGGGCCTCTTCGGTATCGTGCCTGATGCTCTGAGCGGCCGTTGCATCCTCCGTCCCGGATTCCCTGCCGAGTGGAATCATGCCAGTATCGCTACGCCCTATTTTAAATATACTTTCCGTCGTGAGGGGGATAAGGACATCTACGAGATAGAGCAGAATTTCGCGCAGCCTCTGCAAATTGTGCTGCGTCAGAACACAGGCTATGGATATGTGGAAACGAAGGGTACGACAGCGCGACGGCAGACCATCACCGTCAGTCGCCCCAAGCGTCAGGCCCCGCCGTCGCCGCTCATTGCGGCAGAGCGAGCAGACGACAAGAACTGGGGCAACCGTTTCGACGATGTGCAGACGGCGCAGTTGAAACCAGTAGCGATAGATGCCCTATATAATAGCAGGGTTTCCGACATTTTCAAAAACTCCTACCTCTCGCCCCGCTCTCCTTACACGACGCTGCAGATTCCGGTTCACGGCATCGGCGAGTGGTGTCATCCGGAGATGATGGCCACCGTCGACGAGACGCTGTTGCAGCAGAAAGCGGCGGGCGGCATCCTGACTGCCGACATCGCCGGTGGCATCCCCTTCCGTTTCCCACAGACGGGGGCGAATATCATCTACACCTCCCTTTGGGATAACTATCCGGATGCAGTTGAGATTCCCTTGAAAGGAAAAGCCAGCCATGCCTATCTGCTGATGGCCGGCTCGACCAACCACATGCAGAGCCATATAGACAATGGCGAGATAACCGTCAACTATACCGACGGCACCTCCGACCGCCTGCCCCTGCACAATCCCCACAACTGGTGTCCCGTCGAGCAGGACTACTATGAGGACGGCCTGGCCTTCCATGCCGCCCAGCCCCGTCCCTTCCGCCTTGACTTCGCCACGGGCAAGACCTCCCGCGAACTGATGCCGATGGGTGAGCGCTACGGCAGGCCCGCCGCCACAGGAGCCCCCGGCAGTTACAACAACCGCAACTTTGAGAAGGGGGCAGCGGTCATCCTCGATATGCCGCTCAACAGGCAGAAGGCGCTGAAGAGCCTCGTGCTCCGTACCCTGTCAAACGATGTGGTGATCGGACTGATGGGCATCACCCTGCAAAAGATTGAGAGTTAAGAATGAAGAATTAAGAATGAAGAATTGTGCATTGTGAATTGTGCATTGTGAATTGTGAATTGTGAATTGTGAATTGTGCATTGTGAATTGAAGGAAATATGACAGAAGGTTATAGACAAAAGAATTTTGGTCAGCCTGTCAAGCGCTATTGTCAGACGCTTGACCTGAAAGACGATGCAGCCTTGATAGCAAAGTATCGCGAGGCTCACGACCGGTATCACGCCTGGCCAGAGATCAGGGCAGGTATCCGCGAGGTGGGTATCTTGGAAATGGAGATATACATCCTTGGCAATCGCTTGTTTATGATTGTGGAAACACCTCTCGATTTCGACTGGGACACGGCGATGGCTCGTCTGGCCACGCTTCCCCGACAGGCAGAGTGGGAATACTATGTGGCCATGTTCCAGGCATGCAAGCCTGGCAGCACTTCCGACCAGAAGTGGCAGTTGATGGAGCGCATGTTCTACCTTTATGATGAATGATCACTAAATAAGAATATCCAATAACAAAAATCAAACGAAATGAAAAAGAATTATCCAAAGATTGGCATACGCCCAACGATTGACGGAAGGCAGGGTGGTGTGCGTGAGTGTCTGGAAGAGAAGACGATGGCTCTGGCCAATGCAGTGAAGAACCTGATAGAGACAAACTTGAGGAATGGCGACGGCTCACCCGTAGAGTGCGTGATTGCTGATTCCACTATCGGACGAGTGGCAGAGAGTGCCGCCTGTGCCGAGAAATTCGAGCGCGAGGGTGTGGGCTCCACCATCACCGTCACCAGTTGCTGGTGCTACGGCTCAGAGACGATGGACATGAATCCCCACTATCCGAAAGCCGTATGGGGCTTCAACGGAACGGAGCGTCCGGGCGCTGTCTATCTGGCTGCTGTGCTGGCTGCCCATGCCCAGAAGGGACTGCCTGCTTTCGGCATCTACGGACATGATGTGCAGGACCTGGACGACAACACCATCCCAGCCGACGTGGCTGAAAAGATACTGCGCTTTGCCCGTGCTGCTCAGGCTGTGGCAACGATGCGCGGCAAGTCGTATCTCTCGTTGGGCAACACCTGTATGGGTATCGCCGGCAGTATCGTCGATGCTGATTTCATGCAGCACTATCTCGGCATGCGCACGGAGTATGTAGAGTTGGTGGAGATCCTGCGGCGTGTAGACTTTGGCATCTATGACCATGAGGAGTTCGAACGGGCCATGAAGTGGGTGGAGCAGTACTGCAAGCCCCAGGAAGGTCACGATTACAATGAGGACCGTCCGCTCTTCCCCGGCACACCGATGACAACCTTCAACGGCAAGGGCAAGGGAAAGAACCTTCAGGAGAAAGACGCCGATTGGGAGTTTACGGTTAAGAACATGATGATCATCCGCGACTTGATGCACGGCAATCCCAAACTGCTCGAGATGGGCTATAAGGAGGAAGCCAAGGGACATAATGCCATCTTGGGCGGCGTGCAGGGACAGCGCCAGTGGACGGACTATAAGCCGAACTTCGACTTCCCGGAGTCGATGATGTGTACCTCGTTCGACTGGAACGGCATCCGTGAGGCCGACGTGCTGGCAACGGAGAACGACTCGCTGAACGGCATCTCCATGCTCTTCGGCCACCTGCTGACCAACCGGGGCGTGATGTTCTCCGACATCCGAACCTATTGGAGTCCGGAGGCTGTAAAGCGAGTGACGGGCAAGTCGCCTGAAGGACTCGCTGCACAGGGCTTTATCCACTTGATAAACTCCGGTGCCACGACACTCGATGCCACAGGTGCCATGACTGACGCTGACGGACAGCCCACGATGAAGGAGCACTGGCGTATGACCGAGCAGGACGTGAAGGCCTGTCTGGAGGCTACCAGTTGGATGCCCGCTGACCGCGACTATTTCCGTGGCGGAGGCTATTCCTCTCATTTCCTCTCGAAGGGAGGCATGCCGATGACGATGATGCGCGTGAATATGGTGCAAGGACTCGGTCCTGTGCTGCAGTTGGCTGAGGGCTGGACCGTGGATCTCGACCCAGAGGTGAATGACATCCTCGACAAGCGTACCGACCCGACTTGGCCCACCACATGGTTCACGCCACGTCTCGACCCCTCGAAGGATGCCTTCAAGGATGTCTATTCTGTGATGAACAACTGGGGCGCCAATCACGGGGCTATTGCCTACGGACATATCGGTGCCGATGTGCTGACGCTCTGCTCTATCCTGCGTATCCCCGTATGTATGCACAATGTCGCCGATAAGGACATCTTCCGTCCCGCGGCTTGGAATGCCTTTGGCATGGATAAGGAGGGAGCCGACTACCGTGCCTGTCAGAACTTCGGACCGATCTATAAGTAATGAAGAATGAAGAATGAAGAATTAAGAATGAAGAATTGTGCATTGTGAATTGTGCATTGTGCATTGAGCATTGTGCATTGTGAATTGGCATCGTGAATTATGAATACTGAATCAAACAACCGTACATCCACCCCTCCATCGGGAGGGGACGGGGGAGGGGTGGTTCCCTCTAAATATCTCATCCCCTTCATCCTTGTGACGTTTTGCTTTGCCCTGTGGGGCTTTGCCAACGACATCACCAATCCGATGGTGAAGGCGTTCTCTAAGATATTCAGGATGAGTGTCACCGACGGCACGCTGGTGCAGGTGGCCTTCTACGGCGGCTATTTCTGTATGGCCTTTCCCGCAGCCATCTTCATCCGCAAGTACTCCTATAAGGCCGGTGTACTGATGGGGCTTGGCCTCTATGCCGTTGGTGCCCTGCTGTTCTTCCCGGCCAAGGCGGTGGGCATCTATGGCTGCTTCCTCATTGCCTATTTCATCATGACCTGTGGCCTCTCGTTCCTGGAGACGAGTTGCAACCCCTATATCCTGACGATGGGCCCTGAGGCGACGGCCACCCGGCGCCTGAATATGGCGCAGTGCTTCAACCCCTGTGGCTCCATCATCGGCATGTACGTGGCGATGAACTTCATCCAGGCCCGTCTCAATCCGATGAGCAGCGACGAGCGTGCTCTGCTGGGCGATGCTGAGTTTGAGGCGCTGAAGGATGCCGACCTGAGTGTGCTGATGTCGCCTTATCTGATCATTGGCGTGGTGATTGCGGTGATGTTCCTGACCATCCGTTTCACCAAGATGCCGAAGATAGGCGATCAGAATCATGATGTCCATCCGCTGACCACGCTCAGGCGCATCTGTGGTATTAAGTATTATCGCGAGGGCGTCATCGCGCAGTTCTTCTACGTCGGAGCCCAGATCATGTGCTGGACGTTCATCATCCAGTATGGCACCCGTGTGTTTATGGCCGAGGGGATGGACGAGCAGAGTGCCGAGGTGCTGTCGCAGCGTTATAACATCTATGCGATGCTCTTCTTCATCTGCTCCCGTTTCATCGCCACCTGGCTGATGAAGTGGCTCCGCCCCGCCCGTCTGCTGATGATCTTCGGCCTGTTGGCGATGGCCTTTACTATGGGTGTCATCCTGCTGCAGAATGAATGGGGGCTCTACTGTCTGGTGTGTGTCAGTGGTTGCATGTCGCTGATGTTCCCCACCATCTATGGCATAGCCCTCGACGGTCTGGGCGACGATGCCAAGTTCGGTGCTGCCGGTCTTATCATGGCCATCCTCGGCGGCTCGGTGCTGCCGCCGTTCCAGGCGATGATCATCGACCGTGGCACGGTGCTGGGCGGCTTCCCCGCCACCAATGCCTCGTTCGTGCTGCCCTTCCTCTGCTTCCTCGTCGTGAGTGTCTACGGCTATCGTGTGCTGCGCCGCTAATCCCATTTTACCTTATATGAAACGGAATCTGATATTACTCCTTGTTGTGATCCTGGGCGGGGCAGTGGGCCGCGCCTCGGGCGTGGTGTGGTTCGACGGGCAGCATCCCGTCACCTACAGTGTGGCTGAGGGTGCTGACCCCGTGGTCAGCACGGCTCTCGCGATGTGGAAGGACGACATGCGGCAGGTGACGGGGCTGACGCCTGTGGCTGCCGACCGGGCGACCATCAGGATCGTGCAGGGCAGGGGCTCCGACGACGGCTTCCGCCTCTCCGTCAGTGGCGGGCAGATTGTCGTCGAGGGGCATAACGGCCGGGGCACGGCCTACGGCATCCTCGAACTCTCCCGTCTGGCGGGCGTCTCGCCGTGGATATGGTGGGGCGACGTCGTGCCGGAGAGGCGCGACCGCCTCGTCATCGACGACAACTTCGCAGTGGATCATACCCCCAGCGTGGCCTGCCGGGGCATCTTCATCAACGATGAGGACTGGAGCACGCGCCCGTGGAGTTATATGAATTATGAGAAGGGACCGAAGGGGCAAATCGGCCCCAAGACCTACCGGCGGATATTCGAACTGCTCCTGCGCCTGAGGGCCAACACCATCTGGCCCGCCATGCATGAGGGCACGGTGGCCTTCTTCAGCGTCGAGGGTGCCAGGGCTGTGGCCGACTCGTGCGGCATCATCATCGGCACCTCCCACTGCGAGCCGATGATGCGCAACAATGTGGGCGAGTGGAACGTGGCGGAGCGAGGACGGTTTAACTATAAGACCAACCGCGAGGCTGTGCAGCAGTACTGGGCGGAGCGGCTCAAGGAGATGACCCCCTCCGGCTCCCCCTGTAGGGGGAGGGGTGCGGAACGCGGCTCCCCCTGCGGGGGGAGGGGTGCGGAGCGCATCTTCACCATCGGCATGCGCGGCATCCACGACAGTTCGATGGAGGGCTACACCACCCTGCAGGAGAAGTTCGACGGCCTGCAGCAGGTGATCGACGACCAGCAGGAGTTGCTCAGGCGATATGTGGGCGACCCCTCCACGCTGATGCAGACGTTCGTGCCCTACAAGGAGGTGCTCGAACTCTACGAGATGGGGCTGCGGGTGCCCGACTACGTGACGCTGATGTGGTGTGACGACAACTATGGCTACATGACGCGCTATGCCGGCCCCCGCGAGCAGCAGCGGCAGGGCGGGGGAGCCGTCTACTATCACCTCAGTTACTGGGGGCGCCCGCACGACTACCTGTGGCTCACCACCACGCAGCCCGGACTGATATACAACGAGATGCGCGAGGCTTACGACCGCCAGGTGAGACAGTTGTGGATTGCTAACGTGCACGACGTGAAGGTGGCGGGCTACGACCTCGAACTCTTCCTCGACATGGCCTGGGACATCGACTGCGTCAGCGGTGCTTCGCTCACTGACCATTACCGGGCCTGGCTCTGTCGGCAGTTCGGGCGCGAGGCGGGCGAGCGGCTCCTGCCCGCGATGCTGGAGTTCTGGCGCCTCTGCGGCGAGCGTCGCCCGGAGTTTATGGGATGGACGCAGGTGGAACTCGACAAGAAGAAGTATCATCGGGGACTCTCCCCCGTGACCGACGTGCCCCTGACGGCGGCAGAGGCAGCGGCACGCATCGCCTCTTTCGAGCGCATCAAGACTGTGCTCACGGAGTGCCGTCCGCTGGTGCGCCCCGAACTGGCAGATGCCTGGTTTGCAGCCATCCAGTATCCCGTGAGTGCTGCTGCGGCCATGAGTCGTAAGATACTGGGCGACTCGGCTGAGAGCCGCCGGGCCTATGCGGAGATACAGTCGCTCACGTCGCAGTACAACAGTATGCGTGGCGGTAAGTGGCGCTATCTGATGGATGCCGCCCCGCGCCGTCTGCCCGTCTTCGAGGATGTACATGCCCGTCTTCTCCATTCTCAATTCTCCATTCTCAATTCTCCATTCTCTCTCCTCTCTCCTCTCTCCTCTCTCCTCTAAACTCTCAATTCTCAATTCTCCATCAGGCTGCCGACTATGCCTCCGCTTCCGCCGGCGTGCGCACCATTCAGATGCTGGGTCATTCGATGCGAGCCGTAGCCTTGCCGAAGGGCGGGCAGTTGACTTATCGCTTCACCGTCGACAAGGCAGGCGACTATACGCTGCAGACCGCGCTGATTCCCACCCACGCCGTCGATGGGGGCGACATCCGCTATAGCGTCAGTGTCGACGGGGCAGAGCCTACGGTCTATTCGCTGAAAGAGCCTTTCCGCTCAGAGCAGTGGAAGCAGAACGTGCTTCGCGGCCAGGCCTTGCGCTCGCTCCCCGTCAGCCTCGATGAGGGCGGCCACACGCTGACCGTCCGTGCACTCGACGAGCACATCGTCGTTGACCAGTGGGCGCTGTTTTAGCCACGGATTTCTCAATTCCGTTAGTCCCGCCTCATAGGCAAGTGCCCCTGCATCCCCATCTCTGGGGTGCAGGGGCACCATTTCAGTCTACAATGTTCTATGACTATAAGCCCTTTTAGAGCGGCAGCGGGCCGTAGCCCATGCACGACGTGGTCGTGATAGCCGTCAGGAATGCTGTGAGAGCGGCTACTATCACCTTCACCGCCACCTCGATAATCTTCTTCTTCATTTACGTTTTTTTTCTGTGTTAAATTCTTATATGCGGAAGTTCCGAACTTCTGTACTACTCCCCGCCCCTATAAGGGGAGGGGTTAGGGGTGGGGTGAATCAATAAGGTTC
>CAMVJQ010000050.1 GCA_947167845.1 uncultured Prevotella sp. | reverse complement strand
GTCTTTGTGTCTTTGTGTTCCATAAATAAAATTATATACCTAACTTAGCATTATACTCCTTGAGGGTTTCTAATACGTTACACTTGACATGGATGAAATTCTCGATGCCGGCGGCCTTGAGGTCTTCCATGCAGGCAGGGGCTCCGGCCACGACGAACATCGCGCGGCCGTCGAGATACTTGAAGGCCGGGACGGCATATTCAGCATACTCATCATCAGAAGAACAGATGACCACGATGTCGGCCTTGGCCTCGAGGGCAGCATCAACACCCTCCTCGACGGTCTTGAAGCCGAGGTTATCGATGACCTTGTAGCCTGCACAGGCAAGGAAGTTGCATGAGAACTGGGCACGGGCCTGGCGCATGGCGAGGTTGCCGATGGTCAGCATAAAGGCTGTGGGCACGCGCGTCTCCTCGGTGTGGATGCGGAGGTCTTCGAAGTCGGCAGAGAGGCGGGTGGGCTCGATGGCCTTGAAGGGTGCCTCGCAGTGCGGCTGAGTTTCTGTATTACAGCAACAGGTTGGGCTGAGGGGACGCTTACCCTCGCTCTTCTCCGTGAAGTTGGGGAACTGGTTGGTGCCCAGGATGAACTCCTTGCGCTTGGCGGCATCGCCGTGGCGCTTCGCGTTAGTGGAATTGATGTCGTCCTGTACCGTACCGGCCTTGACGGCAGCGAGGAAGCCTCCCTCCTCTTCCACCTTGAGGAATATCTTCCAGGCTTCCTGAGCCAGGGCGTCAGTCAGGTGCTCGATATAGTAAGAGCCGGCCCCCGGGTCGACGATGTTACCGAAGTGGCTTTCCTCCTTCAGAAGGAGTTGCTGGTTGCGGGCGATACGCTCGGAGAAATCGGAGGGAGTCTCATAGGGCACATCAAACGGGGTGACCACCATCGAGTGGATGCCGCCGAGAGCCGCGCTCATGGCCTCCGTCTGAGAGCGGAGAAGGTTCACATAGGAATCATACACCGTCTGATTATACCGAGAGGTCGTGGCATTGACTATCATCTGACAGGCCTTGTCATCCTTCGGCTCATACTGTTTCACAATCTGGGCCCACAGGAGACGGGCGGCACGGAACTTAGCCAACTCCATGAAGTAGTTCTCCGAGATGCCCATATCGAACTTGATGCTCCTGGCGGCGAGGTCAGCATCGACACCGGCATCCACCAGTTGCTGCAGGTACTCATTGCCCCAAGCCAGGGCATAGCCGAGTTCCTGTACGATATAGGCACCGGCATTGTTGAGCGCGTCACTGCTGACAGCGATACAACGGAAGTTAGGATAGGCTTTGAGCGCCTCGACAATCTGAGGGCCGAACTCCAGTACGGGCGTGACATCCTTGCCCTTCATCAGCATTTTCTGTATGGGGTCCCATTCGATGGTGCCAACCACCTTCTCCTTGTCGTACCCCTTCCCCTCGAAATAGTCCACGAGAATCTGCGCCAGTTCGAGGGAATGGCGCGGACAGGTGGAGAAGTTGATCTCGACGATATCGCAATAGATATCCCTAAGCAGGGTCTCCACCGTCTCCTTGCTGACCATCTTACCCGGCAGCCGGAATCCCAGCGAGTCGATGCCCTTGTTGAGAATGTCCAGAGCCTTCTTGTTGGCCTCTGCGGGGTCATCCACCACAATGTTCTGCCGAACATACCACACATTAGAGTCCTTCTTGTTACCACGCACGAAGGGGAATTCGCCTGGCAGCGCATCAGGTGTCTTCAGATCCTTCAGATCCTCCCTGCGATAGAAGGGCTGCACATTAAAACCTTCATTGGTTCTCCATACCAAGCGTTTCTGGAAGTCGGCCCCCTTCAGGTCAACCTCAATCTTGTCGAGCCACTCTTGCGTGGTCGGCGCGGTAAACTCGGTAAAGAGTTTTTCTTTGTTTGCCATAAATACGTTTAAATTATTATATAAGTAATATCGTAAGTTTCACGTAACAGGCGACAAAGTTACAACTTTTTTGTTCAATTTGTCGTTTTGAATTGTGAAAGAAATAAAAAATCGTTTTTTATTCGAAATTAAATGCACAAAAATGCAATTTATGAGCATTTTTTCTGTATCTTTGCACTCGAAAATTTGAGATCGCAAAATTATTATAGACAGATGGAATCATTTCAATGGTTAAAAGACCTGTTCTTAACAACTGACTCTGTAGCGCATATCGTGCTATTGTACGCCATCGTCATCGCCACAGGCGTATACTTGGGCAAGATCAAGTTGTTCGGCATATCCTTAGGCGTGACTTTCGTGCTCTTCGCGGGTATTGTGGCCGGCCACCTTGGCTTCACCGCCCCCACCCCCATTCTGACCTTCATGCAGGACTTCGGACTGATCCTGTTCGTTTTTATGATCGGTCTGCAGGTAGGACCGGGTTTCTTCGAGAGTTTCGGTACAGCAGGAGTCAAACTCAACGGCCTGGCCGCGACAGCCATCCTGCTGAATATCCTCGTCATGTTCTCCTGCTACTACATCTTCTTCGACACCAGCAATGTGAGCAATCTGCCGATGATGGTCGGTACGCTCTATGGAGCCGTGACCAACACGCCCGGTCTGGGTGCCGCCAACGAGGCTCTGAACACGGTGTTCCCCAACGGAGCCCCTCAGATAGCCTCCGCCTATGCCTGTGCCTATCCACTCGGTGTGCTGGGTATCATCGGAGCCACTATATTAATAAGGTATATATGCAAGGTGAAGTTGGAGCAGGAGGAAGACCAACTGGCCGCCCAGGAAGAGGGCAACGCCAACAAGAAGCCCTATAAGATGCATCTGGAGGTGACCAACAAATATCTGGAAGGCAAGACACTGCTGCAAGTGCACGACTTCCTGAACCGCGACTTCGTGGTGACGCGACTGGTGCACCAGGGCGAACTCTGCATCCCCAACCGCAACACCATCTTCCACATCGGCGACCAGATGCTCATCGTGTGTGCCGAGGCCGACCAGGAGGCCATCACCGCCTTCATCGGTCCGAAACTCGACATCGACTTCGAGCAGTCTGACCAGCCCCTTGTGTCGAAACGTATCCTCATCACCAATCCAAGTATCAACGGCAAGTCTCTCGGGTCGCTCCATTTCTCGAGCGTCTACGGCGTGAACGTGACCCGTGTGACGCGTCACGGCATGGACCTCTTCGCCTCTGTCAGCCTGCCCCTGCAGGTGGGCGACCGCATCATGGTGGTGGGGCCAGAGGATGCCGTCGACCGTGTAGCCAACAAGATGGGCAACTCCATCCGCCGTCTGAACGCGCCGAATATCGCCACCATCTTCGTGGGCATCTTCCTCGGCCTCATCTTCGGTTCCCTGCCCTTCGCCATCCCCGGCATGCCGGTTCCCGTGAAACTGGGTCTGGCTGGCGGTCCGCTGATCATCGCCATCCTGATAGGCCGCTACGGCTACAAGATACACCTCGTGACCTATACCACGACGTCGGCCAACATGATGCTGCGCGAGATCGGGCTTGTGCTCTTCCTCGCCTCCGTGGGCATCAAGGCGGGTGCCAACTTCTTCGAAACGGTGGTAGAGGGTGACGGCCTGCTCTATGTGCTGACCGGATTCCTGATCACAACCATCCCCATCCTGATAGTGGGTCCAATCGCCCGTCTGCGCTACAAGTTCAACTACTTCACCATCGCCGGTATGATAGCGGGCACGTACACCGACCCACCTGCACTGGCCTATGCCAACAGCATCTGCTCGAAGGAGGCGCCGGCCATCGGCTACTCGACGGTCTACCCGCTGTCGATGTTCCTGAGGATCTTCACGGCTCAGATCATCGTGCTGTTCTTCTGCGGATGAGGGCTGACAGAATAACGGAATAACGAAAACATCTATATAATACACTAAACAAGAAAATGAATAGACTAAAGAAACTCTTGCTCGGCAGCGCATTGCTGGCAGGCACCACGGCGGCGATGGCTCAAGGGGCCAAGAACATCCGCATCAACGAGGTGCTGACCAACAACACCGCCAGCATTGAGGATGAGTACGGCAACAGGGAGGCCTGGATAGAGTTGGAGAACACGTCGTTCACCACCTATAACATCCGAGGCATGTACTTCACGACCGACCGCACCGTGCTCGATCCGAAGATGAGCGTGCCAGAGCGCATCAAGCGCATGAGCGTCATCCCCAGTGGTGACAGCCGCACACAGATTGGCGGCCGCCAGCACATCGTATTCTTCGCCAACTCAAACCCTGCACAGGGCAAGATGCACCTCTCACTGAAAATACCAATGTCAGAGCCCCTGTGGATCGGGTTCTACAATGGTAATGCCACTGAACTGATCGACTCCGTCAGTCTGCCCGCCCTGGCGGCCAACCAGAGTTATGCCCGTCACGGCAATGGCTGGAGCGTGAAGTCGGCAGAGAACGTCACACCGGGCATCGAGAACTTCATCAAGACCGACGAGACGAAGGATGCCAAACTGAAGCGTGAGGATCCGTATGGCATCGGCATCACGCTGCTGGCCATGGGGATCGTGTTCTTCTGCCTGACCCTGCTCTTCGTGTTCTTCTGGCTCTTCGGCCTGCTCATGCGCCATCTCGACACAGCGAAGAAGGTGGTCAATACCCAGCCTATCAAGCCTATCACCAAGACCGTAGAGGTGACCCACGACATCGCGCACGCCACGGGCAATATCCTGCAGGACGGTCTGAAGACGAAAGGTATCGACAAGGAGGTGTATATCGCCGTCATCTCGATGGCCCTCAAGCAGTATCAGGACGATGTGCATGACGTGGAGAGCGGTGTGATCACCATCAAGAACCGCCAGACAGGCTGGAGCGACGAGTATGCACAGATGACCCACTTCCACGACCCGATGCAGCCTCAGAGCCACCAGGGTATGCGGATTCCCACGACAAACGATCTGAGGTAATCACAAATTTCAAACTTCAAACCCAAAAGTTCAAAATGAATAAGTATCAATATAAAGTACAAGGCGTCGACTACGACGTAGAGATAGAAGAAGTAGAGGGCAACGTAGCCAAGGTGAATGTCAATGGCATCCGCTTTGACGTGGAACTGAAACAGCCCATCAACCCGACGAGTTCGCTGAAGAAGGTCCGTGTGGAAGCCCCGAAGCCGGTGGCTCGTCCCGCCGTGGCCGCTGCTCCCGCTGCCCCCGCAGCAGCCCCTGCGGCACAAGCGGGTGCCGGTTCACCCGTGAAGGCCCCGCTGCCAGGCACTGTCACAGAACTGAAGGTGAAGGTAGGTGATGCCGTGAAGCCGGGTGACACCGTGCTCGTGCTGGAGGCCATGAAGATGCAGAACAACATCGAGTCGGAGTACGAGGGAACGGTCACCTCCATCACGGTCAGCCAAGGCGAGACGGTGATGGAAGGTGCTGTGCTGATGACAATCGGATAATGAAAGCCCCCTAAGTTAGGGGGTTGGGGGTCTGAACAGGCGCAGGCTCTCACCAAAATAACAAACTAAAGGTCTGATTTTCGCTTGTTCAGACCCCCTTCCCCCTAACTTAGGGGGTACAGACTATGGATTTAGGACAATTTATCATACAGAACTTCCATGAGTTTCTCACCTACACGGCCTTTGCCAATGCCACGGTGGGGAATCTCATCATGATTGCGGTGGGAGCCTTCTTTATCTGGCTTGCCATCAAGAAAGACTTCGAACCCCTGTTGCTCGTGCCCATCGGCCTGGGCATCATCCTCGGTAATATTCCCTTCCGCGCAGACGCCGGGCTGGAGATAGGACTCTATGAAGACAACTCGGTACTGAACATCTTCTATCAGGGTGTGCGCCAAGGGTGGTATCCCCCGCTCATCTTCCTGGGCATCGGAGCCATGACCGACTTCTCGGCCCTGCTGGCCAACCCGAAACTGATGCTCATCGGCGCTGCCGCCCAGTTTGGCATCTTCGGTGCCTATATGGTGGCATTGGCCATGGGCTTCGAGCCCTCGCAGGCTGCCGGTATCGCCATCATTGGCGGAGCCGACGGTCCTACAGCCATCTTCCTGTCGTCGAAACTGTCGCCCAACCTGATGGGTGCCATTGCCGTGTGTGCATATAGTTATATGGCTCTCGTACCGGTCATCCAGCCGTTCATCATGCGTCTGCTGACCACTGAGAAGGAGCGTGTCATCAAGATGAAGCCGGGGCGCGAGGTGTCGCAGACAGAGCGCATCCTCTTCCCCATCATCGGCCTGCTGCTCACCACCTTCATCGTGCCCTCCGGACTGCCCCTGCTAGGCATGCTGTTCTTTGGCAACCTGCTGAAGGAGTCGGGCAAGACCACCCGTCTGGCCAAGACAGCCGGTGCCGCCCTGAATGACATCGTGGTGATGCTGCTGGGGCTTACCGTAGGCTGTTCCACACAGGCATCTGAATTCCTGACCTTCAACACCATCAAGATCTTCGCCCTGGGTGCAATGGCCTTCATGATAGCCACAGCCTCGGGCGTCTGCTTCGTCAAGATCATGAACCTCTTCCTGCCGGAAGGCAAGAAACTGAACCCGCTGATTGGCAACGCAGGCGTGAGTGCGGTGCCTATGGCTGCACGCATCTCCAACAATCTCGGTCTGGAGTACGACCGCCACAATTTCCTGCTGATGCATGCCATGGGGCCGAATGTGGCCGGTGTGATTGGCTCAGCCGTGGCAGCCGGCGCCCTGCTGGGATTCCTGTCCTAAGATGAGAGACTAATTAGAACTGAATAATAGAGAGACCGATGGCAAAAAGCAAGATTGTTCTTCCCAACGACATTGAGCGGATTCCCGAACTCAGTGAGTTTATCGAGACCTTCTGCGACCAGCAGATGGTGGACTTCTCCATGGCCATGAGTCTGAACCTGGCCCTTGAAGAGGCTGTAGTCAACGTGATGTCCTATGCCTATCCTGCCGGTGTGGCGGGTGATGTGACCGTGGAAGCCATGGCCGAGGACGGCAGTCTGACTTTCACGCTCATCGACTCCGGCACGCCATTCGACCCGACAGCCCAGGCAGAGGTCGACACGACCCTCTCTGCCGAGGAGCGCCCCATCGGCGGACTAGGCATCCATCTGGTCCGTCAAATCATGGATAAAGTACACTATCAATACAAAGACGGCCAGAACATTCTGACGCTGACAAAAAAAGTTTAATTCATAAAAAATAAAGCATTATGATTTTCGAGATTAAAGAACAAAATGAAAAGGTGGTGGCCACAGTAAGCGGTCGCCTTGACACGCCTGCATCCGTGAAGGCCCAGAAGGAGATTGAGCCGATACTTCAGAATGCCGACAAGCCCATCACGCTCGACTGTTCTGACCTGGAGTACATCAGTAGTTCGGGGCTGCGCATGTTCCTCACCATCCGTAAGGAGGCAGCCGCCAAGGGCAGTAAGGTGACCATCAAGAACATCAATGATGACATCAAGAAGGTGTTCATGATGACGGGCTTCTACAACCTGTTCCAGATTGTCAACGACTAATCCAGTATGGAGGGAAGGCCAAAGATAGCCATCATCGATCCGAACACCCTGGCTACCTTGGGGCTCAAGCACCTTCTGCAGAATGTGATGCCCATCATGACTGTCGACACGTTTGGGTCGTTTGCCGAATTGTTGGCCAGTCAGCCGGAACAGTATTTCCACTTCTTCACGGCGATGAACATCGTTCTGGAGAACAAGGATTTCTTTACGGCCAACCGCCGTAAGACGATAGTGCTGACCCTCTCACTCGACTCAGTCTCACAACTGAGCGAGTTCCACAGCCTGTGTATCAATGTACCCGAGCGGGAGTTGGTGCATGCCATCCTGGCCCTTGAGCAGCATGCCCATGGCCAGGGCGAGCATCTGCCCCCCATGCCAAAGGTGCTGCAACAGAAGATTCTCTCCGACCGTGAGATAGAAGTGATGGCACTGATTGTACAGGGCTATATCAACAAGGAGATAGCCGACAAGTTGAACATCGGTCTGGCCACCGTGGTGACGCATCGTAAGAACATCATGGACAAGTTGGGCATGAAGAGTGTCAGTGCCCTGACCATCTATGCCGTGATGCACGGCTATGTGGACATCAACAAGATTTAAGCCAAAGAGGGTGTGCGTGTGCAGGCACACCCTCTGCTTTATAGTTTCACGCTGGTGATATCCACCAGTCCGTTGACGATGGCGTAGATAGTCAGACCTGCCGGTGAATGGATCTGCAGTTTGCGGGCTATATTTCGCCGATGGGTGATGACGGTATTGATGGAGATGCATAGGTGGTCGGCAATCTCCTTGTTCGACATCCCCTGCACCAGTGCCACGATGACATCCTTCTCACGGTCGCTCAGGCTGTCGGCACTCTGCCCCACCCCACCCTTGAACACCATGTCACTGATATTCCTGGACACATCGGTCTGCTTGACCAGTTTCTCCATCCGCCGGATGGCAGGCACGAAGATATGGTCTTCCACTTGTGCGTGCTGTCGCAGCCAGGCCTCATTGTCGTAGATATCGTGGAGAGTGGCGGTCAGTTTGTTGTTACGAAGACCGTCGCCTGGCAGATACTTGATGATGAGCAGTTTCAACTCACGCAGTTTCTTGTCTGCCGCCCCATGGTGCTTAGAGAATGTCTCCACATTATAGTCGCTGGCCGGCTGCCCTTCGAGGAGCGACTCCACATAGGGGAAGAGCGTCTTCTGCTCATACATCATGTGCCGCCGTATCTCATGGGCATACTCATCATAGAACCTGAGGATGAGTTGTGCCAGCGAGTCGTTCTCGTCGAGCGACTCGGCCAACTCCCTGCGGATAAATGGCAACTGGAAGTCGAGGTAATAGGCATGGCTGGCCTCGAGATAGTGCAAGAGCGTACGCACGGAGATCATTTCATCATTGTCGAACTCCCCATAGCCGTTGATGGTATAGTTGACCACGGCCAAGAAAGTATAGGTATCCACATGGTTGTCGTCGCAAGTCTCCTTCACAGTCTTGTCGCCAAATCCCAGTGAGATGCCGAAACTGCCCAGTGCCTGTAGCAGGTCGTAGTTGTCGCGGATAAGAGAAATCATCTTATCATCGGCCTCATACATCTTCTGATTTTTCATCCTTCTTAACTACCTATTTATTATTATGGGTGCAAAATTATAGAAATTTTGCGAAATACGCAATAATTACAATTAGGTATTTTTGAATAGGAGAACCTCCTGTGAAAGGCTTTTTCAGGCAATTTCACCATTTTTAGGTATTGCGTCATTTTACAAAACACCGTACCTTTGCAACCGTTTTTAGAGTAATATGAGAAGTATGAAACGTAACTTATTAGTTTTATCATTTATCATCAGTCAATTATCATTCACCCCCGCCAGGGCGCAAGAGGCTACTGGCGACAGTGTGCTGCAGCATGCCTCCGGCAAGCGTTTCTCCATAGGCGGCTACGGCGAAGTGGCCTATAGCCGCAATTTCTTCAGCGACCATGTGAGCCGTTACAGTCAGCCGGAACAGCATAAGGACGACCCCTCCCACGGGCGTTTCGACATTCCTCATGCCGTCATCTATTTAGGCTATGACTTCGGCAAGGGCTGGTCATTCGGCACGGAGATAGAGTTTGAGCATGGCGGCAACGGCATCGCCTACGAGAAGGAAGACGAGGAAGGCGGCGAATGGGAACAGGAGACCGAGAAAGGCGGCGAGGTGGAACTGGAGCAGTTCTGGCTGCAGAAGACCTTCTCCAAGGCCGCCCACATCAAGGCCGGCCATATCGTGGTGCCCGTGGGTCTGAACAATGCCCACCATGAGCCCCTCAACTTCTTCACCGTCTATCGTCCCGAGGGCGAGAACACCATCCTGCCCTCCACCTGGCATCAGACGGGCATCAGTTTCTGGGGACGCTACAAGGACTTCCGCTATGAGGCACAGTTCCTGGCAGGCCTCAATGCCGACCATTTCACCAACACGGGATGGATACACAAGGGGCACAAGTCGCCGCTGGAGTTCGACGTGGCCAACAAGTACGGCGTGGCCCTCCGCCTCGACAACTACTCCATCCCCGGCCTCCGTTTCGGTCTGAGCGGCTACTATGGGCACAGCATCGGCAACAGTTATCCCCGCAATGCCAACGGTGTGGATGCAGAGTACAAGGGCGTGGTGGCCGTGGGTGCCTTCGACTTCACCTATAAGGGCCACAACTGGATTGTTCGCGGCCAGGCTGACTACGGCTATCTCGGCGATGCCGACCAGTTGAAGTACGTCTACAACCGTCTGAACTCCAAGTCACCCTACAAGCACTCGGCCTTCGTGAGCAAGAATGCATACGCGATAGGCATCGAGGCTGGCTATGACATCTTCTCACAGATCCGCCGACTCCGCGATGACAAGCAGCAACTCTACGTCTTCGGACGCTATGAGCAGTATAACCCCTATGCCAGCGACACCAAGGGCACCGCCTACGACTATACCGAGGTGAAGCGCCTGGCCGTCGGCATCAACTATCACCCCGTCAAGCAGATTGCCATCAAGGCTGAATATTCCAACCGGTTCCTGAAGAGCCTCTACAACAATGAGCCCTCAGTGAACATCGGCGTGGCCTACGAAGGATTTTTCCTGTAAAAAAACACTATAAAAATTAACAAGACAATGAAAAAGTATTTTATCCTGTCAGCTGCCGTCCTCATTGGAGCCCTGACAATCACATCCTGCAGCAGCAAGGATGACGACAACAACCAACAGACGACAACAGACTTCAACATCATCATGACGCAGCCCGAGGTGGACCAGGACAATTATCCCCTCAACACCACGCCCGCCAACTATAGCAACACGCAGTTCGGCGAGGACGCCATTGAGTCGTGTGCCGACCTGGTGACCAACCTGCAGGGTGCCAACATGGCCATCGCCGTGTCGCGACTGACGGAACAGCAGGAGACTTATCTCCGCGAAGTGCTGAAAAACCTGGTCAGCAACGTGATCGTGCCCACCTATACCCAGTTGGCCGACGAGACCGAGAAACTGGAGAACACGCTGAACGGCTTGACAGTCAGCACCATCACGCAGTCCCAAATCAACTCAGCCTGCGAAGACTTCAAGGAAGCCCGCAAATACTGGGAGCGCAGTGAGGCCTTCCTGATGGGTGCCGCCTCCGACTTCGACATCGACCCCACCATCGACTCCTGGCCACTGAACCGTTCACTCCTGCTGAACTACTTCAACAACGGCATGAACGCCGAGATGCTAGCGGATGCCACCATCCTGGGCTTCCACGCCTTGGAGTTCATCCTGTTCCGCGACGGTCAGCCGCGCAAGGTGGCAGAGTTCCAGACCTACGACACCTACAAGAACTTCGAGAAGATCACAGGTGCCCAGGAACTGAAGTATGCCCAGACCATCTGCACCCTGCTGAAGGAGCGCACCTTCCAACTGCAGGTAGCCTGGGAGGGAGAGAAGAACGCAGCCCGTGCGAAGGTCGTGAAGGATGCCGGTCTGGACTACACTACCGTAAACGGACTCAACTACGGCGACAACCTGGTCAATGCCGGCATCAAGGATTCCAAGAGCACCTTCTCCACCCTGAAGGATGCCATCACCCAGGTACTTGCCGCCAACGAAGGCAGTTGCGTCGGCATCGCCAATGAGGTGGGTACAGCCAAGATCACCAACCCGTTCGCCACCGGCGACATCTCATACGTGGAGTCACCCTACAGTTACAACTCCATCGCCGACTTCCGCGACAACATCCGTTCCATCCGCAACGTCTGGCTCGGCTCTACCGACAAGACAGCCAACAGATACAGTTTCCACACCTTCTTCGCCAGCGTGGAGACTGATGACCTCAACGTCAATGAGGCCGTCGAGTCCACGTATGTCAGCGCCATCGAGGATATCAGCAATATGCCCGCCCCGTTCGTGAAGTACTGCTCCACCATCTGGAAAATCGACTTTGAGGACGACGAGGACTGGGACGTCGAGGACTAATCCCAAACAACTAAAACAAATACATTATGATGAAAGTGAGAAATCTGTCAAGACTGACGGTCATCGGACTGCTCTGTCTGCCGATGCTGGCCGCCTGTTCTGACGATGACAAGAACGATTCCGGCCTTGGCAAACTCGAAAGAGAGGAGACCGTCTTCGGCAAGGCCAACGACACCTTCACCGCCGAGGAGTGGTATCCAGGCGGCGCCCTGGGCACGACAGAGGCAGCCAGTTACTCCGACCCTGCCCCGGCAGTGTCGAATGTGCCGGGCATGGAAGAGGACTTCAACACCGGTGAAGACTTCTTCGAGCACCTCTACACCTTCGATGTGGCCCCCCGCAAGGGCCTGGGGCCGGCCTGGGTCCGCAACAGTTGCATCGCCTGCCACCCCAGTTACGGTCACGGCAAGCGCCAGACTGCGTATCGCGCCAACACCATCGGCAATGGCTATCTGCTCGTCATCTACCACCCTGACAACAATGCCTATATCGCCGAGGTGACGGGTATGCCGCAGACAGCCGCCATGAGTCCCTTCAAGGCACCAATCGACGAGAACCAGATCACCATCGAGTGGAAGCCGGTGGCAGCCATGGAGAGCGGCCTGTCCATGACCTTCCCCGACGGTGAGAAGTATGCCCTCATCTATCCCGAAGTGCGCATCCCGCAGTCAGCCTTCAACACCAACCCGAAACCAGAGAACTATGATGTCCGCCTGGAGTCGACCATCGGTGTCTACGGCACAGGCCTGCTCGACGCCATCGACGACGAGGAGATAGAGAAGCAGTGGGCTGCCGAGGCAAAGTATGTGGAACTGAACCCAGCGATGTGGGACAAGGAGGCCAACACCTTCAAGGCCAGTGCCTACTACAGTGCCCCTTATAATGACACGGGCACCCACCGTGGCACCCATGGGCCGCTGAAGCGCTTCACCTATGCCATGACACGTGGCTCACTGCAGGACGGTGCCGGCGCCAATGCCATCTGGAACATCACCAACGTGACACGTTCCGACCGCCACTGGCTCTACAGCACCACAGCCTGGGCCAAGGCGCAGAGCGAGGACCCGGAGGTCATCAGTTACATCAAGCAGCATGGTGCCTCGAAGACGAGCATCCTGCACCCCTACTATGCCGACGGTACCGACGAGGGCATCGCTGCACGCGTCTATGAAGTGCTCAACACCCCGTCGATAGCCTATAAGGACACCTTCGAGAAGTATCTCCTCAACGACGACTACTACAATGGTCAGGAGGAGATGACCGACAAGCAGTATTACCAGTTCATGGTATGGCATCGCGGTCTGGCCGTCCCTGCCGCCCGCAACCTCGACGACGAGGCCGTGAAGCGCGGCAAGAAACTCTTCACCGACATGGGGTGCGCCCAGTGCCACCGTCCGTCGTGGAAGACGGGTGCCGACGACATGTGGGTGGATGCCAGCACGAAGGCGTATGCCAAGTCGGTCGGCAAGGACTACAAGAATGCCCTGCCGAAATATGCCAACCAGACCATCTGGCCCTACACCGACATGGTACAGCACCGCCTGTTCATGATCAACGACATCCGCACCGGCTGGTGCCGCACCACCCCACTCTGGGGCCGCGGACTGAGCCTGCTGCTGACAGGTGCCGACGACCGTCTGCACGACTGCCGGGCACGCACTGTGATTGAAGCCATCATGTGGCACGCCTACAGCAAGAAGTCGGATGCCTACTCTTCTGCGGAGAAGTTCTACAATCTGCCGAAGGAGGACCGCGATGCCGTGGTGAAGTTCATAGAGTCCATCTAAGAATAGCATTGATTCATAACATGGAACACGAAGAAACGAAGAAACGAAGATGTCTGTCAGTAGGCATCCTTCGTGCCTTCGTGTCTTCGTGTTCCATTAGAATATTACTCACCCTAACCCTCTCAGTCCTGGCTTGGTCAACCGATGCCACATCAGCAGTCATTCCCAAGGCACAGGCGGCCCACTTCTGCCGACTTTTCATCCACGACGGAGAGACGGTGGCCCCGCTGAGTCTCCATGCCCGCAGACTGATGACCTCCGGCGACAGTCTGACGGCCGAACAGATGTTCGCCACCTATATCTTCCATCATGACAACTGGCAGACGCTGCGCCTCTTCCCGCATGAGGCCGCCGACGGCACAGTCAGGTGGTATGCCCCAGCCGATGAACTGCCGGAAGCCATAGGTACTGAGCATCAGAAATACATCCGCGAGGTGCTGCCACGCCTTCAGCGTGAGATAGAGGCGGGCAACTGGCAGACCGTGGACGCCTATATCGACCGTATGCTCCAGTACCAGTGCCAGTTTGGCAGCAAGTCCGATACCCCCGGTGCCGCCTCCCGACGCACCTTCCCCTCCGTCGTCATCACCCTCATCCTTCTGCTGACAGCCGTCTTTGTGATGGTAAACCGCAAAAAAAGAGCCAAGCGTGCCTGATTCTCGATTATTCTTCGTACCTTTGCGCCAAAGTAACAGAAGAATGAGTCAACAATTATCCCACATAGAATTCAATGATGCCCTTGCCGACATCTCCTGCTTCGACAACGGAACGGAAGCCAGGGAATACCATGCCCTCATCCACGTCAGCAATCCACAACTCCCCTTCGCCCGGCAACTGGAGGCGGTACTCAATGCCTATGCCACCCTGGTGGAGGACACCCTGCCGGGCGCACAGGCCGTTTTCAAGCGCTATTTCCTCAGCGATGCCGCCAACCAGCAGGACGAGGTGGTGGTGGCCGACGTGACCGACTGTGCCAAGAGCATCATCCAGCAGCCCCCGCTCGACGGGACGAAGATTGCCCTCTGGGTCTATCTCATGACCGACGTACAGACCAGCATCACCAACAGTGGCCTCTATGCCGTCAGCCATGGGGCGTTCACCCATCTCTGGAACGGTTCTGCCCATAACCTGGCCGCCAACTCAGAGTATCAGACGCGCCTGCTCTTCAACGAGTATAACATGCAACTGCTCGAAGAGGGCTGCACCCTGGAGGCCAACTGCATCCGCACATGGCTCTTCGTCAATGATGTCGACCTCAACTATGGCGGCGTGGTACGCGCCCGCAACCAGTTCTTCTTCACCCAAGGGCTGACCATCCATACCCACTTCATCGCCTCCACAGGCATCGGAGGCCGACAGGCTGACCCCAACGTGCTGGTGCAGATGGACAACTACGCCATCGCCGGCATCCAGAAAGAACAGATCCATTACCTCTATGCCCCCACCCATCTCAATCGCACCAGCGACTATGGCGTCTCCTTTGAGCGGGGCACCTGCATCGACTATGCCGACCGCCGCCATGTGTTTATCTCCGGCACGGCCAGCATCAACAACAAGGGTGAGATCATGCACCCCAAGGATGTCGTCCGTCAGACCCGGCGGATGTGGGAGAACGTGGAGACCCTGCTCAAGGAAGCCGACTGCACCTATGATGACGTGAGCGAGATGGTGGTCTATCTCCGCGACCTGGCCGACTACCAGCAGGTGAAAGGTCTCTACGAGTCGCGTTTCCACGGCAAGCCCTACGTCATCGTCCATGCCCCCGTCTGCCGGCCAGGCTGGCTTGTGGAGATGGAGTGCATGGCCGTCCGACAGCAGGACAAGCCGGATTTCCCTGCCTTCTAGACAAAAATAATCCCCGCCGTTTTGGCGGGGATTATTTTTATTTCGCATAGACGATTATTTTGCATAGGCGACAGAGCGCGTCTCTCGGATCACCGTGATCTTCACCTGCCCCGGGTATGTCATTTCGTTCTGTATCTTCGTGGCGATCTCACCGCTCAGAGCCTCCGTCTCAGCATCGCTCATCTTGTCGGCCCCCACGATGACACGGAGTTCGCGCCCGGCCTGGATAGCGTAGGTCTTCGTCACACCGGGATAACTCATCGCGATGGCCTCGAGGTCATTCAGACGCTTGATATAGGCCTCCACAATCTCGCGACGTGCACCGGGACGTGCACCGGAGATGGCGTCACACACCTGTACGATGGGAGCCAGCAGTGTCTGCATCTCCATCTCGTCGTGGTGGGCACCGATGGCATTGCAGATATCAGGCTTCTCCTTGTACTGCTCTGCTATCTTGGCGCCATAGAGTGCGTGAGGCATCTCACTCTCCTCATCAGGCACCTTACCGATATCATGCAACAGTCCGGCACGCTTGGCCTTCTTCGGATTCAGACCCAACTCAGCGGCCATGATGGCACAGAGATTGGCAGTCTCACGGGCATGCTGCAACAGGTTCTGACCGTATGAACTGCGGTATTTCATCTTTCCGATGATACGGATCAGTTCGGGATGCAATCCGTGGATACCCAGGTCAATGGCCGTCCGCTTACCCGTCTCGACGATCTCGTTGTCAAGTTGCTTCTTCACCTTGGCCACCACCTCTTCAATACGGGCAGGGTGGATACGACCGTCGCTCACCAGTTGGTGCAGGGCCAGGCGACAAGTCTCGCGGCGCACTGGGTCGAAACCAGAGATGACGATAGCCTCAGGGGTGTCATCCACCACAATCTCCACGCCGGCAGCCGCCTCGAGCGCACGGATGTTACGTCCCTCGCGACCGATGATACGTCCCTTCACCTCGTCGTTATCGATATGGAACACACTGACGCTGTTCTCCACAGCCGTCTCCGTAGCCACGCGCTGGATGGTCTGTATCACGATTTTCTTGGCCTGCTGGTTGGCATTCAACTTGGCCTCGTCCATGATCTCATTGATATAACTGGCAGCGGCCGTCTTCGCCTCGTCCTTCATCGACTCCACCAGACGGTTCTTGGCATCCTCAGCGCTGAGACCGGACAGTTCTTCCAGTTTCTCGCGCTCCTTCTGCTGCATCTTCTCCAGTTCCTCAGCCTTCACGCCGAGCAGTTTCTTCTCGTTGTCAATGCGCTGCTGCTGGTTGTCCAGTTCGTTCTTGCGGCGCCCCAGTTCCTCCTGCCGCTGGTTGAGCGACATCTCGCGCTGTTTCAGTTTGTTCTCACTCTGCTGGATATGCTGGTTGCGCTGCTGCACCTCCTTCTCCAGTTCACTCTTCTTGTTGAGGAATTTCTCCTTCACCTCGAGCAGTTTCTTTTCCTTGAGCACCTCTGCCTCCTTCGTGGCAGTATCAATCATTTCCTTGTATTTCCCCGTCAGGACATAACGGAATACAAGATATCCGCCGACGCCTCCTAATACGAGGGCACCTGCGGCAATCAACAAAACAAAAATTAAATCCATAAAAAATCTATATTAATAAATACTATTCTCATTTCAGTGCCTCTTCAATTTCAGAAGTCAACTTCGTGAGAATCGCATCATAGGGGGCCGTATCGTTCTTCGCATGCTCCCTCTCGTAGAGCAGTGCGATGTCGATAAGCGTCATCAGCGAGATGGTGTGTTCGCTCTTCTTCCCGCGATAGGCCTGTGCATAGGCATTATAGCGGTCTGTGATAAGTTTGGCGGCAGCGCGGTAGTAGACCTCGTCGGTACGTTTCACTGTCACCTCTATATCCTCGTTGTAGACGTGTAGCCTGATATGTATTTTCTCGTTGTTGCTAACTTCTGCCATTGTGATTAGTTATTCACATGTCACTTTTCACTCAGAATCGTGATGCATTTGTCCACTTCCCTGATCAGTTTCTGCACCCTCGCCTTGGCCCCCTCGAGGTCGCCGTCGGTGATAGTGAGCATCTTCGCCATCTTCAGGGCGTTATAGTCTTTGTTCGCCTGAGCCAGTCTCTCCTGCAGCGCCTTGATGTCGTTCTCGTTCTTCTCCACGATAGCATAGAGATCCTCATTATCCTTCTTCAGTTCCTGAAAGCGGAGGATCATCTGCCTGACGCGGGTCTCGAACTGGGCGACTTTCTTCTCATTCGAACTCATACCTTAACGATTTATTCGACAAAAGTACACTTAATTTATCAGAATGTGAGCATTACGACTGACATTTTAATATTTTTTAATCTTCCGCCTTCCGTGGCTCTTTCTTGGCCAGCATCACCACTTTATATACAAAGTTGGTAATCCACTGCTGCGAGAATCCCAGCCTCTGGGCATACTGCCTGACGGCCACTACCGATTTCATCACGGCCGGGTCGGTATAGTCGTTCTTGTTGAAGATCTCGCTGACCGTCTTCTCCGTCATCGCATAGAGGGCCTTCTTCATGAAGCCCGGCAGTCGGAGTTTGAACTTCATCAGGTTGCCAGTCAGCATCATCAGTTCCTGTGTGAAGCCCTGGAACTGTATGAGATAGGTCTGCGCGTCCTGTATCTTCTTACAGCGCTTGCGCAGGCTCTGGTCGATCTCCTTGAAGAAGTCGTCCTCCATGCCGTACATCTGTTTGAGCATGTTCTTACAGCGGCTGCGCTCGCCCACACCGAGTTTATTATTGACTGTAGGCACCTTCAGCGTCGTCTTGAAAACGCGCAAATCCGGCAGGGCGGCCAGGTTGGTGATGCCCAGGTCGGCAGCCATCGCTGCCTGGAAGTAGACGCGGATGAGGGTCATGAAGTCTTCCATGCCGCCCACCTTCTGTTCGTCCTCCTTCTTTCCGAAAATTTTATTCCAAAATCCCATGTTAGTCTTTAAATTACATAAAATTGGTGCAAAATTACAAAATAATTATGAATTATGCATTATGAATTATGAATTATTTCCTATCTTTGCCCAAAATTTCAAACATCTAACGTCAAAAAATGAAAGGTATCGTACTAGCAGGCGGGAGCGGCACGCGCCTCTACCCCATCACAAAAGGCATCAGCAAGCAGTTGATTCCCATCTTCGACAAGCCGATGATCTACTACCCCATCTCCACGCTGATGCTCGCCGGCATCCGTGAGATTCTGATCATCTCCACCCCCTATGACCTTCCCGGCTTCCGGCGGCTGCTGGGCGACGGGTCCGACCTGGGCGTCCGTTTCGAATATGCCGAGCAGCCCTCACCCGACGGCCTGGCCCAGGCCTTCATCATCGGCGAGCAGTTCATCGGCGACGACTGCGCCTGTCTCGTCCTGGGAGACAACATCTTCTATGGCGGCGGATTCACAGGCTTGCTCCGTCAGGCCGTCATCAATGCCGAGCAGAAGGGCCAGGCCACCGTCTTCGGCTATTATGTCAATGACCCCGAGCGGTATGGCGTGGCAGAGTTCGACGAGCAGGGCCGCTGTCTCAGCATCGAGGAGAAGCCAGCCCATCCGAAGTCCAACTATGCCGTGGTGGGCCTCTATTTCTATCCCAACAGCGTGGTTGACATTGCGAAGCACATCAAGCCCAGTCCCCGTGGCGAACTGGAGATAACCACCGTCAACCAGACCTATCTGGAGCAGAACAACCTGCTGGTGGAGACCCTCCAGCGCGGATTCGCCTGGCTCGACACCGGCACCCACGACTCCCTCTCCGAAGCCTCCACCTTCATCGAGGTCATCGAGAAGCGGCAGGGGCTGAAGGTGGCCTGCATCGAGGAGATAGCCTACAAGCGCGGCTGGATTACCGGGGAGCAACTGGCCGCCATCGCCCAGCCCATGGCCAAAAACGACTACGGGAAGTATCTGCTCAGCCTGGTCAAGTAGGCAAGCCAATCCGTAGCAATGCCGCATACCATCCTGAGAGGCTGAAGAACAACGAGACAAAGGCAGAGCTGCTCATGCGCAGTAAATACCTGCTGATAGTGTCACCTGAGAAGTGGACTCCAAGCCAAAGGGAGCGTGCGGAGATACTTTTTGAACTGTATCCTGATATAGAGATGGCATACAGTCTGACATACTCTCTGAGGATGATCTTTGCCCAAAAGTGCGACAAGGAAGCCGGACGTAAGAGCATCAAGAAGTGGTATGCCAAAGTAGGCGAGTTTGATAACAAAGCCTTCAACGACATAGTTATTTGCTCCTTGCCGTCGGGCGGTACCCTCCACGATGTTATCAACATCGCGGACTCCTCCCTTATTTTTACGATGCCTCAAAAGGTTCTTGCTTAGGCAAGCGAGCAGAGCTCGAGCGGATGGTTACGATAG
>CAMVJQ010000049.1 GCA_947167845.1 uncultured Prevotella sp. | reverse complement strand
CGAGATACGCTTCGTCATCTCTAACACGACAGAGGCCGGCATCGCCTTCGACCCCAACTGCAAACTTGAGGACGCTCCCGCCAGCAGTTATCCCGGCAAACTGGTGCAACTGCTGTATCGCCGCTACCAGACATTCAACGGCGACCCCTCGAAGGGCCTGATTATCTTCCCCTGCGAACTGATCTTCCTCAACGGCCACGTGCTGAAGGACTGCATCGAGAAATACATCGACCTGTGGAAACTGCCCGAGGGCTTCAAGAAGTGGTTTGAGGAGTCGTGCGGCGTCTATGCCACACTCGTCGACCGTATCGTGCCTGGCTTCCCCCGCAAGGAGATTGCCGAGATCCAGGAGAAAATCTCGTATCGCGACAACCTGGTGGTACAGGCCGAAAACTTCCACCTGTGGGTGATTGAGGCCCCGAAGGAAGTGGCCAAGGAATTCCCCGCCGACAAGGCCGGACTGCATGTGCTGTTCGTACCATCGGAGGAGCCCTACCACAAGCGCAAGGTGACGCTGCTGAACGGCCCGCATACTGTACTCTCGCCCGTGGCTTTCCTGAGTGGTGTCAACATCGTGCGTGACGCCTGCAACCATGAAGTGATTGGCAAGTATATCCACAAGGTGCAGTTCGACGAACTGATGCAGACGCTCGACCTCCCGATGGACGAACTGGAGAAGTTCGCCGGCGACGTGCTGGAGCGCTTCGACAATCCGTATGTAGACCATCAGGTGACCTCTATCATGCTGAACTCATTCCCGAAGTTCCAGGCTCGCGACCTGCCCGGCGTGAAAACCTATCTGGAGCGCAGGGGCGAACTGCCCAAGGGACTCGTGTTCGGTCTGGCTGCCATCATCACTTATTATAAAGGTGGCAAGCGCGAGGACGGCGTGGAAATCGTGCCCAACGACGACCAGAAGATCATGGACCTGCTGAAGGAACTGTGGGCAACCGGCGACACCCAGAAGGTGGCCGACGGCGTGCTTGGCGCAGAGTTCATCTGGCAGGAGGACCTGAACAAGATCAAGGGACTGAACGCACTGGTGAAGATGTATCTCGACCTCATCCAGCAGAAGGGCATGCTCGAGGCCGTGAAGACAATTCTGTAAGATTAAAGTATTGAGATATTGAGCGAATCAATAGAGATCAAGGGGGCGAGAGTCAATAACCTGAAGAACATTGACGTCACCATCCCCCGAAATGAATTTGTGGTGATTGCCGGAGTCAGTGGCTCCGGCAAATCATCTTTAGCCTTCGACACGCTGTATGCCGAAGGCCAGAGGCGGTATGTGGAGAGCCTCTCCAGTTACGCCCGCCAGTTTCTGGGGCGCATGAACAAGCCTGAGTGCGACTTCATACGTGGCATCCCGCCCGCCATCGCCATCGAGCAGAAGGTCATCTCGCGCAATCCGCGCAGCACTGTCGGCACCACGACGGAAATCTACGAATACCTGCGCCTGCTCTTCGCCCGTATCGGAAGAACCTACTCGCCCATCAGCGGCCAGGAGGTTAAGAAACATTCGACAGAAGACGTGGTGCAGAAGATGCTGGAATACTCAAAGGGGACGCGATTCGTCATCATGTCGCCCATCCATGTGGCGCAAGGACGGACGTTGGAGCAGCAACTGAAAGCATACGTGCTGGAGGGCTACGCCAGAATCTTCGTCAGTGGGGATTTCCAGAGGATAGACGACTATCTGGAGCGCGGGAGCGAGGATACGCTGAGTTCGAACATTTCTCCCTCCTCCGCACCCACGAACCCCCGCACCCCCGAAATCAAACGCACCCCCGAAATCTGGCTAGTCATCGACCGCATGAGCGTGGACGACTCAAAGGACAACATCGCCCGACTGGTGGACTCTGCCGAGACGGCCTTCTATGAGGGACACGGCGAACTGCGCATGATGTTCCTGCCCTCAAACATCGGCTACGACTTCTCCACGCGCTTCGAGGCTGACGGCCTCTCGTTCGAGGAGCCCAACGACCAACTGTTCTCATTCAATTCGCCCATCGGTGCCTGCCCAGAATGCCAAGGCTTCGGGAAGATCATCGGCATCGATGAGCGGCTGGTCATCCCGAACACAACGCTCAGCGTCTACGACGGGTGCGTGGTATGCTGGCACGGCGACAAGATGAAGGAGTGGAAAGAGTGGTTCTGCCGGAATGCTGCGAAGGACGACTTCCCCATCTTCGAGCCCTACATGAACCTGACGCAGACGCAGAAAGACCAGTTGTGGCACGGACTGCCTTCAGACAAAGGCCGGAAGGAACGCCCATGCATCGACACCTTCTTCGAGATGGTGAAGGAAAACCAATACAAGATCCAGTATCGGGTGATGATGTCGCGCTATCGCGGAAAGACCACATGTCCGAAGTGTCACGGCACGCGACTCAAGGAAGAAGCCAACTACGTGAAAATAGGCGGGCGCAGCATCTCCGACCTGGTACAGATGCCCGTGGCCAGACTGAAGGAATGGTTCCGGACACTAGAACTGACAGACCACGAGCAGGAGATCGGCAGACGGCTGCTGACAGAAATCAACAACCGACTGCAATTCCTTCTGGACGTGGGACTTGGCTATCTGACGCTCAACCGTTTGTCGAACACTCTCTCTGGTGGCGAAAGCCAGCGAATCAATCTCACGACAAGTCTTGGAAGCAGTCTCGTAGGCTCGTTGTATATCCTCGACGAACCTAGTATCGGACTCCACCCAAGAGACACCGACCGCCTGATCCACGTACTGAAAGATCTGCAGTCGCTGGGCAATACAGTCGTCGTGGTGGAGCACGACGAGGATATCATGCGCGCTGCTGACCATATCATCGACATCGGCCCTGATGCAGGACGGCTGGGCGGCGAGATTGTCTTCGACGGAGAAGCAAAAGACGTGAATAAGGCCTCGCTGAAGAAATACCCCAAGAGTTACACGGTGAAGTATCTGCTGCATGAGGAGGAGATACCCGTGCCCAAGTGCCGCCGCCCGTGGAACCAGCACATCGACATCAAAGGTGCCCGGATGAACAACCTGCGAGGCATCAACGTACAGATACCCCTCAATGTGATGACCGTCGTGACGGGCGTCTCTGGCAGCGGCAAGTCAAGTCTCATCAAGGGCATCCTCTACCCTGCCCTCAAGCGCCGGCTGGGCGACGTCTGCGATGCCCCAGGCGAATACATGGGGCTGGGCGGCGACGTGGATGCCATCAAGCGCGTGGAGTTTGTCGACCAGAACCCGATAGGCAAGTCTACCCGATCCAATCCTGCCACTTATGTCAAGGCTTACGACGCCATCCGCGACCTGTATGCCGAGCAGCCCCTGGCACAGCAGATGGGTTTCACGCCGCAGTACTTCTCGTTCAACGCCGAGGGTGGGCGTTGCGAGGAATGTAAAGGTGCGGGCTTCATCACCGTAGAGATGCAGTTTATGGCCGACCTTGTGCTGGAGTGTGAGGCCTGCCACGGGCACCGGTTCAAGCGCGACATACTTGATGTCAGATTCGGCGGCAAGAATATCGACGATGTCCTGAACATGACCATCTCCGAAGCCATCGAGTTCTTTGGAAGCCAGAAAACAGGCGACAAGACCATTCTGGCGACTATCACCAAGCGTCTGAAGACGCTGGAAGACGTGGGGCTGGGCTATATCAAACTGGGGCAGAACTCGTCGACACTCTCCGGCGGTGAGAACCAGCGCGTCAAACTGGCCTATTTCATCGGACAGGAGAAGCAGGACCCCACCCTCTTCATCTTTGATGAACCCACCACAGGCCTACACTTCCATGACATCAAGCGACTGCTGACATCACTCGAAGCACTCATCGAGAGAGGCCACTCAGTGCTCATCATCGAGCACAACCAGGAAATCATCAAATGCGCCGACTACGTGATAGACTTAGGTCCCGACGGCGGCGACAGAGGAGGCAGCCTTGTGACAGCAGGAACACCTGAAGAAGTCGTCGCCTGCAATGAAAGCCTGACAGGACAATACCTAAAAGAAAAATTAAAATAATTGTTAAAAAACGGACAACTTATCGTTTTTTTTCGTAACTTTGCACCGCTTTAAGAGGCATATTTAGGATATTAGTTTGAAAATCAAACAGTTAAGACGTTTTTAGGTAGAAAAGATGAGACAACTTAAGATTCAGAAAAGTATTACAAACCGTTCAAGCGAGGCACTGGACAAGTATCTCGTTGAAATTGGTCGTGCACCACTTATCTCCATCGACGAGGAGATAGAACTGGCCCAGAAAATCCGTAAGGGTGGCCCAGAGGGTGAACGGGCAAAGGACAAGTTGGTGACTGCCAACCTGCGCTTTGTGGTGTCAGTGGCAAAACAGTATCAGCATCAGGGCCTGACCCTGACCGATCTTATAGACGAAGGTAATATTGGTCTGATCAAGGCCGCACAGAAATTTGACGAGACGCGCGGCTTCAAGTTCATCTCTTATGCCGTGTGGTGGATTCGCCAGAGCATTCTGCAGGCCATTGCAGAGCAGAGCCGTATCGTACGCCTGCCCCTCAACCAGGTGGGCTCGCTGAATAAGATCAATCACGAAATCAATAAATTCGAGCAGGAGAATCAGCGTCACCCCAGCGTCGCAGAACTGAGCGAAGCCACGAATATCGACGAGGACAAGATCGGACAGTCCATGATGGCTGACGGGCACCATGTGAGTATCGACGCCCCCTTCCAGGATGGCGAGGACAACTGTATGCTCGACGTGATGGCCTCTGGCGACGACAGCCGTACAGACCGTCAGGTAGACCACGAGTCGATGGCCCAGGAACTGAACACGGTGCTCAACAAGGTGCTGAAGGAGCGTGAGATCACCATCATCCGCGAGTGCTTCGGTATCGGCTGCCATGAGAAGGGCCTTGAAGAGATAGGCGACCAACTCGGGCTTACGCGTGAGCGCGTGCGCCAAATCCGCGAAAAGAGCATCGCCAAACTCCGTGACAGCGGCAATGCAAAGATCCTTATGAAATATTTAGGTTAAAAAATTTTGTCGCTCCAGATTTTATTTGTAATTTTGGGCGGTGAAATGCAAGACACTCATAAACCTCACTGTGCTGGGCATACTCACATGTATGCCCAGTATCATTTATGCCAAGGCGGAAAAGGACTCCTTGATACTGGACCGTGTCTATGCCTATCCGCTGTATCACAAGCCCACTAACGACACGATCCAAAACCATGTATATACCAAAACCTTCTATAATGTTGAGCGCCGCAATCCCATCCTGTGGTTGATTCCGACGATGTACGTCCTGGCAGATGGAGACCGCGAATGCATCAGAGAGTCGTACAAGAACGCGAATATCATCAACGGCCACGACATCGACGTCAAGCAGGAAGTGGTGTCAGGCACCATCCGCTCTAACCGCAGGGCCATTCCGACACTCTCGGAACTCATCACGCCCAGAATCTACGACGAGGCGATGTTCAACAGGCATATCCTCTCGCCGTTCAACCGCTCCAACAAGCGATTCTACCGCTATACCCAGACCACGAATGCCAACGGGACCACCCGCATAGACTTCGTGCCGAAACACTTCAATACGCAACTGCTCAGCGGCTACGCCATCATCGAGACGGAGACGGGGCGCATCCTGCGGGCCGTGCTGAACGGAGAGTACGACATGATCACGTTTCGCACCGAGATCATGTACAGCAGCAAGGGAGGACGATTCCTGGAGCCCTGGCGGTCATCGACTGCCGCCACGTTCAAGTTCATGGGCAACCGCATCTCTACCGTCTTCTCATCCTATTACAACTGTCCTGCCGTCATCAACGACAGCATACGCGGCGCGTCAGGCCGTGCGGCGATGGACACCCTGCGCCCCGTGCCACTCACCGTACATGAGGAGGAACTGTATGAAGCGAAGGAAATGAAAGAGGAAAGTGAGGCAAAGGCTGACACCGTGCCGGAAAAGCCCAACCTGCTCAAGAAAATCTTCTGGGACACGATCGGTGAAACACTCGTAACCCCCATCGAGGCAGAAAGCAAGCAAGTGTATTTCGAACTCTCACCTATCATCAATCCGCTCTATGTCAGTTACAGCGACACCAAGGGCTTTTCCTACAAGATGGCTCTTGGCTTCCAGTACATCTTCTCGCAGTACAGATATCTGACACTCGACCCGTCATTCGGCTACAACTTCAAGATCAGGCAATTCTACTTCGACGTGCCGTTGCGAATGACCTATAACCCAAAGCGCAACGGATACGCTGAGATCATCTTTGCCAATGGCAACAGAAGCGGTTCATCAAGCGTGGAGCAAACGGTCAGGGAGAAACTGGGCATCCCCGATTCCGTCGTTTTCGAAGACAGGGACCAGCACAAGTTCAAAGACACTTATCTCCGTGTGTTCAACAACATCATGCTGTTCGACTGGATCGACATCGAATCCGGATTCATTTTTCACCGCAGGAGTGCAGTTAATAAGGAATGGATGCGACAATACGACATGCCTACCGACTACCGGAGTTTCGCCCCGATGATAGGACTGAAGATAAGGCCCTGGTATGAAGGGCCGCTCTTCTCCATCGACTGGCAGCGAGGCATCAACGGCGTGGCAAAGTCGAATATCGACTACGAACTGGTGGAGATAGATGCTTCCTGGAAACGCAAACTCTCGTATCTGAGACTACTGAATCTGCGTGCGGGCTTCGGTGCATATACGCGGAAGGCACAGAACTATTTCGTGGACTATGCCAATTTCCAGGACACAAACCTGCCTGAGGGATGGGACGACGACTGGAGCGGCGACTTCCAGTTGCTGGACGGCGACGAATACAACAGGTCGAACTACTATTTCCGCGCCAATGCCTCCTATGAGTCGCCACTACTGATTGCCACAAGACTGCCCTACCTCGGGAAGTATATTGAGAAAGAGCGCATCTACTTCAGTTCCGTGCTACTGGAGCGCTCGCGACCCTACATCGAAATCGGCTATGGATTCACCAACCGCTATATCTCTGCGGCTGCCTTTGCCAGTTTCCGGAATACGACTTTTATGGATATAGGATTCAAATTTGACTTCGAACTCTTCAGACGATGGTAAAACCATTAACAATATACAAGGCTAGTGCTGGAAGCGGAAAGACCTTCACACTGGCAACAGAATACATCAAACTGGTGGTGACGAACCCCCAGTGCTATCGCAATATACTGGCTGTGACCTTCACCAACAAAGCCACAGAGGAGATGAAGATGCGCATCCTGAGCCAACTCTACGGCATCTGGAAGCATCTGCCCGATTCGAAAAACTACATGAGGGTCATCTGCGAGAAGACTGGTCTGACCGAGAATATCGTCTCAGAACGGGCGGGTATGGCTCTGAGCAACCTGCTGCACAACTACAATTACTTCCGTGTGGAGACCATCGACACCTTCTTCCAAAGCGTACTCCGCAATCTGGCGCGTGAACTCGACCTGACCACCAACCTCCGCATCGGGCTCAACGACTATCAGGTGGAGGAACTGGCTGTAGACCAATTGTTAGAAGACCTGACAACGACGGATGTCATATTGCAATGGCTGCTTAAGTACATCATGGAGAATATCAACGACGACAAGAGTTGGAATGTCATCAGCCAGATCAAGACCTTCGGCAAGACCATCTTCAAGGATGACTACAAGAACGCAAGCCAGGAACTCCACAAGAAGATGTCGGAACCTGACTTCTTCGAGAACTATACCGCCCGTCTGCGGGATATCCGCCGGAAGGCAGAAGGCAGGATGAAGGAGATAGCAGAGTCCTTCTTCGACACACTCGAAGGCGAGGGGCTGACTGTCGAGGATATCTCATACGGCAAGACTGGACTCTGCAGTTTCTTTATCAAAATGCGTAATGGCATCTTCGACGAGAGCATCGTCGGGAAAAGAGTCACCGACAGTGTCGGGGCCCCGGAGAAATGGTGCAAGAAGACCCATCCGCAGCGCGAAAAAATCCAGGCTCTTGCCGACACCATACTGGGCGACATCTTACGATATGCCATCGACGAGCGCCCTATGCAGTGGAAACTGTACAAATCGGCCGACCTGACACTGCGCCATCTTAACCAACTGCGCCTGCTTGGCAGCATCGAGCACAAGGTGAGGGAACTCAATGAGAGCGCCAACCGCTTTCTGCTGAGCGATACCCAGCAGTTGCTACATACGCTGATCGACGGCAGCGACTCGCCCTTCATCTTCGAGAAGATTGGCACACAGTTGGAACACGTGATGATAGACGAGTTCCAGGACACCTCCACCGTACAATGGCAGAACTTCAAGGTGCTGCTCAGCGAGGCGATGAGTCATGAGGGGACAGAGAACCTTATCGTCGGCGACGTCAAGCAGAGCATCTATCGATGGCGCTCAGGCGACTGGCGGCTGCTCAATGACATCCAAGACGAGTTTCCCACCCCCGAACGCCAATTGGACATCCGCACGCTCGACACCAACTACCGCTCCTCGCAACGCATCATCAAATTCAACAACATCTTTTTCCGGCATGCGGCACAGATAGAGTATCAGAGCCAGCAAGAACTGAATGATGCCGAAGCGGGGCAGTTAAGCAGGGCATATGCCGACGTGGAGCAGCAGATACCCGCTGACAGACCTGCTGACGGACTGGTAAGTATACGGCTTCTGACAGAAGAAGACTATCAGGAGCGCACCCTGCAGCAGATCGTCGAGACTGTTGCTGACCTGAGGCGGCAAAGCGTCGGCGACGACGATATAGCCATTCTCGTACGTACCAATGCCAGCATCCCCCTCATCGCACAGTATTTCCTGGAGCATCTTCCTGATGCCAGCATTGTCTCCGACGAGGCCTTTAGGCTCGACGCCTCCTTTGGCGTCAACCTCATCATACAAGCCCTGCACCTGCTCACCCACCCCGACGACGATCTGGCCAAAGCCAATATCGCGAAGATATACAACAGCCTTGTGCGCGGTCTGCCGACTGCAGACAACGAACTGCTCCTGAGTTCGCGCTCACTCGACGACTTGCTGCCAGAAGAATTTGTAGCACATCAGGAGCAACTGCTGACACTCCCGCTCTACGAATTGGCCGAACGACTGTATCAGATATTCGGCCTGCAGCGTATACAGGGGCAGAGTGCCTATATGTGCGCATTCTATGATCATCTCTCTGCCTTTGTCAATGAGAATGCGACTGGCATAGACGACTTCGTCAGTGAGTGGGAGGAGAACCTCTGCCAGAAGACCATACAGAACGATGAGATCAATGGCATACGCCTCATCTCCATCCACAAGTCGAAGGGACTGGAGTTCACCCACGTCATCATCCCCTTCTGCGACTGGCAATTGGAGAAGACAGGCAATATCCTCTGGTGCCAGCCTGCCGAAGAGCCCTTCAGCCTGCTACCCATCGTGCCCGTAGACTACAGCCAGAAGCAGATGATGGGAACCGTCTATGAGAAAGACTATCTGCACGAGCACCTTCAGAACACGGTGGACAACCTCAACCTGCTCTATGTGGCCTTCACCCGCGCCAGCAGGAGTCTGCACGTGATAGGACGCCGCGACACCCGCAACTCGCGCTCGGCACTCATCGAGCAGAGTCTGCCATCAGTCATGGAGGACATGCCGGAGGCTGTGCTCTCCGGAATGGAAGACAGCGGAGCAGACATCCTGTTCACCTATGGAGAACTGACGCCTCAAGTGCATGACGCAAGTAAGCAGAATGACTCCGCCAATGTGTTCCTGCAGAACGTCGTGCCGACACCCGTCGATATCAGCGTCTTCGATAACAAGGTGCAGTTCAAGCAGAGCAATCGGAGCCGCGACTTCGTCAATGGCGATGATACCGACGATCAGCAGAAGAACTATATACAGATGGGAAGCGTGCTGCATCAGATATTCTCCACCATCCGGACTAGTGCCGATATCGAAGGAGCCCTGCGCCAATTGCAACTCGACGGCATCATCTACGATGAGAACATCTCCGCTGAACGCATCACTGCCATGCTCAGAAAGAGGCTGGCCGACCAGCGCGTCTCCGACTGGTTCTCAGGCCGGTGGACGCTCTTCAACGAGTGTACCATCCTCTCCGTAGAAGACGGTGAGGTCATTGAGCGCCGTCCAGACCGTGTCATGACTGACGGGCAGCAGTGGATTGTCGTCGACTTCAAGTTCGGTAGTCCCAAGGATGAATACTACGACCAAGTACGCCAGTACATGTCGCTGTTGGCATCCATGGGCCATAGGCAGATTACCGGATATCTATGGTTCGTATACTCCAACAAAATAGAAGAAGTGAAATGAAGAAATTCCTTGAATACGTAGCAGAAGACCTGCTCTCCAAATATGGGACTGACCTGTCGCGCATCGCCGTCGTCTTCCCCAATAAGCGTGCCTCACTGTTTCTCAACGAGTATCTGGCACGACTGGCCGGACGCCCCATCTGGAGCCCTGCCTATATCACCATCAGCGAACTGTTCTGCAGCCATAGCGACAGGAAAATAGCCGACCCCATCAAACTGGTCTGCGACCTCCACCGCTGCTTTATGGCATGCACAGGCTATGACGAGACGCTCGACCACTTCTACGGCTGGGGACAACTGCTGCTCTCCGACTTTGACGACCTCGACAAGAACATGGCCCCCGCCAACCGCGTCTTCGCCAATCTGCGCGACATCCACGAACTGGACGATGTGTCCTACCTGACTGATGAGCAGCGGGAGATGATACGACGCTTCTTCAGCAACTTCTCCGAGGAGCAAAACAGCGAGTTGAAGAGGCGTTTCCTGCAGTTATGGAGCCACATCGGCGACATCTACGAGATGTATAACCATCGGCTGGCGGAACAGGGGCTGGCCTACGAAGGTGCCCTCTATCGTCAGGTGGCCAACGATGAGAGTATCACGTTCCAGTACGACTGCTACCTGTTCATCGGATTCAATCTGCTCCAGCAGGTGGAACAGATGCTTTTCAGAAGACTCAAGAAAGAGGGCAAGGCCCGCTTCTACTGGGATTTCGACCACTACTATATCGGAAAGAACGAGGCAGGCCACTATATCTCACAGTATCTTGCCGACTTCCCCAACGAACTCGACTCCAACGACGCGGGAATCTACAACTGCTTCGGCAGGAAAAAGGACGTGGCCTTTGTCTCAGCGCCGACCGAGAACATTCAGGCCCGCTATATCAGCACCTGGCTGGCAGAACGGCAGCGCATCAGCGACGGACGCAATACCGCCATCGTACTCTGCAACGAAGGACTGCTCCAGACCGTCATTCACTGTCTGCCTGATGAGGTTGACAAGGTGAACATCACCACAGGCTACCCCCTCAACCAGTCGCCCATCGCATCACTCGTCACATTGCTCATCAACCTGCAGACAAGCGGCTATTCACAGAAAAACCAGCAGTTTAGGCTCCGCTATGTCAATGCCGTATTGCGCCATCCCTATGCCCGTTACGTATCCTCCGCTTACAAGACACTCTATGAAGAGTTGAATGCCAGCAAGGTCTACTATCCCAGTCAGGAGCAACTGCATAAGGACGATGCGCTCGCTGTCCTCTTTGATGCCACTGTCGCCAATGCCCCACTCTCTGATTTCAATGCGGCACTCCTCGTTTGGCTTACGCGAATCATACGCCACATCGCACAGACGATTCAGGAAGAGCCGGCCGGCACTGCCGACCCCCTGACAGGCGAAGCCCTGTTCCGGATGTACACCCTACTGAACCGCCTCTGCGGCTTGATAGAGAGCGGAGACCTGACGGTGGATATTACGACGCTCCAGCGCCTTGTGGGGCAACTCGTCACGTCCACCACGATACCCTTCCATGGCGAGCCTGCCGTAGGCATCCAGATCATGGGCGTGCTTGAGACGCGTAACCTCGATTTCGACCACGTGCTACTGCTGTCGTGCAATGAGGGCAACATGCCGAAAGGTGTCAGCGACACATCGTTCATACCCTATAGCATACGAAAGGCTTACGGCCTGACCACCGTCGACAACAAAGTGGCCATCTATGCCTACTATTTCCATCGTCTGCTCCAGCGGGCTTCCGATGTCACCCTCGTCTATAACAATGCCACCAACGACGGCCAGCAGGGAGAGATGTCGCGATTCATGCTCCAGATGATGGTGGAGAGCCGCCACAAGATCCGCTTCCAGACCTTGCAGGCAGGACTGGCCCTAAACATCCGCCACCCGAAACCCGTCGCAAAGACAGAAGCCGTCATGCAACTGCTACAGCAGCGATTCTCCCGCGACAATGGCGGCATCAGCCCCACGGCAGTCAACCGATATCTCCGATGTCCCTTGCAGTTCTTCTACCATTACGTCTGCAACATTCTCGAGCCCGATGACAATGAGGAAGACTTGATAGACAACCGCGTCTTCGGCAACATCTTCCATCAGGCTGCGCAGATTATTTATACGGACATGTCGCAGCGCAGCCCGCGCATCATGCCCGCTGATATCGACAGCCTGCTCAAGAGTGGCGTGGAAATAGAGCGGGCCGTGGATGATGCCTTCAAGAGCGAATTGTTCGCGATAAAAGACCCCTCCAGGCCACTGCCTCCTTTCGACGGACTGCAGATCATCAACCGCGAGGTCATCATCCGCTACGTCCGTCTGCTATTGGAGGTTGACCGCCGCCTGGCACCCTTCACCATCTTGGGACTGGAACGCGATGTGAAGGGGACATTCCGGGTGAATGAGCATTTCACGACCACCATTGGAGGCCGTATCGACCGTCTGGACTGCATCAACACCCCAGATGGAGGAGAGCGCATCCGCGTCATCGACTATAAGACAGGCAGTAAGCGTCTGAAGACCTTCGCTGACGTAGAGGCCATTTTCGACCCGGCGAACATCAAGGAGCATAGCGACTACTATCTGCAGACTTTCCTGTACAGCATACTACAGCGCAGAAATACCAACGGGACACCCGTGAGCCCAGCCCTCCTCTTCATCCAGCATGCAGGCAGTGAAGACTACGACCCCATCCTCAGCCTGGGCAAGACGCCCGTCGGCGACATAGCAGACATTTCTGACCTGTTCCTCCAGAAACTGCACGAAATCATCGGCGACATCTTCAATCCAGACATGTCATTCTGCCCTACTGACTTCAGGCAGCGCTGTAGCAACTGCCCTTACGCTGCCCTTTGCGGCTCCATCCTTTAATCCTTTTTACCTTTTTACCCTTTTTACCTTTTCACCGGTTCTTGTGAGCCAGAAACCACTTATGAGTCAGGAAATTGTAGAGAAGGAGCGCCAATATCGTAACCGCCAGCGAAACCTCCAGCAACCTGTCTGTATGCCCATAGCAGACGGCGTACCCCATGCCGAGGCCGAGGGCGATGCCACTCTCCCACCCCAGCATAAACGTGCTCTGAGAGGTGCCCCGCTGGCAGTGGCGGCTCAACTTGATGAAGAAGAGCAGGAAGCGCGAGCCGATAACACCCAGCCCAAGTCCTATGAACATAGGCGAGGCAAAGGCCACGATCGACTGCTGGCGCGTCAGCATCATCAGAAGAGCGGCACCTGTCAGCACGAGTCCGGAGACGACCTCGCTCTTCAGTTCAGCATCACGGAACACAAAGCGCTGGGCGAGAAGAGCCAGCAGAAAGCCGACCATCATCATTGCATAGAACAGTTCGTCAAGCCCCGTCGACAAAAGCATGCCGACCACAAAGGTTATCAGCACAAGATTGACAAACAAGGGCCATCCCTGAGGCAGGAAGAATCGGTCCAGACTGACGATGGAGATACGTTCCTCAGGTGTGCGGAAGGGGAAATGTACCATCAGGATCAGTATGACCGCTGTCAGCGTACAGCCTATCGATGTCAATATCACTGCGTTAAAGCCCGACAGACGGTCGAGTATCACGCCTGCCATCGGGCCTATCGACAAGGCAAAGCGTCCGAACCAAGCGGCGGAATGATTCGCCTCAGTGCGCTGAAACGACTCACAGGTGTCGATGATCAATGTACTCGTCAGAATCATCTGCGCGATGCCGAAAGTGGCACCCATGGCAAGACGCTGCAATAAAATCAAAGGCATCTCGCAGAAAAGTGCCTTCTGGCTGTCAAGCCAGTAAAGCCCCCCCAGCGAGGCGGCCATCAGCAATACAAACCACACACAGGCCATGTTGCGCCGATAGTGCTGAACCATAAAAGAGGTAAACGAGCCCAGCAGGAAGAGTCCCACGCCGAAGGCACCCATTGAGATGCCCACGTCCAGGGGGCTGAAATTCTCTGTAAGCATCAGCCAGTGAGGCAGCACTGGTATCAGGATATAGACGGCCACCGACAACAACAGATTAGCCATGGCCATCAGCCAGAAGTCGCGATGCCAAAGGTGTATGTGAACAGGCGTGCTCTGCGTATTCATGACACAATGTTCAATGTTCAATGTTCAATGTTCAATATGAGTCGGCTTAACATCTCAAATGTCACACCCTCGTAGTCCGGTATCTGCAGATCCGACAGGCTCTGTATACGCCCGGCAGGGTTGGTCGTCGTCAGTCCGACCACCTTCATCCCCGCTCCTCTTCCCGACAATAGCCCGTTAATGCTATCCTCGAATACGACGCACTCATCTATCTGTGCCTCAAGTCGTTGAGCCGCCTTGAGATAACAGTCCGGATCAGGCTTGCTGCGCTCAAAATCCTCTGAGGTCAGGATTGCGTCAAACAGCAGTCTGAACCCTGGCTGATGGCGATAGACGCTCTCCATCTTCGGCTGGTTAGAACTGGTGACCACAGCCGTCTTCACCTGGTGCCTACGCAGGTCGGCGATGAGTCGTTCAAAACCATTGATAAAGTCATAACTCATCTGTTGTTCAAACGCATTCAGGCGTTCCGTAATCAGAGGCTGCTCTTTCAGCAAGTTGCCGGAGAACCAGCGGTCGTAAATCTGCGTCAGCGTCTGGCCCTTGATCTCATGCTCCAGTCCGGGGTGCTCCGGATGATACCGGCGGCACTGTTCACCCCAGAACACCGTGTATTGCGGCTCGGTGTCGAAAACCACGCCGTCGAGGTCAAAGAGAGCCGCTTTCAGTCTTTTATTTGACATATCTTTTCAAATTTGGGTGCAAAATTACTGATTTTCTTTGAGAAATTTGCTAAATTCCCAAATTAAGTGTATTTTTGCCGATAATTTTAGAAAAGTAGAAAGGTAAAAAAAGAAAAAATAGTAAAAAGGTAAGTGATGGGAAAAAGCAGAAAACTTTGTGTCTTTGTGTCACTGACAGCCCTCCTCTTCAGTTGCAGCAGCGAAGAACAGGATGCCATCCAGTTTGCCACCGTCAAGTCAGACAAGACCGTCCAGTTGTCCAACGACGTCAACTCCCCCTCATGCAACGTCCATCTGGAGTTGGCCTATGCCACAGATGACAACGGCCACAAGGCGGAGATCATCAACAATGCGATAGAAAGCCGTCTGCTCGACATCGAAAACCTCCCGATGCAGCAGGCTGCCGACTCCTTTGCCAGCGTCTACGCCACTAATTACAAGAAGAATTTCCTGCCGCTCTACAATCAGGATCGTGGCGACGAGAGCAAGCGCTCCTGGTATGAGTACCACTATATCATCAAGTCCGAGGCCGGGAAAGGCCACAAGGCATCCACGGCCTACAATATCTATCTCGACTATTACGAAGGCGGTGCTCACGGCATCATCCAGCATCTGACGATGAACTTCGAGAACAAGACGGGCCGCACCCTCTCGCTGGCCGACATATTCGTGCCGGGCTATGAGCACCAGTTGAACGTGCTCCTGCTCAATGCCCTTCAGGAGAAGACAGGCTGCAGGAACATCACCGAACTACACGACAAAGGCTATCTCTACTCGATGGATATGTTCCCCTCAGAGAACTTCATCCTCAGCGACGACACCATCACCTTCATCTATAACCCCTACGAGATAGCACCATACGCCGCCGGCACCACTGAACTGACGATTGCCTACAGCAGTCTGGACAACATTCTCAAAAACAGTTTCGCAAGATGACCCGACTTATCAGCAAATATTTCCCCGACCTCACCCCCGGGCAGCAACAGCAATACGCAGCGCTCGACCCGCTCTATCGCGAGTGGAACGAGAAGATCAATGTCATCTCCAGAAAAGACATCGACAATCTCTATGAGCACCACGTGCTCCACTCTATGGCCATCGCTAAGTTGATCCACTTCCGCCCCGGCACCCGGATACTCGACTTCGGCACAGGCGGCGGATTCCCCGGCATCCCCCTGGCCATTCTCTTCCCCGAGTGCCAGTTCACGCTCATCGACGGCACTGGCAAGAAGATACGCGTGGCCCAGGAAATCTGTCAGGCCATCGGGCTCGCCAACTGTCACCCCGAGCATCTGCGCGGCGAAGACGAGAAGGGGCATTACGACTTCATTGTCAGCCGTGCCGTGATGCCCCTGCCCGACCTCCAGAAGATCGTTCGCAAGAACATCGCCAAAGAGCAGCGCAACGCTCTCCCCAACGGCATCATCTGCCTGAAGGGAGGCGACCTACAGGCAGAGATCCGCCCCTTCCGGAGGATTGTACAGACCGCCGACGTCAGCAGTTTCTTCTCCGAAGAGTGGTTCAGGCAGAAATTCATCATCTATCTCCCCATATAATTCTCAATTCCCCATGCTCACCATCAGGCGCTTTTGTTGCAACATGCTCTCAGAGAACTGCTACGTCGTGAGTGACGACACCCGTGAATGCGTCATCATCGACTGCGGTGCTTTCTATCCCGAAGAGGGGCAGGCCGTCATCAGTTATATCAGCCAGCAGGCACTGACGCCGCGCCATCTGCTCTGTACGCACGGCCACTTCGACCACTGCATGGGCAATGGCTATATTTATCGCGAATACGGTCTGAAGCCGGAGGTACATGCCGATGATGAGTTCCTGATGGTGAAGATGCAGCAGCAGACGGCCGACATCCTGGGGGTCAATCTGTCAATAGACGTGCCACCAGTAGGCCGTTATCTGAACACTGACGACACCATCCTCTTTGGTTCCCATTCCCTGCAGACCCTGCACACGCCTGGCCACACCCCTGGCGGCGTCATCTTCCACTGCCGGGAGGAGCGCACAGCCTTCAGCGGCGACACACTCTTCCGGATGAGCATTGGCCGCACAGACTTCGAGCGGGGCAGTTATGAGCAGATGGTCAACAGCCTGCATCAGGTCGTGGCCAAGTTGCCAGCCGACACCGTCGTCTACCCAGGTCATGGGCCTCAGACCGTCATAGGGGAAGAGCTCAAATACAATCCCTATTTCTGATAAAGAGTCTGACATCTGAGAGCGATGCCTTAAAGGGCTGACATCCGTCCCACGGGGTCATAGCCGACCGCATTGGGCTGCAAAACGTCGGGTTTTCGGAGTGGACTCATTTATTTTTAATCTATGACCGCAACATCCGTATTGTTTATAGACAATAAAAGTTAAATGATTACCCGCTTTGTTGTTTATAGACAATAAAAATACTACATTTTACTACGTGCTCTCGGCCAAGGCTGCTGCCGAAGCCGCTAAGACCGAACCCGTACAGGCTGACATCGCCTTTGAGACTACCAATGGCGATGAAGGACAAGACGATGCCCCATTCTGACCCGTCCTCTCTCTTCCCAAGGCCCGCCCCAAGACTCAATGCCTGGAGCGGGCTTTCCTGTTACAGATACACAAGTGTTACACTTCTCTCCATTCTTTTGTCACTATCTTCACTTTTTTATTCTTATCCCCCGACTTTTTGCAAAATAAGTGTAACAGTGTAACAGAGATTATCATAGTGACTATAATTAACAGGCAGTCAGCCACTTCCGTGCTGTTACACATCTGTTACGGATTTGTCACACATTCCGATTTAACCTCAATGTGTAACAGCCCGCCCAATCTTCAAACAGGATTAGGACTCTTTGTCAGACTGGGCTCCAGCACTTTTTCGAGTGGGTACTAAAAAATGCCAGAGCCCACTCCGGCAAAACACAGGGCAGCGATGCATCCACAGCAGGGGACAGGAACGATGTGTATAAGCCTAAAACTGATTTTTTTTATAAAAAAGTCACGGAAATATTTGGTAGTTTCAGATATTTTTCGTAACTTTGTGCCATAGAAATAAAAGATTAACGAGAGTGCTCGTTTAGCCTAATATCCATAGGATTATGGTCGCAAAGACACAAGCGGGAGCCATGCACCCGGAGTAGTTGCTGGCATAATAGTTTAATATCATGAAAACTTTTTAAAGTTATGGCTATCAAAATCAAAGCGAAAGAGCGTAAGCTCAAACTCGGCGATAGCGAGTTCTATCGCTACGTGATGCAGCCCGAACTCTATTCGGCGCTGGCATCTGAGAAAGTGATCCGCGAGGCGGCCCTCCGCAGTGGCGTGAGCCAGGGTGTGATGCAGGCCTGCTGGGACGCGGCGGGCTCGGTGATCAAGGCCTGGGCGACTGAGGGCCACTCCGTGGCTCTGCCCGGACTGGGCACGATGCGCTTCGGCCTGTCGGCTAAGGCCGTGGCCGACGTGAACGACGTGAAGTCGGGGCTCATCAAGACGCGCCGCATCGTGTTCACCCCTTCGACCGACCTGAAGCAGGAGTTGAAGGACACGGCCGTGGTCATCACCTGCTACGACCGCAACGGCAACGAGGTGAAGCGCGTCACGTCGGCTGACGACGGCACCATCGAGGAGCCCGACACCACCGACCCCGACGGCACTGAGGGAAGCGGCAGTTCGACCACCGGCGGCTCTGGCAGCGGCACCTCGGGCTCTGACTCCGGCGGCGGAACCACCACGGGCGGCGGCACAACCACCGGCGGCGATGACTCCGGCGGCGACGGTCTGGACAAGGGCTGACCTGCTGAGCCTCACGCACTGGGAGTAGCCATTCCCTCAAAGACTCCCCTCCTCCTAAGAGGAGGGGTTGGGGGTGGAGGAGAGAAATACGGTCACAGCCTATAAAAAAATTAGGTCGAACCTTATTGATTCACCCCACCCCTAACCCCTCCCCTTATAGGGGCGGGGAGTCGTGCGGGAAGCGGCACCTCCCCTAAAGGGGCGGGGAGTCATGCGGGAAGCGGAACCTCTCCTAAAGGGGCGGGGAGTCATGCGGGAAGCGGAACCTCTCCTAAAGAGGCGGGGAGTCGTGCGGGAAGCGGCACCTTCCCTAAAGGGGCGGGGAGTCGTGCGGGAAGCGGCACCTCCCCTAAAGGGGAATGCCTACAGAATCCAAATACCCGCACAACATCTCGCAAGAATGCCGACTGGTAAAGGAATAGTAAAGGAATAACTATGATGCGTGCAGAAAGAAATCCCCAGAATCGCTTGGCAGTTCGGGGATTTTTTCGTACCTTTGCACCCCAAAATCAAAATATATTAAAATAAGGTATAAGGACAAGAGATGATTACAGTCACAAATCTGGCTATTCAATTTGGCAAGAAGACGCTCTATAAGGACGTCAACCTGAAGTTCACAAGTGGAAACATCTATGGCATCATCGGCGCCAACGGTGCGGGCAAGTCGACCCTGCTCCGCGCCATCAGCGGCGAACTGGAGCCTAACAAGGGTACAGTGGAGATGCAGCCCGGCGAGCGCCTGAGCGTGCTGGAGCAGGACCACTTCAAATACGACGAATACACCGTGATGGACACCGTGCTCATGGGCCACAAGCCCATGTGGGACAACATGAAGGAGCGCGAGGCCCTCTATGCCAAGCCGGAGATGACGGAGGAGGACGGCAACCGCGCCGCCGAACTGGAGATGGCCTTTGCCGAGATGAACGGCTACGAGGCTGAGAGCGAGGCCGCGCAACTGCTGCAGAACCTGGGCGTGAAGGACTCGGAGCACTACAAGCAGATGGCAGAGATATCGAACAACGAGAAGGTGCGCGTGATGCTGGCCAAGGCCCTGTTCGGACACCCCGACAACCTGCTGCTCGACGAGCCGACGAACGACCTCGACCTCGACACCGTGCAGTGGCTGGAGGAATACCTGTCGAACCTGGAGCAGTGCGTGCTCGTGGTGAGCCACGACCGCCACTTCCTGGATGCCGTCTCGACTCAGACGGTGGACATCGACTTCGGCAAGGTGACGCTCTTCTCGGGCAACTACTCCTTCTGGTACGAGTCGAGCCAACTGGCTCTGCGCCAGGCCCAGAACCAGAAGATGAAGGCTGAGGAGAAGAGGAAGCAACTGGAGGAGTTCATCCGCCGATTCTCCGCCAATGTGGCAAAGTCGAAGCAGACGACCTCGCGCAAGAAGATGCTGGAGAAACTGAACGTGGAGGAGATCACGCCCTCGACGCGCAAATACCCGGGCATCATCTTCCAGATGGAGCGCGAGCCGGGCACGCAGATACTCGAAGTGGAAGGCCTGAAGGCGGTGGACGCCGACGGAACGGTGCTGTTCGACGACGTGAACTTCACCATCGAGAAAGGGCAGAAGACGGTCTTCCTCTCGCACAACCCGAAGGCGATGACGGCCCTCTTCGAGATCATCAACGGCAACCGCGAGGCTCAGGCTGGCACCTACAAGTGGGGCGTCACCATCACCACGGCCTATCTGCCGCTGGACAACACGGAGTTCTTCCAGAGCGAGATGAACCTCGTGGACTGGCTCTCGCAGTGGGGGCCTGGCAACGAGGTGACGATGAAGTCGTTTCTCGGACGCATGCTGTTCAAGGAGGAGGACGTCCTGAAGCACGTCAACGTGCTCTCAGGAGGCGAGAAGATGCGCTGCATGATAGCGCGCATGCAACTGAAGAACGCCAACTGCCTCATCCT
>CAMVJQ010000048.1 GCA_947167845.1 uncultured Prevotella sp. | reverse complement strand
CTCACGTATTCCCCGCCCCTGTCAGGGGAGGCACCACTCACGTATTCCCCGCCCCTGTCAGGGGAGGCACCTCTCACGTATTCCCCGCCCCTGTCAGGGGAGGGGTTAGGGGTGGGGGCTACCTCAAACATCATCTTCAACTTCTTCGTCTTGAATCCCTTATACCTTATATTGCATAGTATATCAAGTTGCGTATTCGTCAGCACCGGTTGCGGCAGACGCACCATCTTGCAGTTCGAGGCATCGGGCGTCAGGATATTCGTGCCCACGGCTCCGATGTACTCTGTGAGCGACATCACCAGTTCCTCGCGGATGGGGTCGATGGCAGGGTTCGTCACCTGTGCAAACTGCTGGCGGAAGTAGTTGAACAGCAACTGCGGGCGGTCGCTGACGACGGCCAGCGGGGTGTCGTTACCCATCGCCGCCACGGGCTCCTGCCCTGTCGTCGCCATCGGGACAATCGTCTTGTCAATATCCTCCTGCCCATAACCGAACTGCACCAGCCGCTGCTTCAGGTTCTCCACGCTGTTCGACACATGGCGCCCGCTCTTCAGTTTCTCCAACTGCACGCGGTTCTCGCTGAGCCACTCACGATACGGATGCGCCTTGGCCAGTTGCTCCTTTATCTCACCGTCGTAGTAGATCTTTCCCTCCTGCGTGTCGATGAGCAGAATCTTTCCCGGCTGCAGACGACCCTTGCTCACCACATCACCCGGCTCAAAGTCCATCACGCCCACTTCCGACGCCACCACCATCACACCTTGTTTCGTAATCGTATAGCGAGAGGGGCGCAGGCCGTTGCGGTCGAGCATACCGCCCGCATACCGTCCGTCGGAGAACAGCAGTGCGGCCGGACCGTCCCACGGCTCCATCAGTATCGAGTGGTATTCGTAGAAGGCTTTCAGGTCTTCGCTGATGGGATTCTTGTCGTTGAACGATTCCGGCACGAGGATGGCCATCGCCTGCGGCAGTGACAGTCCGCTTATGGTCAGGAACTCGAAGACGTTGTCAAGACTGGCCGAGTCGCTCATACCGTCCTCTACGATGGGTGAAATCTCCCGGATGTCTCCAAGCACCTCGCTCGAGAGCACACTCTCACGAGCCTTCATCCAGCCACGGTTGCCGCGGATGGTGTTGATCTCACCATTGTGGGCCAACAAGCGGAAGGGCTGGGCCAGCGACCACGTGGGGAATGTGTTTGTGCTGAAACGTGAGTGCACCAGCGCCAGTCCGCTTGTCAGATAGGGGCTCGACAAGTCAGGGAAATACCGGCGCAGTTGTCCGCTGGTCAGCATTCCCTTATATATAATGTTTGTGTTGGATAGCGAACAGATATAGAAGTCGGGATGCGTGACGCGCCGCTCTATCTTCTTTCTTATAATATATAAGGTACGGGAGAGGCTTTCCACGCGTTCATCCTTTACTCCTGTTACAAACACCTGCTTGATGGCCGGCTCCACGCGCCGTGCCGCCTCGCCCAGCACCTCGGGACAGGTGGGCACCGTGCGCAGGTGCATCAGTTGCAGACCCTCGCGCTCTATCTCCTCAATCATCACGGAGAGAATCTCCTGCTGCGCCGCCTCATCCTTCGGCAGGAACACCAGTCCCGTGCCGTACTTTCCCTTCTCGGGCACGGGGATGCCCTGTAGCAGGATGAATTCGTGCGGTATCTGCAGCATGATGCCCGCACCGTCGCCCGTTCCGTCGCGCGTCTCGGCACCGCGGTGCTCCATGTTCTCCAGCACGCGCAGTGCCTGGTCCACCAGTTCGTGGCTCTTGCCGCCGTGGATGTTCACCACCATGCCCACGCCGCAGGCGTCGTGCTCATACTGTGGCTGATATAGTCCGTCCAATTTACTTTTTGTCATATTATCCTTGCTTTATCTTTCTTTTGTCTCGATTTCGGGTGCAAAGATAATACAAATAGTCAGTAAAACAAGTAAAACGGTGGCATTATTTTGTTTGCAAATCGCACACAACTATCATTTTGCTCAATAATTTACTAAATTCACGACAAACCGTCAGAAAATAGGGTTCGATTTCTCCCCGTTGCTTTACATTTTGCTATTTCAGAAGAATTCGTTGGCAAAAAGTGCAAAAAAAGTGCAAATAATTGCAGGAAATCGTCGTATCTTTGCAGCCGAGATCTTGCAAGACCACACGAAAACTAAGTATTCATTTAAATAAGTTAAAAGTATGAAAAGGATTGAAGCAATTATCCGCAAGACCAAGTTCGAGGAACTGAAGGACGCCCTGCTACACTCGGACATCGACTGGTTCGAGTACCACGACGTGCATGGCATCGGGCAGAGCCGTCAGGAGCGCATCTACCGTGGCGTGCAGTACAGCACCGATGTCATCGAGCGCGTGGCCATCACCATCGTCTGCCGCGACGTCATCATGCAGCCCACGGTGGACGTGATACTACGGGTGGCGCGGACCGGGCAGGTGGGCGACGGGCGCATCTTCGTGAGCGACGTCATCGACACCTGGAGCATACGCACCGGCGAGAATGGTGACACGGTGCTCAGAGACAAGAAATAAAGGATAACAACACAAACACAAAAACGATTATGGATACAATAGGATTATCACTCGATACCGTATGGATGCTCTTGGCAGCCATGCTTGTGTTCTGGATGCAGCCGGGCTTCGCCCTGTGCGAGGCGGGCTTCACACGCTCGAAGAACACGGCCAACATTCTGATGAAGAACTTCGTCGACTTCATGTTCGGCTCGCTGCTGTTCTTCTTCCTCGGCTTCGGATTCATGTTCGGAAGCGAGGGCGCGGGCTTCATCGGTGCGCCCAACTGGGGCGACCTCTCATTTTATAAAGGTGAATTGCCCGTGGAGGGCTTCCTGATTTTCGAGACCGTCTTCTGCGCCACCTCCGCCACCATCGTCAGCGGAGCCATGGCCGAGCGGACGAAGTTCTCGATGTACCTGGTCTATTCGGCCGTCATCTCGCTGTTCATTTACCCCATTGAGGGCCACTGGACGTGGGGCGGCGGCTGGCTGTGCAACGCGGCTGAGGACTCGTTTATGATGTCGACCTTCGGCGACGTGTTCCACGACTTCGCGGGCTCGGCCATCGTGCATAGCGTGGGCGGCGTGCTGGCACTGGTGGGAGCCATCGCCCTCGGTCCCCGGCGCGGCAAGTACGGGGCCGACGGCAAGAGCCGCGCCATCCCCGGCCACAATCTGGCGATGGCATCGCTGGGCGTGTTCATCCTCTGGCTCGGATGGTTCGGCTTCAACCCCGGCTCGCAGTTGGCGGCAAGCGGTGAGGTGAACCGCATCGCCATCAGCCACGTGTTCCTGACTACCAACCTCGCCGCCGTGGCGGGCGGAACGGCCACGATGTTCCTTACCTATATAAAATATGGCAAGCCGTCGCTCTCGCTGACGCTCAACGGCGTGCTGGCCGGACTGGTGGGCATCACCGCGGGCTGTGACCTCGTCTCGCCCCTCGGAGCCGTCGCCATTGGACTAGTCTGCGGCCTGGTGCTGGTCTATGCCATCGAGTTCATCGACCACCGACTGCACATCGACGACCCCGTGGGAGCCTCCAGCGTGCATGGCGTCTGCGGCATCCTCGGCACGCTGATGACCGGCCTGCTGTCAACATCGAACGGTGCCCTCTACGGTCATGGCTGGGGCTTTTTCTGCGCACAATCGTTCGGCATCATCGTCATCGACCTCTGGGCGGCCCTCTGCGGCATCATCCTCTTCTACGGCATCAAGCGCCTGCACAGCCTGCGCGTCGACGAGCGCATAGAGGACGAGGGGCTCGACATCTACGAGCACGGCGAGTCGTGTTATAATTAAATGAAGAATGAAGAATTTGCTACCGCTATAGTAAATCAATAGGAAAAGGTTATGAAAAAGATTGTTTTATTTGCAATGGGACTGGTGCTAAGCGGCACCGCCCTTGCACAGGAAAGGCTACGGGTAGGCGAACAAGGCTCGGGAATGAAAGTAGAGACGACCATCAAGGCCGACTTCGTGAACGAATACATCTGGCGTGGCCTGAAATCAGGCGACGTGTCCGTGCAGCCAACCTTCGGTGTGGGCTACAAGGGACTGAGCCTGACAGCCTGGGGCTCGTACGGCCTGTCGAACAAGGACGACGTGAAGGAGTTCGACCTGACGCTGGCTTACACCATCGGCGGACTGAACATCGGCATCACCGACTACTGGTTCTCCGAGGGTCTCGACCCCGACGCGCGCTACTTCAAGTACGATGCCCACGGCACGAACCACCTGTTCGAGGCCAACATCGGCTACGACTTCGGCCCCGTGGCCTTGCAATGGTACACCAACTTCGCCGGCAACGACGGACTGAACAAGAGCGGCAACCGGGCCTACAGCAGTTACTTCGAGGCCAGCGTCCCCTTCCGTCTCGCCACCGCCGATTGGACGGCCACGGCCGGTGCCGTTCCATACGCAACAACAACATACGGCACGACAGGGTTCGCCGTGACCAACCTGACACTGCGGGCCACGAAGGATATCAAGGTATCGAAGTCGTTCTCGATACCCTTCTTCGGACAGGTGACGGCCAACCCGTGCGCACAGAAAGCATACCTGGTTCTCGGTTTTACGCTGCAACCTTCTCATTAAGCCATGAACAGAAGGAGCTCGTTCCTTCTGTCGTGGCGAGAGAAGGTCGGACGATAGTCCAACCTTAATCTTCACCAGGTGGTGTCCCTCCTACGTAGAGATACGGAGGAGGGATTATTGTCTCTTCTGGCAAGAGCATTTTTTGCCAAACTGACTTTTCTTTTATCATAACGGGAACAATGTTTGGCAGTTTGATAATTTTTCATTTCCTTTGCACCTGGTTTTCATAACTGACGCAAAAATGAGTACAGCGATATTGACAATCACCGGTAGTGACGGCACAGGCATCTCTGGGGTGCAGGCCGATATCCGTTTTATCCATGAACTTGGCGGACAGGCTGTCTCTGCCATTACCTCTATCACCGTACAGAACACGCTGGGCATCCAGCAGTTCCACGATCTGTCCGCCGCCATCGTCCGACAGCAGGTGGAGGCTATCATAAACGACCTTCAGCCACAGATCATCAAGATCGGACTGTTGCGCCGTGCGGATGTCGTCGAGGCACTGGCTGATGTGTTACGGCGCTACAAGCCCCAGCATGTGGTCTATGCCCCTGTACTGCATTCTTCCAAGGGCGAGCTGCTGGTCAGCCCTGTGGTATTTGAGGCTATCGAGCAGTTGTTGATACCTTTGTGTACGGTTGTCCTGGCGGCCTCCGACGTGCCCGTTGACTCTCGCCGTCACGGTCAAGCCAACCAGTTGGGATCGGCCGTAGCCTATTATCTGAGTATCGGCGAGACCGACGCTGACGCTATGCAGCATGCGAAAGCCTACCTGAGACGGCAGCCTTCCGACTATATCGGTGGCAACAGCCGCAGCGAGGAACTCTACCATCAGTTCGTGGCAACAGTAGAACAGTATTTCCGGCATTATGCCGACGTGGCTTTCTACGCCGAGCAGCTCAATGTCAGCCCGCGCTATCTCGGTCAGGTAACCAGGCGCGTCAGCGGCCGTTCGCCCAAGGCCATCATCGACGACCGCATCATCGCCGAAGTCACCACGATGCTGACTGCCGCCCATTGCCCACTGAAGGAAGTGGCCCGGCGGCTGGGATTCTCCTCGCAGGCCCATCTCTCACGATTCTTCAAGAAGCGGAAAGGCGTATCACCTACCGATTACCAACACAAAAACAACCAGAATAAATGAACGAAAGACAAACCCTGAACCGCCAGTTGGCTCAGATGCTGAAGGGCGGAGTGATTATGGACGTGACAACACCCGAACAGGCACGTATAGCCGAGGAGGCTGGTGCCTGCGCCGTCATGGCCCTTGAACGTATTCCTGCCGACATCCGTGCGGCTGGCGGTGTGTCGCGCATGAGCGACCCCAAGATGATTCGCGGCATCCAGGAGGCGGTGAGCATCCCCGTCATGGCCAAGTGCCGCATCGGCCATATTGCTGAGGCACAGATCCTGCAGGCCATCGAGATCGACTATATCGACGAGAGCGAAGTGCTCTCTCCCGCCGATAACATCTACCACATCGACAAGACAAAGTTTGACGTGCCTTTCGTCTGCGGTGCCAAAAACCTGGGCGAAGCCCTGCGCCGTATAGCCGAGGGGGCCACGATGATCCGCACCAAGGGAGAGCCGGGTACGGGCGATGTGGTGCAGGCGGTGAGCCATATACGACTTATGCAGAGTGAGATCCGTCGCCTGGTCAGCATGAGCGACGATGAACTCTACGAGGCCGCCAAGCAGTTGCAGGCTCCTTACGAACTGGTCAGGTATGTGCATGAGAATGGCAAGCTGCCAGTGGTGAACTTTGCCGCCGGCGGCGTGGCGACGCCTGCCGATGCCGCCCTGATGATGCAACTCGGAGCCGAGGGCGTGTTTGTGGGAAGTGGCATCTTCAAGAGCGGCAATCCCGCCAAGCGCGCCGCAGCCATCGTACAGGCCGTCACCAACTATCAGGATGCCCGTCTGCTGGCCCGGCTGAGTGAGGATCTTGGCGAGGCCATGGTGGGCATCAACGAGCAGGAGATAGAGTTACTGATGGCAGAGCGTGGAAAATGAGGATAGCGGTACTCGCCCTCCAGGGGGCATTCATAGAGCACGAGCAGATGTTGCAGCATTTGGGCGTGGAAACCTTCGAGGTGAGACAACAGTCCGACTGGCAACAGCCCAAGGACGGTCTTATCCTGCCTGGCGGCGAGAGCACGGTGCAGATGCGCCTGCTCCGTCAGCTGGGGCTTATGGAGCCCATCCGTAGGGACATTCTCGAAGGGCTGCCCGTCTTCGGCACCTGCGCCGGCATGATTCTGCTCGCCGAGGGGTGGTTGGGCACGATGGACATCCGCGTGCGGCGCAACGCCTACGGCCGGCAGCTGGGCAGTTTCCATGCCACGGCCACCGTCGAGGGCGTGGGCACCGAGGTGCCCATGCCCTTCATTCGCGCGCCTTATATAGAAGAGGTGGTCTCTGCCCGTTGTCGGCCCATCGCCACCGTCGACGGCCACATCGTCGCCGCCCGCCAAGGCCGTCAGATAGCCACCGCTTTCCACCCGGAGCTCGACGGCGACACGCGGCTGCACCGCCTGTTTTTAGAGCAGAGTTCTTCATTGCGCTGATTTACACATTGTAACGAGAATCTGTTGTTTTGAGACAAAAAGCAGCGGATTAAGGGGCGCATGCCTCCCGAAACTTTACAAAGTGTCAGCCCAACCTGATTTTAACAATCAAAAGTCCGTCGGAGACGGTCGGATTTGGAGAAAAGTGCATACCTTTGCAGTCCATAGAATAGACTTGTTTTTATGGATACAAAGTACATTTTCGTCACGGGCGGCGTGGTGTCGTCGTTAGGCAAAGGCATTATCTCTGCCAGCATCAGCAAGCTGCTGCAGGCACGCGGCTACAACATCACCATCCAGAAGTTCGACCCTTATATCAACATTGATCCGGGGACGCTGAACCCCTACGAGCACGGCGAGTGCTACGTGACGGAGGACGGTTTCGAGACCGACCTCGACCTGGGCCACTATGAGCGGTTTACGGGCATCCGCACCACCCGCGACAACAGCATCACGACAGGACGCATCTACAAGACGGTCATCGACCGTGAGCGCCACGGCGACTATCTGGGCAAGACCATCCAGGTGGTGCCGCACATCACCGACGAGATCAAGCGGCGAATGCTCAGAGAAGGTGATTATGATTTCGTCATCACGGAAGTGGGCGGCACCATCGGCGACATCGAGAGTGCACCGTTCATGGAGGCCATCCGACAGTTGCGGTGGGAACTGGGCAGGAATGCGGTGTGTGTGCATCTGACCTATGTGCCCTACCTGAAGGCTGCCGACGAACTGAAGACGAAGCCGACCCAGCATTCTGTGAAGGAACTACAGAGCATGGGCATCCAGCCCGACATCCTCGTGCTGCGCACGGAGCGCCACCTCGACGACGCGCTGCGGATGAAGGTGGCGTCGTTCTGTAATGTCGACCTGGAGTGCGTGGTGCAGAGCGAGGATATGCCGAGCATCTACGAGGTGCCGGTCAATATGCAGCGGCAGGGACTCGACGCGGCCATCCTCCGCAAGATGGGCATCCCCGTGGGAGAGACGCCGGCCATGAAGCCGTGGCACGCATTCTTGGACATGCAGCGCAACGCCTCCCGCGAGGTACACATCGCACTGGTGGGCAAATACGGCCTGCAGGATGCCTACAAGAGCATCCGCGAGAGCCTCTGCCTGGCGGGTGTATATAATAATGTGAAGGCACGGCTGCACTTCGTCAATAGCGAAGGCATCAACGGGAAGAATGTCGCAGAGCAACTGACAGGCATGGCGGGTGTCGTCATCTGTCCGGGCTTCGGCCAGCGGGGCATCGAGGGCAAGATTATTGCTGCCGAATATTGCCGGACGCACGACGTGCCGACCTTCGGCATCTGCCTCGGGATGCAGATGATGGTCATCGAGTTCGCACGGAATGTGCTGGGCTATCAGGATGCCAACAGCAGCGAGATGTCGGCAGACACCAGGCATCCCGTCATCGACCTGATGGAGGAGCAGAAGACGGTGACGAATATGGGCGGCACGATGCGGCTTGGGGCTTACGACTGCGAACTACGGGAAGGTAGCCGAGTCGCTGAGGCTTATGCGGCGGCAGCCGCTCAGCCCAAAGGGACGCTTTCACAAAGCGCAGCGACTGAAAGAAATTCTTCACTCTTCACTCTTCACTCTTCACTTAAAATTAAGGAGCGCCATCGCCACCGCTATGAATTTAATAATACATACCGCGAGGCTTTCGAGGCAGCGGGCTTGCACTGCGTGGGCATCAACCCCGCTGCCGACTTGGTGGAGATTGTCGAGATACCGACCCTTCAGTGGTACATCGGCACGCAGTTTCACCCCGAGTATTCGTCGACGGTGCTCCATCCACATCCGCTGTTTATGAGTTTCGTCAAGGCGTGTGTCCAAGAAGAATCCGTAAAATCCGTTTAAACCGTTGTTGAGATAATATGGAAGAGTTGAAACATGAGTGTGGCGTGGCGATGATTCGCCTGCTGAAGCCGCTGGAGTACTACGAGCGGAAGTACGGCACATGGGCGTGGGGCTTCAACAAACTCTACCTGATGATGGAGAAGCAGCACAACCGCGGACAGGAGGGCGCGGGCATTGCCTCGGTGAGCCTGACCAACAAGCCCGGCACGGAGTATATGTTCCGAGAGAAGGCAGAGGGCAAGGATGCCATCACCGAGATCTTTTCCCGCGTCACTGAGGCGATGAAGGGTGAACTGCTGATGGGTCACCTGCGCTACTCGACCACCGGCAAGAGCGGACTGACTTTTGTGCATCCCTTCCTGCGCCGCAACAACTGGAGGGCGAAGAATCTCTGCCTGTGCGGCAACTTCAATATGACCAATATCGACGAGGTCTTCCAATTGCTGATACAGCAGGGACAGTCGCCGCGCATCTACGGCGACTCGTATATCACCCTCGAACTGATGGGCCACCGCCTGGACCGCGAGGTGGAACGCCTCTATGCCGAGGCCAAGGCACAGGGACTGGAGGGTACGGCCATCACCGACTATATCGACAGCCACGTGGAGATGACCAATGTGCTGAAAAGCACGATGGGCCATTACGACGGCGGCTACGTGATGTGCGGCCTGACCGGCTCTGGCGAGATGTTCGCCGTACGCGACCCCTGGGGCATCCGCCCGGCGTTTTACTATCGTGACGATGAGATTATCGCCTTGGCCAGCGAACGCCCGGTACTGCAGACATCCTTCAACATCGACTGCACCGACGTGCAGGAACTGCTGCCCGGACAGGCACTTATCGTGCGGAAGAGCGGCAAGAGCCTTCTGGAGCAGATTATGCCTACTCAGCAGTTGAGTGCTTGCAGTTTCGAACGCATCTACTTCAGTCGCGGCTCCGACCGCGACATCTATCTGGAGCGCAAGCAACTTGGCGAACAACTCACTCCCGCCATTATGCACGCTATCGACAATGACGTAACCAACACTGTTTTTTCATATATTCCCAACACGGCCGAGGTAGCCTTCTATGGCATGACCGACGGTATCCGCAAGTTGGACCACGATGTCCGCATCGAAAAGGTCGTCTGGAAGGACATCAAACTCCGCACCTTCATTTCTGACGGTGCGGAGCGTAACGACCTGGCGGCCCACGTCTACGACATCACCTACGGCTCGCTGCGCCCCTACGAGGACAATCTGGTCATCATCGACGACTCGATAGTGCGCGGCACCACGCTCAGGGAGAGCATCTTCAAGATCCTCGACCGTCTGCACCCCAGGAAGATCGTGATGGTCAGCAGTTCGCCACAGATCCGCTATCCTGACTATTACGGCATCGATATGTCACACTTAGAGGAACTCTGTGCGTTCCGCGCAGCCATCTCGCTCATCAGGGAACGGGGAATGCAGCGACTCATCGCAGAGACGTATGAGAAGTGCAAGGCGGAGCCGCTGACAGCCTGTCACGTCCGTGCCATCTACGCGCCTTTCAGCACCGGGGAGATCAGCCGTAAGATTGTGGAGATGCTCCGGCCCGACGGCATGGAGGCTCCCGTGGAACTGGTGTTTCAGAGCATTGAGGGACTGCACAAGGCCTGTCCTCATCATCCCGGCGACTGGTACTTTACAGGCCGCTACCCTACGCCTGGCGGCATCCGCCTCTGCAACGAGGCTTTTATAAACTATGTAGAATCCAAAAAAGAGATATTATGTGTGGAATAGTAGCAATCCTAAACGTGAAGGAGCAGACACAGGCTCTGCGCCAGAAGGCATTAAGAATGAGCCAGAAGATTCGTCATCGCGGACCTGACTGGAGTGGTATATACTGTGGCGGTTCGGCTATCCTCGCCCATGAGCGACTCAGCATCGTCGACCCCGAGTCGGGCGGGCAGCCGCTCTATTCGCCCGACAGGAAGCAGGTGCTGGCCGTCAATGGCGAGATCTATAACCATCAGGAGATCCGGCGCCGCTATGCCGGACGCTATGAATTCCAGACGGGCAGCGACTGCGAGGTCATCCTGGCGCTCTATCAGGAGTTATGCCGGGGGTGCGAAGGCGCGGGGGCGCGGGAGATCGGGAAAATGCTCGAAGACCTCAGCGGCATCTTCGCCTTTGTGCTCTACGACGAGGAGAGCGGCGCGTTCCTGATAGCGCGCGACCCCATCGGTGTCATACCCCTCTACATCGGCTATGACAGCGACGGGACGGTCTATGCCGCTTCAGAACTGAAGGCCCTCGAAGGGCAGTGCGAGCGTTATGAGCCGTTCCCGCCCGGTCATTACTATTGGAGCCGCCAGCCCGGCATACAGCGGTATTACCGCCGCGAATGGTTCGACTACGCCGCCGTGAAGGATAACCCCGCCAGCGTCACCTGCATCCACGATGCCCTCGAAGATGCTGTCCGCCGCCAACTCATGTCCGACGTACCCTACGGCGTGCTGCTCTCCGGCGGTCTCGACTCCAGCGTCATCTCTGCCATCGCCCAGAAGTACAGTGAGCACCGCATCGAGGACGACAGCCGCACCCGCGCCTACTGGCCCCGACTGCACTCCTTCGCAGTGGGTCTGAAGGGGGCTCCCGACCTGGCGAAGGCCCGACTCGTGGCCGACCATATCGGCACCGTCCACCATGAGATCAACTACACCATTCAGGAGGGTCTCGACGCCATCCGCGATGTCATCTACTACATCGAGACCTACGATGTCACCACCGTCCGTGCCTCCACGCCGATGTATCTGCTGGCCCGCGTCATCAAGTCGATGGGCATCAAGATGGTGCTCTCCGGCGAGGGTGCCGACGAGATATTCGGCGGTTATCTCTATTTCCACAAGGCTCCGTCGGCCAAGGATTTCCACGAAGAGACGGTTCGCAAGTTAGGCAAACTCCATCTCTACGACTGTCTGCGCGCCAATAAGAGCCTGTCGGCCTGGGGTGTCGAGGGGCGCGTGCCTTTCCTCGACAAGGAGTTTCTCGATGTCGCCATGCGTACCAACCCAGAGGCGAAGATGTGTCCTGGAGCGACCATTGAGAAGAAGATTGTCCGCGAAGCCTTTGCCGACCTGCTGCCCGAAGCCGTCGCCTGGCGGCAGAAAGAACAGTTCTCCGACGGTGTCGGCTATTCTTGGATCGACACGCTGAAGAAGATTACCTCCGAGGCCGTCAGCGACGAGCAGATGGCCCACGCCGCCGAGCGCTTCCCCATCAATCCGCCAAAGAACAAGGAGGAGTATTACTACCGCTGCATCTTCGCCGAGCACTTCCCCTCCGACTCTGCCGCCCGCAGCGTGCCGTCTGAGGCCAGTGTGGCCTGTTCAACGGCCATCGCACTCGAGTGGGATGCCGCCTTCAAGAACCTCAATGACCCCAGTGGCCGCGCCGTCAAAGGCGTGCATGAGCAGGCGTACGCTTAGTAACAATAAAAAAATTGATACAAATGGGAAGTGCGATAGCCCGCGCTCCCCATTTGTACCAACTTTTTTAACTATTACTTATTTAATCATAGAAGAGGTGATCTCCTTCAGTTGCACGCCCTTGTCCTGAATGGCCTTCAGCAGACCATTGATGGCCACAAGTGGCGCGTCGAAACTCTTCATCAGAGCCTCGAAGTTCTGACGGTCGGTCGTGTTCATGCGCTCGTGGATGGTCTGGAAGTTGCTCTCGCCATTGAATCGCAGGGCGAAGGTGGGCAGATTGTGTCCGGCGAAGAGGCTGGTGATGAACTTGCCTTCAGCCTTCACGCCAGTAGTCTTCTGCGTCACGTTCCAGGTGAGCGACTCGTTCAGCATGTCCGTCCAGGGGTCGATGGTCTCCTTCGGTACATTCTGTTTGCGATATTTCAGGGCATAGCCTACGGCCTTGATGCACTTGCCTACGTCCTGGATGTCGATGTCGAACTGCAGTTCGTTCATCACGGTCACTTCAGCCTTGGCGGTACGGCTGTTGAAGGCCTTCAGCAGGGTGTAGAGTCCCTTACCCATGGGCGCGATGTCGCGCAGTTCGCTCAGTTTTTCCAGTTCCTCATCGGTATAGGGGTTGGTATCGGTTTGCCCCTTGATGCTCATCACGTTGGTGCCGTTGATGCCGAGAACGGCTGTAGCCTCTATCGTGTGGTCGGCGTGATGGGTGAGGGAGCATGCGGGCACCTCAAAGCGGTCGGCCTTCTTGGCTTCGGTGAAGAGCGTGGCACGCCACTCGCCTCGCTTGAGCGAGATGTATTTCTTGCCGTCGGTGGACTCCAGCATCACCTGTCCCGTCATCACCGTCTCGATATCCGTGTCGTTGCCCGACTCAGAGCGCAGCAGTTCCATGTCGATCAGGTGGGGGAACTGGATGGCTACGGGCGTGCCGCCGAATTTGGCAAGGAAGATGGCGACACCGTCGCTGGCTCCGTTGAACTTCATCCTCACCTTTGTCACGGCCCCCGTCGTGGCATTCTTGCTACTGACCGTGAACGCGCCGTCATCAGTAGTCACATACTGTGCCATGTCTTTGCCGGTGGTGAACTCAAGGGCAGTGTTGTTCAGTGCGATGGCGGCATTCAGCAGGATGTATGCCTTGGCTTCGTCGTTTGCGAAATTCGAGTTGGCCAGAGCCCAGCGTGCCTCTTCAGCCTCGGGGCCTTCGAGCGACAGACTGTTTACCAGACTTTGCTTGCTCAGCATGCCGAAGACGATATTGACAAGTTGCGGCCCCAGCGCGTCAATCTTCAACTGGTTGATGAATTCCGTCAGCAGGTTGACGCCTCTCACCGTCGGGTCGAGTTTGATGTACTTCTGCGAATCGGCCAGCATCTTCGACAGACTTGCCTCGAAGTTCTGACGGTCGGGCGACAGTGTGGCGAGTTTTTCCTTAATCTCAGCCTCCTTTGTGGCATCGGCTTTGGTGAGGGTACCGGCATAACTGCCGTTGGTCACCTTCATGCTACCGTTGTCGTAGGATGCATTCGTGCTCTTCACGTTGGTCATGTTGTCGCCATAACTGTTGTCATCGTCGCTACGGGTCAGCACTCTGCTCTGACCTGTAGAAAGATCATTAAGTTCGATGCTACCGTCATCGAGCAGGCGCCATGTGAAGGGAGCGTCACTGGGACCGCCATAGACGGCCAGCGGCTCATTTCCATCGGCATCAAAAACGCCCAGGTAAAGATAGCCGGTGTGGTCGGGATTGGTCTGCACGGCCAGCAGCACACGGCTGAAGGGCACACCAGCCTCTGTGACATCGGCATATTTAAACTCGTCCCACCAAAAGCCGACAAGGCTCTCTTCCAGGACTTTTGGGTCGGGGCTCGAAGGACTGTCCACCGACGTGCAGCCCGTCATGCCCATCAGGAGCAGGGCGGCTGTCATCATTGCAAAAATTTTCTGTTTCATAATTCTATTAATTGGTTTAGATTTCCGCTTCGCTTTGGCGGAACGCGCGAGGGCGCCCGCGTTCCCTAATCTGGCTGCAAAGGTACAAAGATTATTCGAATTACCTGCATTACCGAGTTTCAAAATCTGCAAATCCTGTTTCAAAATCTGCAAAACTTGATGCACCTGATACTTTTTCCCTCTCTACGCCGTAAAAACACATTAAAATCGATGGGTTTTGAGGTTTTCCCAGAAAATATTCGTAACTTTGCCGCCAAATGGCAAAAAAAGAAAGGATATGAAAACAAAACATGTACAATACGAGACGCACGGCACCTGCTCGAGACTGATCGACGTGACTGCCGACGAGAACGATGTCATCCAGCAAGTGTTCTTTCTGGGTGGATGTAACGGAAATCTGCAGGGTGTGAGCCAACTGGTTCTCGGACAGAAGATTGACGATGTGATCAAGAGGATCGACGGCATCCGCTGTGGTACCAAGGGCACCAGTTGCCCGGACCAGTTATGCCGCGCATTGGAACAGTTGAAGAATGCGCCATTGGAAGGATAGGAGTCACCCATGATGTACGAGCCACACGAAGGCCGCCCGTTCATCATCGCAGGCCACAGCCAGGGCTCAGCCATCCTCCGTTTTGTGCTGAAAGACTACTTCAAGACGCATCCCGACCGCTATGAGCGCATGGTGGCAGCCTACGCCATCGGCTACTCCATCACGAAGGACGACCTCGAGGCCAACCCGCACATGAAGTTCGCCACTGGCGAAACCGACACAGGAGTCATCATCAGTTGGCATGCCGAGGGTCCCAAAAATGTGGAGGCGAACGCCCCGAGCGCAGTGTTGCTGCCAAACGGCATCAGCATCAACCCGCTGAACTGGAGTCGTGACGAGACGTATGCACCCGCCAGCATGAACCTCGGCTCCATCGTGATAACAGACGAGAAGACTAATACGACTGAAATCCGTGACATCGAGGGTGACGCGCAGGTGAATCTTGCCCGTGGCACCGTCATCACGAACGCCAAGGCAGAACCCAATGAAATGGTAGAGTTCGCCAGACCACAGAGTTACCATCAGGACGACTACTCCATCTTCTACAACAACATCAAGGCGAACGTAGCCAAGCGCATCGCTGCCTATAAGGCCAGCCTATAGCGATAGCGTCGTTCAACAGTTGGAGGGCAGATATTTGGGGTATATCCCCAAGTGTCTGCCCTTTTACGGAAGATATGGCAGGGAACTTGGGTACAAGAACAGTCATGTCTCAAAATCTGCAAAAAGAGTTCTAAAATCAGCAAAATGTGCCTGTTTGCTATCCAAGGCTTGGCAGATTGGAGAAAATTGATTATCTTTGTGCCCGAAAACGATATCCGAGTCTAAAAAAAGAACAGGAACAATGAAACAAGACGATAACGAATGCCTGTCGCCAGAGCAGTTAGCCGACCATCTGCGCGTGACATACGTCCCCGCCTACCTGCTCGCCGCAGCCATAGGGCTGCTGCTTGCCGCATTTATCGTGTGGGGCGTGCTGGGCACAGTGAGCGACAAGGCTTACTATTCGGGCGTGGTGTTTCCTGCACAGGGTACCACCGACATGACGCTGCCCAACAAGGGCATCGTGCGCTCCATGCTTGTGCAAAACGGCGACAGCGTGCATCCGGGACAGACAATCGCCATGGTGACTGTAGGCGACAGCCACAGTTTCCTGACGAGCACGGTGAGCGGCCTGGTCATCAGTGCAAAGGCAGACAACGAGCCTTTCGAGGCCTTCGATCCCATCATCAGTGTGGTTGACGACGGCGCAGGGCGCGAAGGCACTGGGGCGCAGGGGCGCGAGGGTGCGAAGACGCAACTTATCGCCTATGCCGACAACGACGCCCAGCGCCAACTGCGCATAGGCATGGAGGCCCAGGTGTGGCCTGCCAACGAGAAGCGCGACGAGATAGGCTACGTCAGAGGGCGCATAGCCCAGGTGGTGCGCTATCCTGCCAAGGTCAGCAAAGTGCGCCAGGAACTGAAGTCCGACATCCTGGCCCGGCGCCTTACCGACGAGGGGCAGAACCTGGTCTACGAAGTGCGCATCGACCTGCTCCGCTCGCCCAATGACACCACGCAATACGACTGGTCGTTCGGCCAGCCTGACGACGTGGACATGGGTGTCGGCACCTACTGCTCCGTGCTCACTGAGACGCGCCGCCGTAGTATGTTCCAGTATCTGTTCGAGGCTTCCCGGACGCGCTTCCGCGACCTGCAACTAAGATTTGAATGATGATGGGAAAAGGAGAAGGTGCGAAGGCGCAGGGGCGCGGGGGTGCGAAGGCGCAGGGGCGCGGGGGTGCGAAGAAGGCTGGCCTGCCGATGATATCGGCCCTCAGGTATTTCCTGAAGGGCAATACGATATTTGCCCTCAACGGCATGATACTCATTGCCATCGACTCTGTCTTCTGCCTGCTCCCGCCATTGTTCCAGCAGGTGTACACCGACAATATCATTACCCGGAAGAACCCGGAGTGGTTTACGCCGTTGCTGACAATTTACGTCATGCTGTTCGTATTTCAACTCCTGCTCTGGGTAGCGTTCAGTATATTGCGACGGAAGAGTCAGGCCAGGATCAACATCACTACATCGGCCAATTATCTGTGGACAGTGTTGAAACTGCCGATGGCACGGTTCACCCAGTTCTCGCCAGGCGAACTGGTGGCCCGCTATGCCACGATCTCAAAGACCACCAAACTGATGGACTATGCCCTGCCGATCATATGCATACTCATCCTGCCGATCATCTGCTGCTATCTCGTCATGCTCTTCAACTGGAAACTGGGGCTTCTGGAGATCTTCTCCATCCTGCTGCTCGTCTACGTGATGCGCTCCACTACCAAGATGCAGAAGAAAATCGCCATGAACCAGGAAGTGACCGACGCCCGGCTGCAGAACGTCACGATGACGGGAATGAGCAATCTGGAGACCATCAAGTCGCTGGGCTGCGAGCGTCACTTCTTTGCGCAGTGGGAAAGGGCCTTCGCCCAGGCCATGAATGCGCGTGTGACGACTGTCACCACCTCTATCTATATCAACGCCCTGCCGGAGATTGTGCTTCAACTCACCAACGGCATCATACTGTGCCTGGGCACTTGGCTTATCCTGCAGGGCGAGTTGACACCCGGTATGCTGCTGGCCTCTCAGGGACTGATCAATGAGACCATCTATCCCCTCAACCGAACCATATCCAGCGTACAGACCTTTATGACGCTCAACTCGTCCATCCAGCGCATCAAGGACGTGACCGACTGTGGTCAGGAGAGCCCAGACCTGCGCCTGCCTGAAAGGCTACGGCCAGGCGACGGCACGTCGGGTAATCGCGAAGCGCTTGCTACCGACAGGGACGCAAGAATGGATGGCGTTCTGCCCGATGCGGCCAAACTGGCGGGCGAGATAGAACTGCGCAACGTCACCTTCGGCTACGACCGCAGCCTGCCGCCCATCATAGCAAACTTCTCGCTGAAGATCAAGGCTGGCGAGCGCATCGCCCTGGTCGGCCCGTCGGGCTGCGGCAAGAGCACCGTGCTGAGCCTCGTGTCCGGACTCTACGAGCCCTGGGAGGGCGAGGTGCTCTTCGACGGCAAGCCCCGCAAGGCCATCGACCGCATGACTTTCGTCAACTCCGTCTCGGTGATCAATCAGGACGTGACGCTCTTCGAGGGCACGATAGCCGACAACGTGAAGATGTGGGACGAGTCGATCGAGGACTTCGCCATGGTCTTGGCCTGCAGCGATGCGCAGATACACGAGGAGATCATGGAGCGCCCGGGAGCCTATCAGGGCACTGTCGCCGAGCGCGGCAAGAACTTCAGCGGCGGGCAGCGGCAGCGCATCGAGATAGCCACCGCCCTGGCCAAGGAGCCCACCATCGTGCTGATGGACGAGGGCACCTCGGCACTCGACCCCAAGACGGAGGCACAGGTGATGAAGCATCTCTACGACATGGGCATCACGCTCATCATGATCGCCCACCGCCTGGAGACCATTGCCCAGTGCGACCAGATCTACGTGGTAGAGCACGGCCGCATCACCCAGCACGGCAACCACAAAGAACTGAGCCAGACGGACGGCCTGTACAGCAACCTCCTAAAATACGCCTGACAGATGAAAGCGAATATATTCCTCCAACAGTTGGCGCAGCGCATGGACGGCGACCGCAAGGCCATGAGACAGGCACAGGCCATCCTGCGCTCCATCATCGACAGGAAACTATGGAAGCAGATGCAGAATGCCGTGGAACTACCGCAGGACATAGAAGAGGTGGAGACACTGCTGGAGCGCTACAACATCTTCTTCCGCCACATCACGCTCAGCGACGGCTGGTGGGCTCGCTGCACGGGCTACATGATAGGATTCATGGCCGATGACAATACCCCCGTCATCCTCCAGCCCGGCTTCACGGACTATACCTTCACCCACCCGAAGACCAACCAGGTGATGGCGGCAAGTAGGCATGCCGGCCTGCTGAAGCAGGAGGCCCTGATTGCCTGTCGGCCACTGACGGAAGACGACCTGACCGTCAAGTCCGTACTGCGCTATGCTGCGCACAGTCTTTGCAAGTATGACCTGCTCTACACGCTGATGGCATGCTTAGGCGTTGTGCTGCTGACGATGTTTACCCCATACGTGTCCAAGTTGATCTTCTCGGAGGTCATCCCCTCGGGCAATGCCGGCCAGATCGTGCCCATTGCGACCCTGCTGTTCAGTGCAGCCGCCGGAATGACGATGGTGCAGATAGCGCGTAACCTGGTGGTGGTGCGCATCAAGGACAAGGTGGAATATGCACTGCAGACGGCCCTCATGTCGCGCCTGCTGCAAATGCCCGTCACGTTTGCCAAGAAGTTCACACCGGGCGACCTCTCCAACCGCCTGCTGTCGCTGTCGCGCGTCAGTTCCAGCCTGTCGGCCAATTTCCTGTCGACATTCCTTACCTTCCTGTTCTCGGTTGTCATGTTCGCGCAGTTCTTCGTCTATGGCGGACAGTTGCTCTTCACCGGCATTGCCACCATCATGCTGCAGTTTGTGGCCATTTTACTGGAGTACCACTACACAAAGAAGGTGCAACTCGGTGTGAATGCCAGCGGCTCGCACCTCATAGGTATGGTGTTTGCCTTGTTTTCCGGCATCCAGAAGATCAAGACCACCGGGTCAGAGTTCCGCGCTTTCCATCAGTGGGCAAAGGCATACGCCCCCACGGAGGCCTATAGCAGCCGCCAGCCGCTGGCCAGTTTCTACGTGACCGGGGTCAGTTACAGCCTCAGGCTGCTGCCCATGATTGTGACGATGTGGGCGGCCTGGCACTACCAGTTATCGCTCTCCGACTATATCGCCTATTGCGCCGTTCTAGGCATCGTCTGCAATGCCGTCTCCAATTTCCAGAGCATCACAGCCCTGGTGTCGCGTATGCTGCCGGAGATACAACTCTGCCGCCCCATCCTGACAGGAAAGACAGAGGCAAAGGAGGATGGCAATGTGGTGAAGGACATCACGGGCCGGGTGGACATACGCGGCCTGAAGTTCCGCTATGCCGAGGACATGCCACTGCTCTTCGACGGCCTCAACCTGACCATCAACAGCGGCGACTACGTGGCACTGGTCGGAGCGTCGGGCTGTGGCAAGAGCACGCTGATGCGACTGATGATGGGACTGGAGAAACCGCTGACGGGATCCATATTCTACGACCAGTACGACCTCGGCAGCATCAACCTGCGCAGCCTGCGCCAGTACTGCATCGGCATCTGCATGCAGGACGGCCAACTCGTGGAGGGCACCATCCGCGACAACATCCTCTTCAACAATCCGCTGCTGACCGACGACGACGCCTGGGAGGCAGCCCGCATGGCCGCCCTCGACGGCGACATCCGTAATATGCCCTTAGGCATGGACACGCCCATCACCACCGACGGCCGCGGCGTGTCGGGCGGACAGCGGCAGCGCATCCTCATCGCCCGTGCACTGGTCAGGAAGCCCAAGGTGCTCTTCCTCGACGAGGCCACGTCGGCACTCGACAACATCAGCCAGCACATCGTGGTCGAGAATCTGGCCACGCTGAAATGCACGCGCATCGTCATCGCCCACCGCCTGAGCACCATCCAAAAGTGTAACCGCATCATCGTGCTGAAGGACGGGCGCGTGGCTGCCGACGGCAACTACGAGCAACTCCAGGCCCAGGGATATTTCCCTGGTGATAAAGATTAAGTCATAATGCAAAAAAAGGACATGAAGAATAGTATAGCATCATACTTACGCCTCCTGACGGGTCTGGCATTGCTCACTATGCTTCCACTGAGCGGCAGGGGGCAGACGCCGCTGACCCTCGACGGGGTGATACGGCTGTCGCAGGACAGTGCCATCACTGCCTTCCAAAGCCGGCAGGAATACCAGAGCCGGCAGTCGGCATACGAGGCCTTCGAAGCCCTGCGCAAACCGCAACTCTCACTGAAGGTCGTGCCCAATTACTCACGCATCGTCAGCGACCCCAGCCGCGACTACGTCTACCTGCGCAACTTCGACAT
>CAMVJQ010000047.1 GCA_947167845.1 uncultured Prevotella sp. | reverse complement strand
CTGGCTTGGTCTCAACCATCACCTTATATGACTTGTCGATGATGTTACCCATCGTTGAACCGAGGTCATCACCCACAGCTTCCATATAGATATCAGGATCTGCTAACTTCAAATCCTTGAAAAATACCCCATTGAGGTTATAGTCATAGTTCTGACCGGTATGTGCCAGCAGACAGTCAAAGTACTGACGGCACTTGTTAATCACCGCCGCCAGACGGATTATCTCCGGTCGCGTACCTACGATAATCAGGAGTTTTAATTTTCCGTTGTTTTTAAATTGGGTCATATCTTAATTTTATTGTTCCTTTCCGAGGTTAATTCCTCGCGGATTAACCGCTATAGCGGGAATACAACTCATCAAACTCTCTCTGAGAGAATGATTCGAAGAAATAGCCTCGTGCATCTTCGAAAATACGTGGTTCTATAATTACCACACCATCAATTGCTGTTTTTATTACGTTCATATTGATGCATTCACTATTTTCATAAGTGGTCAATCTATCCCCATTCTTACTCTGGCAAACGACCAGAGGCCGAGCAAAGGGCTTCGACCTACCCCCGAACCTCTTTTCCTCTCCAGGGAAGAGGCTTAACTGCTCAGGCGGGGAGACCCGCCTTCACAGAGTACATTAAGGTAAGATCGACCAACGAAGGTCGATTTTCTTTTTTTTTGAGTGACTACGCTAGACGCTGGTCACTGTCCGGGGGATGACCAGAGGACTGTTTTTCGACTGCCTATTCGGCGATGACCCAGTCTTCGGGGACGCGGGTGTCGGCATTGAACTTCACGCCGACCTTCACCACACGGCGGCCTTCGGCCTGATAGGGGATGGCATAACTGTTCTGGTCGATCTGAGCCAGAGCCTGCTGTGCTGTGCCGTTGACCTTCAGTTCAAAGACATACGTGGTATCAGGCATCCATACCACCATGTCAGCCCGCCCTCCGGCCACTTTGACTTGTGTGTGCACGTAGAAATTGAGCATCGTGAAGATAAGGTACATCGTGTATTCGTAGAAACCCTCGGCTACCGCCACACTCTCCAACTTTTTCTTGAAGTCCTCAACGTATAGCACTCCAGCCAGGAACGTCTGCATCTCGCGCATCGCCAGGTCTGCATCATGAGCCTTCAGCGCCCGCCAGAACTTCAGGGCAAAGCCGCCCTTCACATAGCCGGACTCCAGCCCTGCATACTCAGGCAACAGACCCTCGGTATAGCCAATCATCACCTCCCGGTTGGGAATGGCCAGCGTGTAGGTCTCCGACTCGAGGTCATATCCCTTGATGGTCAGGTAGCCGCTCTGGTAGAGCATAAAGGGCTTATATCTATTTTTCACGCAAGAACTTTCGCCGGATATTCATGTACGACGAATTAACGTCCAAGAATCTCTGAGTTAACTCGATGAATCGCTTGAGTTAACTCGATGGACCGTTTGAGTTAACTCAGGGTTTTTGAGCCCCTGACTTCTGTGACGCGGGGAAAACGCTGAAAAGACAAGAATTTTCTTATCGCGCTCAGATTTACTTGTCCAGTTCCTCGTATTTGGAGTTGTTGCTCTTATATTCGGGCACGATCTCCTTCATCTTCCTCACCGTCTCCATGTCGTCATAGCGCTTGGAGATCTCCACCAGGTCGTTGACCTGCCTGCTGATGTCGGCGAAGTCGTACTCGCGCACCTCGGCGATGCGTATCTTCTCGTGGAACGTGGGCTTCGTACCCTCCAGTTCGTTGAGCACCTCCTCATAGAGTTTCTCTCCCGGACGCAAGCCGGTATATACGATCTTGACGTTTTTGGCATTCGAGAGGTTGATCATGCGCTGGGCAAGGTCGGCAATCTTCACGGGCTTTCCCATGTCGAACACGAATATCTCGCCGCCGTTGCCCTTTGTGCCGGCCTCCAGGACAAGTTTGCAGGCCTCAGGTATCAGCATGAAGAAGCGCACGATACGCTTGTCGGTGACCGTCACCGGCCCGCCGCGCCTGATCTGCTCCTTGAACAGGGGTATCACCGAACCGTTTGACCCCAGGACGTTGCCGAAGCGCGTTGTCACGAACTGCGTCCTGTAGGTCTGCTTTCCCGGGTCTTCGCTCTGCTTGTTGCTCAGCAGACGCAAGTATTCCGGCGTCTTCTTCTCCTTGATGGCCTGATCGAGGCTCTGGACGTAGATCTCGCAGATACGCTTCGAGCAGCCCATCACGTTCGTCGGGTTCACGGCCTTGTCGGTAGAGATCATCACGAACTTCTTCACCCCGTACTTCACGGCGTAGTCGGCGATAATCTTCGTGCCCCAGATGTTATTCAGCACGGCCTCCGACGGATTGTCCTCCATCATCGGCACATGCTTGTAGGCAGCAGCGTGGAACACGTAGTCAGGCCTGAACGTGCTGAAGATCTCCTCCATGCGCCGCTGACGACTGATGCTCGTCACCACCACCTCGGCATCGATGTCAGGGAAGTCTCTTGCCATCATCAGCCGGATGTCGTGCTGCGGGGTCTCGGCCTGGTCGATGAGCATCATCTTTGCCGGCTTGAAGGCGGCCACCTGTCGCACCATCTCTGAGCCGATGCTACCGGCAGAACCAGTGATCAGCACCCTGGTGCCCTTGAGCAGTTCCTCCACCGACTTCAGGTCGACCCGGATCTCGTCTCTCGGCAGCAAGTCCTCCACACTGACCTCCTTCAGGCGGTATTCCGCTCCAGCGCTCTCTGTCAGACTTCCGTCCTTGAGACTGACTTCCTTGGCACCCTGGGACATGAATATCTTCACGCCCGTCTTGAGGATCCGGTCCTGCAGGTTCTGCGCATTGCGGAACTCATCGAGTTTCTGGGGGGAGATCAGGATGGCCTCTATCTCATAGTCCTCTATAATCTTGGGCAGGTCGTCGGCAGTGCTGAACACCTTCTCGCCCATCACCAGATTGTGGCTATAGGCGGCCTCATCGGCGATGAGCCCCTTGATGACAAAGCGCTTCGGATTCTGCGACCGGATGCTCTTGACCAGTCCGATGCCATCGTCCATCGCTCCATACACCAGTGCCCTCAGGGCCCGTGCATCGGTGGTGGTCATCTCATACAGCGTCTTCACCAGCACGCGCACACCCCACATCAGGGCCGTACCTATCAGATACATCAGGATGATATGGCGGAAGTGCAGATGATAGAACACCTCACCCGGCGTATTATACACAAGATAGTGCATCGGATAGGCGATGAGCAGAGACACCAGACTGGCATAAGCCACCCGGGTCAGGTCGACGAACGATGAATAGCGGATGATACCGGCATAGGTGTGGAACATCCTTGCTCCGATGATGCTGGGCAGGGCATACATGAACAGCGTCTGCAGCAGCATCGACTGGTCGAAGCCTATCTTACGGCGGTAGATGAATATCCAGTATGTCAGTATACCGGCCAGCATCAAGATGAGGAAATCCAATATGAAGATGCTCCAGTATGGCAGGGCATTCTTACTGAAATACCAGTTTAATACTTTTTTGAACGGATTTAATCTCCTTAGTACACGCATAAATCATTTTATTAGTGACCTCCCCTAACCTCTTCTGGAGGAGGGGGAGGTCATCTGGAGGGGAAACTTCAATTATTAATCAGAAGTCGACAGTATGAGTCGGAAGCCAGTCTGTCTCAAGGGTGAAGGCACCGGCGAGGGAAGTGGAGAAGAGAGGACCCTGTAGATATGTCGTACGATTGCGCTGAAGGGGAACATTCTTGACGACATGTGTGAAGAGGATCTCATCTCCTGTGCCGAGGATCTCGATGGTGACGTCCATCACCTGTTCATCGGTGGCAAGGAAGGCCATATTAGCGGTTCCTATCTTCTCGCCCACAGCAGATTTTGGTTCATTGGACGACGAGAAGCCGTCATCATCAAATGCCAGTCCTGTGGTAGGACTAAAAAGGCGGCTGCCGCCTGCATAGGTAATACGTATCTTGCCGATGCCCTCAGGTCTTGTGTCAGTAGACTTGATGCCTAACCTTGCGACGACACGTGTGAGCGTGACGGAGAGGCTCATGTTAGTGCTCCCGACAGTGACGCTCTGCGTCTTACAGAAGGTCTCGCGTACGCGGTCGGCATAGCCTGCCTCCGTAGGACTGGTGAGGGTGAAGACATCCCCGTCCATCACATCACGGGCGATGACGACCATGGTATAGTCGCCCTTGGGCAGACGGCAGTTGAAGGAGCCGAACGTGTCGTAGGTCGTGGCGTCGGCCTTCAATTGCGTGGCCTCGAAGACTTTGGTCGTCCCTTCATAGAAGGCCAGGGTCATGGCGCCAACATCACTGTATGTCGCCGGGTCGACGGCTGCCCTGGTGGCAGGGAAGTCAGACTGCGACATGTCGAAGGGGCTGACTTGCACACTGACCTGTGTGAAGGTGTCAGGGGTCTCCCCGCTGACGAGGTTTGTCACTTCCTCAGTGTCTTGACAACTGCTGAGGGTTACTACTGTTGCTACTGTGCCCAGCAAGAGGGCTGCGAAATTAGAATTAAAAGTTTTCATTTGCGTCTTTCTTTAGTTAGACTTACATTAACTTGCTGCAAATGTAGTAAGTAATTTCGGAAAGAGCAAATTTATGACCTATTATTTAAACATTTTTAAAACATTGACGTCCCGAGACATCGGATGCTTTCATCGACAGCACTGAAGGCTCGCCATCCGACACAAAAAGTTTACTGTTAAGAAGAGGCTACACCCCCCCTTCCTGACGGATGAGTGCAAACGACTGCAAATCAGCCCGTTAGTGATTCTTTAATTTTCTTTAACAGACAGAAATGATGGGAAACTGCTTGAACCGGTTCCATATTTCGAGTGCAAAGGTACAATTTATTGGTTGAATAACCAAAGAAAAGGCAGAAAAAGATGGAAAAATTTGGGATTTCGGGAAAAAAGAGATAACTTTGCATTTAGATATGAATGAAATCAGTGAACACAGCGAGCAGAAATGGTACTCTATGGGATGTACGAGCGGCCAGAAGGAACTGAGGGTGAGAGACGACGCCAGGCAGCACGGACTGGAGTCATTCGTGCCCTTGGCCTATCAGGTGAAGACAATACGCGGGCAGAAGCAGAGGCGACTGGTGCCGGCCATCAGCGGTCTACTGTTCATCAAGGGGACACTGGACGAAGTGAAAGACTACATCCAGAATGCCCACTACACCGTGTTTATCAGGAAGTCGACCTTCACCAAAAAGGAGTCCTATCTGACGGTGCCCACCAAGGCGATGGAAGACTTCATCGCGGTCACAGAGCACCATGAGGAGCACGTCACCTACTTCCGGCCTGAGGAGATCAGACTGCAGGAGGGTGACAAGATCTGCATCAAGGGCGGCATCTATGACGGATGCGAAGGCATCATCATGCGGATAAAGGGCAAGCGCAACAAGCATCTGGTGGTGCAGATACCCGGGACGCTGATAGCAGCGGTGGAACTGGAGCCGGAAATGATACAGACGCGCCCCGCCACCTCTGAAGTAAGAGAGCGGCCCTCAAAGGATGTGGACAAGGACAAGAAACTGCTGCTGGAGACAGCGGAGCGGCTGCTGTTTCAAATACCGGACAAATATCAGCAGGAGAACGAGTACTACCTGCTGCTCACTGAACTCAGGCGAGCCAGGGAGCGGCTGAAGACATTCAAGGGCTACACGCCGGCCACCGAGGCAGAACTGGCACTGCCGCTGTACATGGCAGCCGTCATCCTCGACGAAGATGCCGGCCCGGCAGAAGAACGACTTCTGAAAGCGATGGAGCGGCTGAAGGACACGAGCAAACTGAAAGCCAGATGTCTGGACTATCTGGAGAAAATAAAAGCCCGCCGATGAGGCGGGCTTCTTTCGTCAACTCAAGCCTAACAGAGGCTTGAGGAGATTCTCCTTATAGAACACGTAAGTAGTGGTGCCGGCGAAAGCCAGGAAGAGGAATGCCAGGAGGTACTTCATCTTGCTGGGGCCAACAGGCCGGATGGGGACTGTGGCACTCTGGAGCGTCATGAAGGCAGGCGTCTCCTGCTGCACTTGAGCCTCTGAGTTCTGCACCTGCGTAAGATATGTCTGATAGGCATTGAACTGAAGTTGCATCTCGTTCTCGAGGTCATTGACCTTGGTACGTACGCTCTGAAGAACCACGTCCTGATTGGCGTCGGCGAACTCGACATAGCGCTGGCGCGCCTTCTCGTAGCGCTGTTTGGACTCTGCACACAGTTTCTTGTTATACTCCAGGTCGACACGCGCCTTGTTGGTGCGGTAGGCCGTGATAAACTCCTGCAGCCGCTCCTTGACAGAATCAGCCACCGTGGCACAGATGACCGGATCCTGGTCACGCACGTTGATTGTTATGACGAGCGTCTTCTGGTCGACGTCGCAGACCACCTTCCTGTCAATCACCTTGGCGATACTGGTCTGCCTCTTCGTCAACATGAAAGGGTTCACCTTTCTCTTTTCCGCAGACACTTCCGTGGTGTCCTCAGAAGCGAACAAACCACGGACGGCGCCTATAGTGCCGCCAATCACGACACTCCACCAAGGACGCTTCTGATCGTTAAGCAGATAGTTATAATAAGTCTTGGGCTTCACACTGTCCTTAGCACAGACCTGCACATCGAAAAGGCTGGTCTTGAAATCGACAGAGTTCATCAGGTCAGGATAGAGGGTAGGCATCAGAGCCTCACTATTGCCGCCCATCATATTACTACCCAGTTTCATGCCAAAGGAACGAGCCAGCGACGTGAGCGAATTGCTGGAGCGGGTCGTTGACAATTCTGGCGCCAGCATCACCTCGCACTTATAGACTTTCGGCAAAGAGAAGGCATAGACCAGGGCCAGTACAGACGTGACACCCAACACCTTATAATACAACTTCCGGTATTTCCACAGACTGTTGAACAAGGTCGTAAAGCCAATGGCCGGCTTTCGCGGCTGGGGGTTGTTTACTATTCCGTCATTCATCTTTCCATAAAATTAAAAGGGGTCAGACTAAAGTTTTGTCAGAGCGATGGCCAACGTAGCGAGGGAGGCCAATGATGACGTGATCGTTCCCAAGGTGGCCCAGTTGAACGGTGCCCTCTTCGCCTTTGTAGGAACCACGATCTCACAGCCCGGCTCAATCTTTGCGCCATGCCCCACTTGAGCGATCGTACCATTCATATAAATGATGAACGTCTTTGACTTCTTGGCGCGATTGCCAAAGCCGCCAGCCTGATTGACAAAATACTTGTAGTTCTCACCCTCCACATAGGCGACAGTATTCGGGTACATGACATTTCCGGAGATCTTGACCGTACCATTGTACTCAGGCACAACAAGCCGGTCGCCCTCACGGAGGGTGATATCGTCAGCCCCTCCCGGCTCTGCCAGCGCCTTGTCCAGATGAATACCCACGGTATAGGTTGTCTCATACGCCAACTGCTGAACATTGATAGAATCATTATCTTCCTGCTGGGTACGAATCAGGCGAAGCACCGTCTGCATACGCGCACGCTCATCATCGGTCATGCGGCGCTCCAGGCGAGCCCCCTTGACGTAGGCGTCAGACGTGACACCACCGGCCTGAGCGACCAGGTCGCTCAGGCGCTGGTTCTTCTTCTGCAGGGTGTAAGCCCCCTCAAAGTTGACCTCCCCATCGACACGCACGTTACGCGGCGTATGGAAGCCGGGGCTGCGGCGCACATGCACCACATCGTAAGGCTCCAACAGAAAACTACGGTCGCCATCGACCACCAGCCCGTCCTTCAAGGCAAAAGTGAATGACTTGGCTATCTCTCCCGTCTTGGCCGTCGACTTCGGGTCAATGATGCGACGCGACACATCGACATGCGCCGTTGAAGCCGCATCCGTCAATCCACCCGCCTGAATGATCAGATCCTCTATGGTGGTATTGGCGGCATACTCATAATCACCCGGCGACATGACTTCGCCTGTAATCGTCAGAACGCGCTGCGAAAGAAGTTCGGCCTGTGTGGGTATAAACAGCACATCCTCATTCTTAAGCGGTATGTCTGCCACCGTCCCATCCAGGATGCCCTGCACATCCACAGGAATAACCTCCAGGGAGCGGTCGGCCTTCAGGCGGTGCATCACCGCATGAGCCGTGAAAGCATCCTCTGTGACGCCCTCGGCAGCCTCTATCAACGTCCTGACACTGTGGATGCTACCCCCTAACTGATACTGGGCGGGGCGGAAGACAGCACCCTTGACCTCAACCATATTCTCAAAGCGGTTGAGCATGCCATCGACGGTCACGACATCCCCATCGGCCACCTTAAAACTGGCAAAGTCGAACTCATTGACATTGTAAACAGAAAAGCGCTCCCCATTCTGACGGACAAGTCGGACTGCCTTGGTATAAGCATCGCCCGCAAAGCCTCCAGCATACTTAATAAGTGAGGCCACGCTCTCGTTCTTGCGCATCTCATAGAACATCGTGCGCTTGACATTTCCCGTGATTTCAACCAGGCACTCGTAAGGGCCGACCTGAATGACGTCGTTGTCGTGGAGGCGGATATTACCAGCCAGCCGGCCATTGAGGATATACTCGTAAATATCGACGACTGTCACCAACTTACCTTGACGGTAGACCTTCACATTACGCAGGGTACCCAAATCCTTGATGCCTCCGGCGCTATAGAGCGCATGGAAGACCGTGGAATAGCCAGACAGCGTATAGGTACCAGGCGCATTGACCTCTCCCATCACATTGACCATGATCGAGCGCGTCTGGCCCATCGACAGTTGTATGTCGCTACTGGCATAGCGGGAACCGAGGCTGGACCGGATCTTAGCATGAGCGGCAGCCACAGTGAGGCCGCTGATGCTGATTGGTCCGAAGCCAGGCACCGTCACCTGACCGTCGGGCGAAATGGTCAACTGAAGTGTGCGCTGCGAAGCGCCATAGATATCGATGACGACCTGATCGCCAGGCCCCAGCACGTAATTCTGAGGCGTGGCAATATTCTGGCTCGGTTCAAAAGACAGCCGGCGATTATTGAAAATGTCATGACCGAAAATCTTCTTGCCCGTTCCGTCATCAACACTGTTCGCGGCCTGCACATCCTCTTCCACATTCTCCAAATCAGCAACGGCATCTGCTTTGCCCTTGCCAGTCGTGTCAACCTTGGCAGTATTAAAATCCCGGGACACATAGCCTTCGTGGATGGTCTTCGACCGATTAGTGGCCGTCACCGTCCCATCGTCAGCCACAGAGACACCACGTTCCTTCAACTGCTTGCTATACTGGTTGCGAAGCCGGCGAATCTGGTCAACGTTTACACCGCGCTGTACCAGACCTGTCGTGATCTGAGCCTGAGACTTACCAGCCTTATGCTCTCGGGCAATGTACTGAATCACCTGCTTGTCGGTCATACCCTGAGCAGAGGCCAAAATGACTGAAAGCAGCATCATGAATAAAAAAGCGTATCGTTTCATTTTATCAACTTGTTTCAAAACTATTATGAGCAATCCCGACTCTACAGCCCTTGACCTGCACTAACTCTTAGAAGGCTGTTTCAGCGCAAGAACGCTGCAAAGGTACGTACAATTATCGACACATGCAACTTTTTCGCTAAAAAAATAGGTTTTTGCCCTTAGTGCTCATCTTGCAGATATTAAGGAAGACTGAATTCCTGTACAGCCTTGACCAGGGCATGTGGATTACCCATGTCGAACATGCGTCCCTTGAGCCTGACGCCCATCATCCCACTGCGCTGACGCACCGCCTCAAGGGCAGAAGTCAGTTCTATCTCACGCGCATGGTCACCCTCAGCATCCGCCTTCATGATGTCCTCATGCAACTGTGCGAACACCTCTGGTGTGAGGATATACTGACCAAAGACACTGTAAAATTCTTTCTCGCCACTGGCGTTTCGCACACCCAGGAACTCTTCGGCATAACTGGCCTTGGGCTTCTCGTACATCGTGGAGACATTGAGGACGGTGCGCTCCTTGTCCTCCCACACGCCATGGAGGATGCCATAGTGGCTGACATCAGACAGGGGCACCGGATGGATGCTGACCATCAGCGTGTTGAAACGCTCATACTCCTCGACCATCTGCAGGGCGCATGGCTTGTTGGAGTCGCTGCGATAGAGGGTATCGCCGAGCAGGAGCATGACCGGCTCGTTGCCCGCGAAATGGGCAGCCTGGTAGACCGCATGTCCGAAGCCGCGCTTCTCCTGCTGATAGACATAGCGGAGCCGCTTGCCGATATTGAGGATGCGCGACTCCATCTCCTGGGCTTCAGGGCTGAGTTTGCGCAGGTGCTCTTCCGACAGGGGACGCTCGAAATAATCGGCATACTGCTGGCGCTCCTCCTCAGAGCCAAGCACGAGACATATCTCCTCGATGCCACTCTTCACCAGTTCCTCAAGCAGGATGAGGATGACCGGGCGCACCATGCCGTCCGGGCAGGGAATGGGGAAGAAGTCCTTCTTCAAGGCCCTTGTGGCCGGGTAGAGACGCGTGCCGAAGCCTGCCACCGGGATGATGGCGCGACGGACGGTATGGACCGGCTTGAGCGTGAGGGTATAGGCCTTCAGTCCCTGCGCATTGAGATAGTCGACCAACGTCTGCTGATCGGCCTCACTACGGGCGAGGAACTGCACTGAGCCGTCGCCATGTGAGCCCACGCCCTTGCCGCCCCATACGAGGGGCTTTATCTTCGGGTCCTTCAATACCTCATGGAGTTTAGGAGACCACAGAGCCGGCGACATCGGGGCCACCATGGCGTCGAACATCGCCTCCGCCTCGGTCATCAAGGCCCCCAACTCCTCTGCCCTACCCTCCGCCATATAACGGATGGCACGGTCGACGATTTCAAGATTTTTCGCTCCCAAAGCCGCATGCTCGGCCCGTTCTGCCTCATTATTGGGGAAGGGGTAGGCCTTGTTGAGGTCGGAGAGGATGCGGATGGTGTCCTTCTCGGCACAGAGGTCGGCAAAAACCCAGTAGAGGTGCCTCTTCACATTGAGGGAGCGCACCTCTATCTCATCGCCGTCGAAGGTCATCAGGTTGGGCTTGACACCGAAGGCACAAGCCTGGTCAAGACGGCCGCAACGACTGCTGGTGCGGAGTTCGCCCAGATAGGCAATGTTCATCTCACCCAGCGTGTTGAGGTTGAGGTTATATAACAAATTGAACGCGCGCGCGACAAGTACGCAGATGGCTGCAGAACTGGAGAGTCCGCTCTTCATGGGGAGCGTCATACTGGTGATACGGATGCGCACGCCCCCCACCTTGTACCACTCCAACATATAGGAGGCGACACCTGCACAGTAGCAGAAGAAGGAGCCACTCTTGGCTATGCGCTTCAGTTCGCCCTCGTCCATCCGGCAGGAGAAGTCCTGCCAGACATCCTCTATCTCAGGGGCAGAACTATAGAGTTCGAAGATGCTTGATTTCTCCACTTCGGCATAGATACCCTGTTCTATACCCGTCACGATGGCTGCACCGGGAGCGATATCCGCATTCATCGTGCGATAATGCCCGGCCCAGTCGGTATGTTCTCCAAAGAGGCAGAGACGCCCAGGGACAAAAAGTTTAATCATCTCATTGCAAATTTTCTGCAAAGTTATAAAAAAAGCCGCAGAAAGCACCATTTTTCACAGATTTTCTCAGATTTTACTTGAAAAATTTGGCAGTTTAGTGAAAAACATATACTTTTGCACCAGATTATTAACAATTAAAACTATTATTGCCTATCGAAACAACTATACTTCAGAACTAAAAAACAGAAGTATGAGTACATTGAAAGAAATGTCCGACGAACAGTTGGCATTATTGTATGCAGATGGTAATAACAGGGCTTTCGACGAACTGCTCACCCGTATACAAAACAAACTCTTCACCTACATCATCTGTATGGTGAAGGATGAGGAACTGGCTAATGACCTATTCCAAGAAACCTTTGTCAAGGTGATTATGAAACTGCGCAACGGACAGTACAAGGACAATGGCAAGTTCGTCTACTGGGTGACGCGCATCGCCCACAACGTGGTGATCGACCACTATCGTGAACAGAAGAACCTGCATATCATCGAGACGCCGAAGACGCAGGACTTGCAGAACCTGAAGAGTGCCTCGGTCCTGGAGAGCGACCGTGAGCACAGCATGGTGAACGAGCAGGTGCTGGAGGACGTGAAGCGACTGATGAACGCACTGCCAGACACGCAGCGCGAGGTGGTGTGGATGCGCTACTTCGAGGAGATGTCGTTCAAGGAGATTGCGCAGGCCACGGGTGTGAGCATCAACACATCGCTGGGGCGCATGCGCTATGCGCTCATCAACCTCCGGAAACTGTCGAAGGAGCACGGGATGAATCTGACCCTAATATAGGCACGGATTAACACGGCCGTGTTAATCCGTGCCTGAAAATTAATCCGTGAAATCTGTGGCTAAAAAATTATAGATTGCGGAGGTCGTGGATGACCTGTTCGGGAGTAGGGCTATTGAAGACATAACTGCCACTGACCAGGACATCGACACCGGCAGCCACCAGGCGCGGGGCGGTCTCCCCCTGTACACCACCATCCACCTCAATGAGCGTCTGGCATCCTTTCTCGGCAATCATCCGACGAAGGCGCTTCACCTTCTCTATCGTGTTCTCAATGAACTTCTGTCCCCCAAAGCCCGGATTGACACTCATCAGCAGCACCATGTCGACATCGGCAAGGATATCCTCAAGCATCGACACCGGCGTGGAGGGATTAAGCGTGACCCCCGCCTTCATACCGGCATCGTGAATCTCCTGTACCGTGCGATGGAGATGGACGCTGGCCTCGTAGTGCACGTTCATCATCATGGCGCCCAACTTGGCCGTCTGCTTGATATAACGTTCCGGGCGCTCTATCATATAATGCACATCAAGGGGTTTCTGACACACCTTGGCCACCGCCTCAAGGACAGGGAAGCCAAAGGAGATATTGGGAACGAACGAGCCGTCCATCACGTCGAGATGAAGCCAGTCGGCCTCACTGCGGTTGATCATTGCAATGTCGCGGTCGAGATGCAGGAAGTCGGCGGCGAGTAATGAAGGAGATACCTTTACCATAATCTTAATTCAGGGCCATCGACTGGGAGTTGTTGACTGGATAAGCATAGGCTATCTGACGGATGATCTCGAGGGTCAAGGCCCTGGGTTGAAATGTCCCACTAATGTTTGACAACACGTCTTCGGGTGTAAAATGCTTCATAGGCAAAACTTTTTAATACTGTTATACCTTAGAAACGCAGTTGTCGCTATTTTATTATATAATTCTCAATATTTTTATTTCCGTTGAGAAAATCGCGCGCATTCATACGGTTCTTACCTGCCAACTGGAGTTCGTCGATACGCAGCATGCAGTCGGCAGTAGTGATATAGAGCAGCCCCTTATAGACCACAATCGTACCAGGGCGCATGCCCACATTGCGGTCAGTCTTGGCTGTCTTGAAGATCTTGAGTACGACCTCCTTGCCGTTGGGTCCAAGAAGGGTGGTCCAGGCGCCAGGATATGGACTGAGGCCCCGGATGAAGTCATAGATGCGCTTACAAGGGCGGTTCCAATTGATTTCGCAGACCTGTTTGTTGAGTTTTGGTGCCCCGTAGAGTTGTTTGAAGCGTCCCTCCAGTTCTGCCTGAGGCATGCTCTCCGGCAGTCCGTCAGCCGCCACAATTTTCTCCAGGGTCTCCAGGCAGATCTCGGCCCCCAGGTGCATCAGTCCGTCATAGACGTACTCGACATCGGCGGTGTCAGGGATCTCGAAAGGTTTTTGGAGGATGATACGGCCTGTATCAATATCCTTGTCGAGGAAGAAGGTGGTGACACCAGTCTGTGTCTCACCGTTGATGACGGCCCAGTTGATGGGGGCTGCACCACGGTACTGGGGCAACAGGGCGGCATGTACGTTGAACGTGCCGTACTTGGGCATGTCCCACACCACCTCGGGAAGCATGCGGAAGGCTACCACTACCTGGAGGTTGGCCTCATAACTGCGCAATGTCTCGATGAAGGCGGGATCCTTCATCTTCTCCGGCTGAAGCACCGGAAGGTTGTGGGCGAGTGCGAATTTCTTCACCTCGGAGGGTTGTACCTCGTTCTGATGACGCCCCACAGGTCTGTCGGGCTGTGTCACCACTGCCACGACGTTGTATTGGTTGTCCACCAATGTCTTGAGGGTCTCCACCGCAAACTCAGGGGTGCCCATAAACACAATTTTCAAATCTTCTTTCTTCATACATTTTTCTTTTACTTGGCACGGATTAACACGGCTCTTTTCAAGAGACGCTGCTTTTTCCCATGCGCAGCAAGCCGTGTCTTTAATTTATTAAAGCCGTGTCAATCCGTGCCTAATATTTAAAATATGTGGCTAATCCTCCGACATATCGGCCACCATCTTACGGTACATTGTGTAGACGCGCTGACGGGAGAGGTAGCCCTTCAGATGCGACTCACTGTCGAGGACAGGAAGCCAGTCGGCACGCGTCTGGTCGAAGGTGCGCATCACCTCAGCCATGGGCGTCGACTCGGTCAGTGTGGCCTTCGGCTCGACCATCAACTGACTGGCCATGAAATGTTGATAAAGTTCGGTTCGGAACATCACGTTACGTATCTTCATAATCTCCACCTCTCCCAGGAGGTTGCCGGCCGCATCGAGGACTGGGAGCACTGAGGTGTGGCTACGACTTATCTTATGGACGATCTGCCCCAGTTTCATCTCAGGCGTCACACTGAGGTAGTCGCGTTCGATGACAGAATCGAGATTCATCAGCGTCAGCACCGCATGGTCGGTATGATGGGTGAGCAACTTACCCTGCTTAGCCAGGCGTGCCCCATAGATGCTATGCGGTTCGAAGATGATGATGGTCAGGTAGGAGCAGACGGAGACAATCATCAGGGGGACGAGCAGACTGTAACCGCCCGTCAGTTCTGCGATGAGGAACATGCCCGTCAGGGGGGCATGCATCACCCCCGACATCACCCCAGCCATGCCCATGAGGGCGAAATTCTTCTCGGGGATATACACCCCTATCTGATGAATGTTCCACAGACGGGAGAAGAGAAAGCCCGTGAAGCAGCCTACGAAGAGGCTTGGTGCAAAAGTACCGCCACAACCGCCGCCGCCATTGGTGGCTGAGGTGGCTATCACCTTTGTGAAGAGCACCAAGGCTATGTAACCGAGCAACAGGCCACCCTGCCCGGAGAAAAGGGAGTTGTTGAGGATCTGGTTCCAGTCAGCCTCCGTCCGTCCGTTGAGCAGAAGGTTGATGCTACTGTATCCCTCGCCATAGAGGGCGGGGAAGAGGAAGATGAGCAGACTCAGGATGGAGCCTCCGATGGCCAGCCGGACATGGGGACTGGTATAGCGGGCAAAGACACTCTCGCAGGCTCCCATCATACGTATGAAATAGAGGGAAACGAGTCCGCAAGAGACCCCCAGCAGCAGACAGGCAGGCGTGCGTTCTATCGACCATTCACTGTCGAGATGGAAGGAGAACAGAGACGCATCGCCACTGAACATATAGGTGAAGCAAGTGGCCGTCACGCATGAGACGAGGATGGGTAGGAGGGCCGACATCGTCATGTCAATCATCAGCACCTCGAGGGTGAACACCAGTCCTGCTATCGGGGCCTTGAAGATACCAGCGATGGCACCGGCAGCCCCACAGCCCACGAGGGTCATCAGCGTCTTACGGTCGAGGTGGAACAACTGTCCCAGGTTGGAGCCGATGGCGGATCCCGTCAGCACAATCGGAGCCTCTGCTCCCACAGAACCGCCAAAGCCGATGGTGATGGCCGAGGCGATGACCGACGACCAGCAATTGTGCGACTTCAGACGCGACTTGTTGGAGGAGATGGCATAGAGGATGCGGGTAATACCGTGGGAGATGTTGTCCTTGACAATGTAACGGACGAAGAGGGAGGTGAGATAGATGCCCACGACGGGATAGACGAGGTAGAGCCAGTTGGCAGTGGTCTTCTCGAAGGAACTGGTGAGGAGCATCACTATCTGGTTGATAATCCAGTGGAGACTGAAGGCAGCGACTGCGGCGAAGAAGCCCACAAGGAGTGAGAGGATGAGGATGAACATCCTGTCGCTCACATGAGCCACGCGCCATTCGTGCAGGCGCTGGATAACAGACAGTCTCTCTCTTGATTCCATATATTTATTCAGGCACGGATTACACGGCTCTTTTCAAGAAGCGCGGCTTATTCCAATGCGCAGCCTACCGTGTCTTTAATTCTCTTAAACCGTGTCAACAAAGCCTAACATTATTTTCTGATGATAGTTACTTCGCCATTCTCTTTCAGTTTGATGATGCTGGAGGGTGTGTGGGGCTTATGCTCCTGCCGACGGGACCAGCAGACATAGTCGACGGCCTCGATGATACGGGGATCGATGTCACCGTAGTTCTGGGCAGCCGGTTCACCACTGATATTGGCAGAGGTAGAAACGATGGCCTTCTGGAACCGATAGCACAATTCCTTAGAGAATGGCTCGTTGGTGATGCGCATGCCCACGCTGCCATCCTCTGCTATGAGATTGGGCGCCAGATTGACAGCACCATCGAGGATAAGGGTGGTGGGCTTGGCATCGCCCCCCTGCAGACTGTCGATGAGTTGCCATGCCACATCGGGCACTTGCCGGAAATAGCGCTGCATGCGGGCATCACTGTCCACCAGGCATATCAGCGCTTTCGAGTCGTCGCGCTGCTTGATCTCATACACCCGCTTCACTGCCTCTGCATTGGTGGCATCACAGCCGATGCCCCACACGGTGTCCGTCGGGTAGAGGATCACCCCACCCCGCCGCATCGTCTCCAAGGCATTCTTGATGTCCTGTTCGCGTGTCATTTAGAGAGCAAACTTATAGCCGACAGTAATCTGGAAGACCTGATTCTTGAAATTCTCACCGTTTTCCTTACTGACGTTCTTCAGACCGATATTGTAACGGGCATCGATAACGATGGGCACCTTAAACTGGTAACTGACACCTACGGGAATAGCAATGTCCATCTTTTCGCACCCATCCTTAAAACTCTGGTCATAATTGACCGTCTGGTTGACGCTCCCTTGCTCAGCCTTCATAGAGAACTTGAGCTTGGCACTGGTAAGGAATCCGAACTGCACACCGGCCTTCAGGGCAAAGCCCTTGAAGAGATAGGCGTTGGCCACGATGGGCACATTGACATAGCCCAGTTCAATCTTGGCATCCTTCAGTTCAGCATTGACACCATTGACATTGAACGACTTGTCCTTCCAGCCACTACCCTGCTGGGCATAGTTCACGCCAGCAGCAAGACTGAAAACTTTAGTAAACTGGTATTCAGCCTCGCCACCGATGATGAAACCACCCGTAGCCGTCTTGTCCGATGTCAGGTTGACTCCACCTATACCCCGGGTGTCGATTGCAGGCATATTACTCAACATGGATCCTGTTCCACCTAACTTGGGTTGGAGCGAGAAAGTACCAGGCTCAAACTGGGCGCTGGCTGTCATTGTAGCCACCATCATGGCGGCAATCATCATTAATTTTTTCATCATCTTTATGTTTTAATTCTTAATGTTTAATCTCTTAGAACTCACTCGTAAAATGGAACTTGATGTGCTTGAAGTCCTCCTGAGCCATGGAGAGGACATAGCCGGAGTCGGCCAGGAACACATCACGCCCCTCCTTGTCCTTCGCCATATATTGGTACTTACGTTTCTTGAAGTTCTCCAGTTCCGCGTCGTCATCACTCTCAATCCAGCAAGCCTTGTAGAGGTGGACGGGCTCCCAGCGGCATTTGGCGTTGTATTCGTTCTCCAGACGATACTGGATGACCTCGAACTGGAGTTGGCCGACTGTGCCGATGATTTTTCGGTTGTTGAACTGATTGACAAACAACTGGGCTACGCCCTCGTCCATGAGTTGGTCGATTCCTTTCTGGAGTTGTTTGGACTTCATCGGGTCATCGTTCTCAATATACTTGAAGAGTTCGGGGGAGAAAGAGGGCAAGCCGCGGAAATGCAGTTGTTCCCCCTCCGTGAGCGTATCACCTATTTTAAATATACCACCCGTATCTGGCAGGCCAACGATATCCCCCGGCCAAGCCTCCTCGATGGTGGACTTACGCTGTGCCATGAACTGCGTGGGCGAGGTGAAGCGCATCGTCTTCCCCTGTCGCACGTGGAGATAAGGCTGGTTACGGCGAAACTGTCCGCTGCACACCTTACAGAAAGCGATGCAGGAGCGGTGATTGGGGTCGATATTCGCGGTAATCTTGAAGATGAATCCCGTGAACTTCTTCTCCTCCGGTTGCACATCGCGCTCCTCAGCCTTAGTAGGACGCGGGGAGGGTGCTATCTCCACAAAGCAGTTGAGCAGTTCCTGAACGCCGAAGTTGTTGAGGGCGGAGCCGAAGAACACCGGCGCCACTTCTGCAGCGCGATAGGTCTCGACATCAAAGGCTGGATAGACGCCATCCACCAGTTCGAGGTCCTCACGCAGTTTGGCTGCATCCTGCTCGCCCACCCTCTTATCCAGATCCTCACTGTCGATATCCACCTCCACCTTCTCTGTCACGCGCTGTTTATCGGGCGTGAAGAGGTCGAGTTTCTGCTCATATATGTTATAGACGCCCTTGAACTTAGCCCCTTGGTTGATAGGCCAACTCAAAGGGCGCACGCCGATCTCCAGTTCCTGTTCCAGTTCATCGAGCAGGTCAAAAGGGTCACGTCCCTCGCGGTCCATCTTGTTGATGAAGATGATGACAGGTGTCTTACGCATACGACAGACCGTCATCAGTTTACGCGTCTGTGTCTCCACGCCCTTGGCCCCGTCTACCACGATGATGGCTGAATCCACGGCTGTCAGGGTGCGGAAGGTGTCCTCGGCAAAGTCCTGGTGGCCTGGGGTGTCGAGGATGTTGACCTTATACTCTATGCCTTTTCCGTCGGGTGTGTAGTCGAACTCCATCACAGAGGTGGACACGGAGATACCACGTTGTTTCTCGATGTCCATCCAGTCGCTGGTGGCAGTCTTCTTGATCTTATTGTTCTTGACGGCACCAGCCACCTGTATCTGTCCACCGAAGAGGAGGAATTTCTCCGTCAGTGTCGTCTTACCCGCATCCGGGTGCGATATAATCGCAAATGTTCGTCTTCTTTCTATTTCCTGATTCATAATTCTTTTTTTAGGCACGGACTACACGGTTTATCAAAGCCGTGTAGTCGTGCCAAATACTAAAGTTTGGCAATACACTCAGCGAGGCTTTCCTCCCAGTAGGGTATGTCGATACCATAGACCGTCTTGATGCGGGTCTTGTCGAGGACACTGTAGTGCGGACGGGCAGCAGGTGTGGGATACTCTGCCGTATGGAGGGGACGGACCTTACACGTAGTGATACCAGCCAGGCGATGGATGGCCTTGGTGAAGTCATACCACGAGATGACCCCCTCATTGGAGAAGTGATAGACACCCGGTACGATACCCTGATTGATGGCCGTGAAGATGGCCACTGCGAGGTCGCGGGCGTAGGTCGGGGTACCTATCTGGTCGAAGATGACACCCAGTTCCGGCTTCTCCTTTCCCAGTCGGATCATCGTCTTCACGAAGTTATTACCGAAGGTGGAGTAGAGCCAGGCCGTGCGGATGATCATCGACTGCTCACAGAACTTCTGCACATTCAGTTCGCCCACCAGTTTGGTGCGCCCATAGACGCTGTTGGGACACGTGTCATCATCCTCGACGTATGGCATGTGCTGAGTGCCGTCAAACACATAGTCGGTGGATATCTGTATCATCCATCCGCCCCGTTGTCCTATGGCATGAGCGAGATAGGCCGGGGCTTCCGCATTCAGGAGGGTGCAGAGTGCCTCATTCGCCTCCGCCTTGTCCACGGCAGTGTAGGCAGCGCAGTTGACGATGCCGTCGATCTCGTTTTCGTCGACGAAGCGGGTGATGGCCTCCTGGTCGGTGATGTCCAGTTCTTGTACATCCGTATTAAAATAGGTGTGCTGGGGATTAACCTTCTCCAGCAGTTGCATCTCGTTTCCCAATTGGCCGTTACAGCCGGTAAGCAGAATGTTCATTCTTAAATAAAATTAAATATTAGGTATTATTTAAAAGTCAAGACCGTCAGTCTTGTCTTTGTGATAATAATCGCTCAGCATACCGACGAAGGTGGTGATTTCCTTGACGGCATGGGCGGTATCAGGGGATATGTCCTTCTTCTGCAGCCGGAGGAGCATCACGCCATAGAGGGAATTGAAACAGGTCTCTATCTCATTCTCCTCCTTGTTGGCCCCTCGGTTACGCAGTTCCACGATGAAGGGCAGCACCTTGTAATACGCCGCGTTATAGAACGGGAACTTGGGCGAGGCGAGCAACTGGTCATGGAGTTCGATGAGCGTCTGCAAGGTGACCTTGTTAATCTGCAGATGTCCTTTCTCGCGACAACCCTCCTGGTTCATCATGCGGATGAGGTTGCCGAACCAGTCGACCTCCTCTTCCTTTTGTTCGTCATCATAGTCGAAGCGCTCCACATACTCCCTCTTGATACGAGTGAGGGAACAGTCGAACGCCCTGATGGTATCCTCTATCTGCCACATATACAGCAGATATTCAGCAATATTCTTCTTTCTTAACTCCTGCGCTATAAACACTTTATTCTATTTACGATTTAGAGATTTACAATTATTCATTTCGATTGATCAGAAGAAGCGCACGAGATTAGTGGTCGTTCCCAGCAACATGATGATACTACCGAGAATCACTGCCACGCCTATGACCTTATTAATGAGTTTGATGCCATTGGTATCGAACTTCGTGCGTATCTGGTCGATGAGCCACGTCAGCCCCCACCACCAGATGAGTGCCCCGCCGACGATACTGGCAAAGCCCACGAGCATCTCAAACGGATGGTTGGGCAGCACAAAGGCAAACTGTGCATACATAGCCAGGAAGAGGAAAATAATCAGCGGGTTGGAGAATGTGACGAGGAAAGCCGTCCAAGAGTTGTACCACAAAGAGCCTTTCTGCTGCCCCGACTGGTGCATCTTCTTCGTCGGGTCGCTCTTATAAGTGAAAAGGCCGAAGCAGAGGAGCATGATGCTACCGCCTATCTGGAGATAGAATCTGTTCTGGTCATTATTGATAAGGTCCATCACGAACGACATACCGAAGCCCGCGATGGCAGCATAGATGATATCACTCGCTGCAGCCCCGATGCCTGTGGCCAATCCGTACCAGCGCCCTTTGTTGAGCGTGCGCTGGACACAGAGGATGCCGACAGGCCCCATCGGAGCACTGGCAATCACCCCGATCATCATCCCCTTGAAGATGAAATCTAATATATTAATAGGTATATGTATCGGCATATCGGCGACAAAGGTACAAAAAAAATGTGAAAAGGGTGAAGGGATTCCAAATATTTTTGTAACTTTGCACACAAAATGATTATAAACATAAAACTATAAAGCAAAATGAACGAACAAAACGGAATGAAGCCATACGTGATTGGCTTAGACCTGGGAGGAACCAACTCTGTATTCGGCATCGTCGATGCCCGTGGTGAAATCAAGGCTACGACAGCCATCAAGACTGGGGGCTTTGAAAAGGTGGAAGACTATGTGGATGCCTGTGTAGAGGCCCTGCAAGTAATCATCGATCAGGTGGGCGGTATCGAGAAGATCAAGTCGATGGGCATCGGTGCCCCTAACGGCAACTATTATAAAGGTACAATTGAATTCGCCCCGAACCTTCCCTGGGCGCATGACGGCATCGTGCCCTTGGCAAAGATGTTCAGTGAGCGTCTGAACAACATCCCCGTCGCGCTGACCAATGACGCCAATGCCGCTGCCATCGGTGAGATGGTTTATGGCGTGGCCCGTGGTATGAAGAATTTCATCGTGATAACCTTGGGAACAGGTGTGGGGTCTGGTATCGTGGTAAACGGACAATTGCTTTACGGCCACGACGGCTTTGCAGGCGAACTGGGCCATGTGACAATGGTACGCGGTGAGGAAGGCAGACTCTGCGGTTGCGGACGTACCGGTTGCCTGGA
>CAMVJQ010000046.1 GCA_947167845.1 uncultured Prevotella sp. | reverse complement strand
ATACGCGCGCGAGTACAAAATTTATATATCGGATGCAAAGTTTGTTAGTCGCAGGGACAGGTACTTGGGTATGACGGCTGCTATACCCCAGGTGCCTGTCTTGTATTATGGTTGCTTTATAATTCTCTCATCAAAGTCTGGCAGGGGGAGCACTATCGGTATGGGCATAAAGAAAGCGCAGGCCCCGTCCCATATATCCGGTCAGGCCTGCTACAGCCCCTATACATCTATGGTGAAGTCTGCGCTTAGTGCGCAACTTCAACGATGTATAGGTTTGCTCATTTAATCCCTTACGAGGTAGCAGTTCGACCGGATAATTGAGCAATATAAAGTGGTGTCTTTGTGAAAAGACGTCTGCAAAGATACTAACTTTCCATGAAAATTGTTCACGGAAGATGCTTTTTTTAGTCATTTTTACCGATTTAATCATATAATTCTGCATGAGAGGCACCGGACAGAGTGCCTTCACGCATGCGAAGTTACAAAAGACAACACAAAAAAGCCCTCGGCATGGACCGGAAATCGGCCGCCGAGGGCAAAAGTCTTTACCCAGGTTAAGAGTTTTTGTTAATATGGGTCCTAATCTTTGCCGTCGAACGTGATGTCGCGGCATTGGTTATCGGTCATTCATCGTTATCCATGAGAGTCATGAATTCGTCTAACTCATAGACGGGAATCTCGGAGGTACCGAAGTCCTTCTTGTTGCGCGTCACGATACAGTCGGCATCAACGGTCTTGGCAGAGAAATGCTGCAAGGCATCCTCGAAATCGGTAAAATCGGAGTCGAGCGCCTCCCTTACCACAGAAGCATCTACCACGGTAGGCGTACACATCTGGCAGAGCAGGTCAATGCCTTCGAAGATGTCCTGCGGGTTCATCTTGCGTGCCTCCATCAGATAGCTGGCAGTACCAAGCGAGAGCGACGAGCAGTAGAGTTCTATCTGTCCGCAGTCGCCCATGTTGAAGATGCTCATCACTTTTGGGAACCACGGATAGCGTTCGCAGAGCAGATCTACGACGATGTTTGCATCAACGAATACGCGCTTCATTTGAATTTCTCAGTTAGGAATTCGTAACGCAGGCGATCCACTTCCTCGTCGGTGGCATACCAAGGGTTGCCACGCTTGAAGCGCATCACTCTCGGGGTGAATTCTTTCGTCTCTGCTTTGGCTTCGGCCTTTGTTGCAGAAGCTCGTCTGGTGGGACGGGCGTGACGGCGCAGGCGTCGCACGTAGTGCTGCACGCTCTCCAGCATCTCGACGCTCATCTGATCGAGTTCTGCCACAATGGAGGTTCTGAGTTCAACGGTTGTCATGACTGATGATGTTTAAAACGATTTCAAGTGCAAAGGTACGAACTTTCCATGAAAATTGGTCACGGAGGATGCTTTTTTTAGTCATTTTTACCGATTTAATCATATAATTCTGCATGAGAGGCACCGGACAGAGTGCCTTCACGCATGCGAAGTTACAAAAGACAACACAAAAAAGCCCTCGGCATGGACCGGAAATCGGCCGCCGAGGGCAAAAGTCTTTACCCAGGTTAAGAGTTTTCGTCGGTGGGTCAGGGGACGGTTCTCTGACCCACTTGGACAAATGGTCCAGCCGCTTTGCATGGTTAATGCACTGCGATTAATTTCTATACCGTCATATACTGTCATGCTGAGTTTGCAGTAAGGAAAGAGGTGATCAGGGGTCGGTTCCGCTGATCACGTTTCGAACTGGTGCGCGAGACACCGATGACGGGCCGCTTCACCCCGCGTCACGGCTCCGTGCTGCCGATAACCGATGCCGAGTATCAGGCTCTGAAGGCTCATTCCATAGCCGGAGACGAAAAAAATGGCCAGAACTGCGAGCGGTTTGCAGATTTTTGATTACCTTTGTAGCCGTAATCCAAAAAGACGAACAGCATCATGACGGCAATTACTATCAACATCCCCGACCGCAAAGTCAGTTTCTTCAAGAAATTGATAGCAGAGATGGGCTGGACTTATGAAGTGAAGGAGGAGAAGGCTCAGCCAAAGGCCAAGGCCCACCTCTACGACCCCGAGACCGGCGAGTACCTGAACGACAAGACGATGAAGGCCATCGAGGACGTACGCAGCGGCAAGGAACCAGTGTACGAGATGAAGTCGATGGACGAATTCAAGGCTTGGTGTGAATCGCTCTGAGACTATGGCAAAGTTCACTGTGAAACCGACCGGCCCATTCCGCAAGGACTTGAAACTGGCCATGCGCAGAGGTCTGCTGTTGAGCGACCTTTATACCGTTGTAGGCATGCTTGAAAACGGTGAACCTCTGCCCGAGAAATACCAGAACCATCTGCTGCATGGCGACTACAAGGGCTATTGGGAATGCCACATCAATCCCAACTGGCTGTTGCTATATGAGAAGGATACCGAAATCCGAATCATTTCCCTTTACCGTACGGGCACCCATGCCGACATCTTCGAGAAAGGGAAGAAACGATAAAGTGGGTCAGAGAACCGTCCCCTGACCCACGCGAGTTTCAGCGGGGGCGCGACCCTGAACTGTACTGGCTTGGCAAGTATAAGAACGACGATGAGGACTCGCCCGACTATATTCTGCCATAGAGCCCAGATATATGGCGTAGATGCTTGCCATAACAGTTGCAACAGCGAACTCACGGGGACTGTCCCCGTGGGTTCATGCTCTGGCGGGTAATGTGATGGTAAATTCTGTGTATTCGTCCCAGACGGACTCCACGCTAATGTCGCCGCCGTGGTTTTGGATAATCTCGCGGCTCAGGTAGAGCCCTACGCCCGCAGCCTCCTCGGTGGTCTTGGTGGTGAAGAACGGGTCGAAGACCTTGTCGAAAATCGTCTCCTCGATGCCAATGCCGTTGTCGCGGATCTTCAGGATGTATCGTCCTTCTGCCTTGGTGGCGGAGAGGCGTGTTTGGGGGACTGGCCCATGATGCCTGGCAGAATCCAGCGACCTGTCCTCCTGATTCTTCTGTGCCTTTTTCACCACAGCATAGACGGCATTGTCGAGCAGCCCCATGACGGTCCTGCCGAGCAGGTCGGGATTACCGTATATGGGCATACTTTCAAAAGGCAAGTTGAAGACGGTCTGTATACCATATTGCTCTTTCTCTTTGGCATAATGGGTGTTGACTGTCTGCTCGCTTTGTTGCAGCACGGGCAGCAAGTCCATGTCTACATAGCCGCCGGTACGGTCTTTCAGCATCTCCTCCATCGCCTTGAGCGTGCGGGTGGTGTTCTGACCGTGCTGATCCACGTTCTGCAGATTCTCTGTCAGCATGTCGAGCACATCCTCGGCGTCTGAATAGTCGTCTTCACGGATGACTTCCTTGTTGTTCTCTATATCGGTCTTGAGATCCTTCAGCAGGTCTATCGACATCTTGGAGAAGTTGATGATATAGTTCATCGGGTTCAGGATGCGGTCGATAAGGCCTTCGGTCAGTTGTCCTATCGAGGCCATCTTCTCCTGCCGTATCAGTTCCTGCTGGGCATGGCGCAGGTCGGCGGTACGCTCCTCCACGATCTGCTCCAGTTTGATTTTGTCGCGTTGCAGTTTCTTCAGGCGATAACGCATGATGACATAGACCAGCAGAGCCATCAGGAAGAAATAGACGATGACCATGTACCATCGCATCAGCAGCGGATAGGCAATGCTGAAGCCGACAGAGGCCACCTCCGTCAGGGAGCCATTGGCCAGACGGGCCTGTACGGACAGGGTGTATCGACCGTAGGGATGATTGAGGAACTCCACGACCTGGCTCTCGCTCCAGTCGCTCCACCGGCCATCATTCTTTTCAGAGAAAAGCGGCAAAGCCGAGCGGATGCGGTAGCGATACATGGTCTTGCCGGTAAGGGGCGTATAGTCGACGGCATAGAGGAAACGCAGCCGGCGCTCATCGCTCCGCAGTCTGGGCAGCGACCGTGGCATTTCCCCGAAGCCTCCCCAGAGCACGCTGTCGGTGCCCACGACGACGGAGCGGAAGCGCACACGGCGACCGGTCGTAAGCGTATCGAGGTCTTTCTGTGAGGTATCCACGACGACAAGAATGTCGTCACTGCCGAGCCAGAACCTGTCGCCCTCGCGATACTGAGCCTTGATCTCCATGCCGCCGAGGGGGAAGAGCAGATGCTTCGGCAAACTGTCGACGGGCTCCGCTGTCTGGGCAAGTGCCACGCCACTCGTCTCTCCATGCACATTCTTCATCCACAGCCGTCCCCCACTCTTCCGGATTTCGGTCACCAGCGGCAGGTCAGCCACTTTGCTGACGGTTCCCGACTGGTAGAGATAGACTCCGTCGGGTTCTCCGGCATAGATACGATTGCCATCCACCAGCAAGGCTGCCGTGGAGTTGGATGTCAGACGGCTGACGGCACCGCCGTGTGCAATTCGAAAGATGCCGCTGGAAGTAGCGGCCAGCAGTCCCTGACGGTCCTCACATAAAGCCCAGCAGATATTATTGATGCCTGCCACGCGCTTCGCATGCCTCGACACCACGGTATAGAGGCCACTGGTGCAGCCTACGTATATCTTCCCGTCAAAGGAGGTGATGGCCCGCACCTCACCCGCCAGACCGTCCTTGGGTAGCATGTAGGTGTAGACCGAAGGTAGTTCGATGGCGAAGATGCCATGTGCCGTGGCTCCCCAGAGGATGCCGTGACCGTCGTAGGCCACGTATGCCACCTGATCGGAACAGAGGCCATTCTCTTCGGTGATGGTGTAGAGCGTGCGTCCCTCCTTGTCGGTAACCAGCAGCCCGTGGTCTTTTCTTACCTTCACCAGCAGCCCGCCGTCCAACTCTTCTGTCTGGGTGATGTCCTCCAGAACAACTTGACGGTCTCCTCTGAGCAGGGCTTCGACGGAGATGATTTCCGATTCCACCCCCGCATGGAAGTCGGTGGCAGCCTTTTCTTTCAGGGTCACCCGGTCGTTCGGTCCTATCTCGTAAATGTTGTTGTCGCCGGCCACAAACATCAGCCTACCCTCCTTCTCGAAAATTTCCACCACCTCACCCTTGAACTGTCCTCGACGGCCTACTTGCCGGATGGTCAGGTTGCCATTGGCTGTTTTCTCCAGCCGACCCAGGAAATTGTAACTGCCTACCCATATCCGGCCGTCGCTGGCCCGATAGACCACGGTCACACGATTGATGCCCGGCGTATAGAGCATCCGCCATTGCGCACGGTCATAATAGAGCAGTCCGTGGAAGTTGGCCACATAGACAGTGCCGTCACTGCCTATCTCAATATCGAAGTTGCGGTTGTGCCCTCCATATTCCTCTGCCGTATAGTTGCGTATCAACGGCAGGCCCTGGGCGCGAAGGAATTGAGAATTGAGAATTGAGAGTTGAGAATTTACTACCGCACTGAAGAGCAGCAGCACTGTCAGTGCCGCACGCCTGCTGATTCTCTTAATAATATGATACTCCATAGCGGTAGCAAATAATTATCAATTCTCAATTATCAATTCTCAATTTCCTATACGGAATTCCTTTTCCTACATAGAAGTCCCACTCCTCCTGGGTGAAGTTGCGCTTAACCCTCTGACGGATGTGCTCGGCAATGACAGGCAGCGATATCAGATGTGCTGAGACATTACCTTTGTTGTCGCCTGTCCAGATGTAGTCCTTATCATTAGTAAAGGTGAAATCGGTGAGCCAGTTGTCGGCCTGGAACAGCGTGATGGGCCGGATCTGCAGGTCGCTGGTCATCCAGAAAAGCACTTTGCCGTCGTAACTGGAGGAGTAGAGGCGGTTGTCAATCATTTTCAGCCGGGTCACTTTCGACAGATGGCCGGCGAGTTTGCGCACCTTTCCATTAGAATAGGAAAGCCAAATGCTGCCATCGGCCATGCCGTACACCATCTGGGAAGAGCCACTGACAAAGGCTGTGACCTGGCCTGAAACGGGAACCTTCTCGCTGCGGATATGGTTGAGACTGCCCACCGAGTGCATCCGCCCGCGATGGTCGAACAGCACGGGTCTGTCGTGATGCTGGCCTGTACTGACAACTGTGAAGTCGAGAGGACGCGTGCCAATCACTTTGTCGGTGGCTATGTCGTACATGCCTATGCTGTTCTCGCCGATGATAAGCAGCAGGCGCTCTTCGGGCATGGGTTGCAGACTGAAGGGACGGAGTATGTTTTCAAGGAAGACCACCCGTGTCTGACTACCGTCGACCACCACCAGATGACCCGTATGGCTGACGGCATAACTCTTTCCGGTTCTTGCAGAGAAAACGTCACGGAAGCAGTAGTTACGGTCATCGAAAAGGCGCTTGGTCTTCATCCGGCTTCCCTCCAGCCTGTGATGCAGCAGTTCGCCACAGGTGCTCACTGTCAGCAGACAGCCATCCTGCTTAGAGATGTCGACACCTGTAATCCTGCCATTGTGGATGCTCCAACTGCGCTTGCTCCCGGCAGCCTGTGTGAGGGCCTGATAAACCGATGAAGTGTAGAGATTGCCGCCGACGTCGCTGGTATAGAGATAGGCGGCGTATGCCAGCATCGTGCCTAACTCCGTGTCGCCACTGCGATAGATGGCATACGACTGTGAGCCGAGGGTGCGCCCTAATGAGATATAATTCAGCGTATCTGCCACCTGACGGGCATGCTCAGCCACCTGGCGCTGATGCTCTGCCAACTGGTAGGATGCCCGTGCCTCCTCGGCCGAAGCCTCAGCGGCAGCCTGCGCCCGCAAGGCGTTCTGCCGTTCGGCCTCTGAGCGCAGGGTCATCCTTTGGGCAATCTCCGACTGGCGGATAGCCTCGCGGCTACGCTCCTCCGAGAGAGCCTGCTGACCGTAGGCTAACTCTTCCATCTGCTTGCTCACCCTGCGGTCTACGACCGACTGCTGCTCCTGCTTGCGCAGCGTGCTGAGTTGTGATTCCAGCTGCCTGATGCGCTCGCTGTCGCCATGCCGTACATAGAGCCCTGCCACCACTGATCCTGTCAGTAGGGCACCCATGCATCCGATGGCGATACCGCTTTTTATCTTCTCACTATTCACTCCTCACTATTCACTTCCGTTTCAGCACCAGCATCGTGATATCGTCGTGCTGTTCGGCACCGGCCACGAAACCGTTGACGCCGGTCTTCACCTCCTCGATGATCTGCAGGCTGCTCTTGCCCGGCAGCCGTGAGAGCATGGCGTCGAGCCGCTCTGTGCCAAACTCTTCGCGCTCAGGATTCTTGGCCTCGGTCACCCCGTCGGTATACATCACCAGCGCATCGCCGCAGTCCAGTTGCAGGGAGCCCTCCTTATAGACAGCCCCGGCGAGGGCGCCCATGAAGAGATTGCCTTGCTTGGGTATCGGCTCTACCGTGCCGTCGGCTCGCAGCACGCGGGGCGGATTGTGGCCGGCATTGCAATAGGTGAGACGGCCTGTAGAGGTGTTATAGATGGCATAGAACACGGTCACGAACATATCGTCCACAGAGTAGGTGGCCAGCAGGCTGTTGGCCTCCGTCAGGCATTCTGCCGCACTGGTGCGCTGCGTGCCTTTTGAGTGGATAATCATCTGGCTGGCAGCCATGAACAGGGCGGCGGGGATGCCTTTGCCGCAAACGTCGGCTATCACCAAGGCGATGTGATCGTCGTCGACACGGAAGAAGTCATAGAAGTCGCCACCGACATCCTTGGCCGCCTCCATCGAGGCATAGATGTCAAGTCTGTCGCTGATTTCGGGGAAGGGCGGGAACACCCTTGGCAGGAAGTACTGCTGTATCTCGCTGGCCGAGGTCAGGTCTTCCTTCAGCGATACCAGTTCGGTATGCTCCTCCTGGCTCTCATGCACGTAGTGAATCTGTTCGATGGCCTTCTCGATCGTCCGGCTCAGGTCGTCCATATCGATAGGTTTCGTGGCGAAGTCGAAGGCACCTTTGTTCATGGCCTCGCGAATGTTCTTCATTTCGCCGTAGGCACTCACCATGATGACCCGTATAGCGGGATTGCGCATCTCATTCACCTTAGCCAGAAACGTCAGACCGTCCATCACAGGCATGTTGATGTCGCAGAGCACAATCTCAATGTCAGGGTTGTCGGCCATGACAGTAAGAGCTTCCAAACCATTGCGGGCGAAGAAGAATTCATATTCACCAGCCCTGATCTTACGCCTGAAGTACTGTTTCATCAGCAACTCAATAGATGTCTCGTTGTCGACACTCAATATCTTTATTGCCATAGTAGAATCGATTCTTATAGTTCTATGTTGTGTGCAAAGTTACGATTTTCTACTTGAATAAATGAGCCATTTGATATAAAAATATTTAAAATCTTATTTTAATGCTACAGACTGACGACTTGATACCACTCCATCTCCTTGATGTCTTCGTTGAACCTGGCGTAGTGGCCTGTGCCCGGATCCTGAGGCACGAACATCGACACTCCGTGAAACTTCTCTTCCGTCATCTCAAAGTCGTTATAGAATTTGTCCCAGAGCCTGAGGGTATCCCACTTGTAACCGATACGCTTCATGACAACGGCCTTCGAGAGGGCCTCATTCCACATCTGGTAATCGGCTGCCGAGGCATAACGGCTCATGAAGTCGCCTGCATCGTAGAAGAAGTTGTGCACCTCTTTGCGGAGCAAGCCGCTGTCCACATAGCCGTAGTGGATGATGCCACTCATGTCGGCATAGCCGCCGCCGAGATTGGCCTTCACACTCTGTAGGGCCTGAGCCGTGGCCTGCGCCACATTGTCCATCTCGCTCATCTTCACCGCCGACAGGGGCAGTTCGCCATTGACGGAGGCGTGGTAACGCTCGATGATGGAGCCGCAGAATGAATCTTTTTCAAACAAAGCGGGCAGAATGGCGTCATAAGGCGCTCCTTGTCCGGGAATCTCGGCCGGCGATCCTATCATGTAGTCGGTCACGTTACGCAGTTCATAGAGGGCTTCTAAACTCATCATGTGGCAGCAGTCGCATAGGATGAACCTCATGTGAGGCATCTTCTGCAGGATGCTGTTCAGCGTCGGCATGTTCATCCATTTGCCGGAGCCGCCGATATAGTTGCCGTTGTCCAGCCCGTAGGCGCGCCTTCTTGGCATGGCACTCTCCACCATCCAGCCCGAGCCGTGCCCCCAGAGCACCAGTCCGTAGTCGCGTGTGGCGGCATATTTGGTGTAGGCATAACTCATCACCCGCTCCATCACCTCAGGGTCGCAGGCACGTGCGTCGCTCGTCGAGATACCCATGTCGGTTACGGAAACAGAGTCGGTCACCTCTCCTCTCCAGATGCGTGCGAGCCAGGGAGTCTCCAGGTTGTTATCGTCCTGGTAGCGGCGTACAAACACCAATATGCAGTCCCTGTCGCTCAGTTTCTTCGAGCCCTCCTTGATCTCCTTCAGGTCGGCCTCCAGGAAATCTACATTATTCTGATTCTTCGTCAGGTCGTTCTTGCCAGCCATATATACGAGGACGGTTCTCTCAGGCTGCACCACCTGACGGGTGGGGCCCATGTCGGCTGCCCCATTTTCATTCGTCATCAAATCGTCGTCGCTTGTGCAAGCGGTGAAACTTACGGTTGTTGCTGCGGTAAGGATGCTCATGAGCATCAACTTTGCCAGATTCTTCATTGCCTTCATATACGCTTCTTTTTGTTTTCTGAGTGCAAAGTTACGCATTTTCACCTTTTCGCCTTTTCACCTTCTTACCTTTTCACTTTTTCCGTTGCGGTGCATATACAAGATTTGCGACAGTTACGGCAAACCTTGCCATAACTGTCGCAAAACGATGTTGCAGTTGACTTCTCTGGCTATAAGTCTCGCGTGTAGAGAGCCCTGTATTCGGCAGGCGTGAGTCCCAGGGCATCGACCAGTTTGCGCTGCATGGTGCGCACGTGCTTGAAGCCGGAGTCCTCGGAGATGGAGGCGATGTTGTAATTCGGCTTTTCACGAAGCAGGCGCATAGCCGCCAGCAAACGGAGGTTGTCGATATAAGCCTCGGGAGTGCGGTACATCGACTTGTTGCGGAAAAGTTTCTCAAGGCGCTCCCTGCTGACGCCTATCAACTTGGCAAGAGCGGCAGCGTCGAAATCCGGGTCGAGATGAAGGCGCTCTCCCTCCACTTTCGTCTCGACGATGGCCATCAACTGCCCGTCGTCGCGGAGGTCGGCATTCTGCATTCGCTCCATATTCATGTCGATGAGTTCGCGGGCCACATCGACGCGCCGACGGAACTCCAGATTGCCCTCGATACGGTCAGAGAGGTCCAGATTGCGCGACATCAGGCGCACGAACTGCTCCCTCGTATAGTCGAGTTGCTTCCTCAGTTCGGCATTCTCGGCCCGTAACTGCTCGTTTTCCGCCTGTAACTGTCTCAATTCTTCATTCTTCATCACTTTTCATTCGCCCTCTTGTTCGAAAAGCATAAAAAAACCGCCTGTCTCAAACACATCATTCAACTTGTCGCTGACATGGGTCATGATACACCGCCGGCCGATGTCGTGCTGATGCTTGTATATGCCGATAAAGAGGCGAAGCCCGCTCGACGAGATATACTCCAGTCCGCTACAGTCGATTTCTACATCGTGGTCTGTCTGCTCGGTCAGTGGAGCCAAGTCTTTCTTTGCTTTGATACTGGCGATATTGTCCAGTTCGCCACAGAGCAATGCTACAAAGCGATCGTTCTTTTCTGTTATTCTAATCTCCATATCTAAATATATTAGTTACGTTACCTTTTTACCTTTTTCCATACGGTCAGGATGTTCTTCCCGTCCTGACGGCGATAGTCCATGCCGTCACTCATCTTGCGGATGTAGTGTATGCCAAGACCGCCGATGGCGCGCATCCCTATGGGCAGCGTCAGGTCGGGCTCAGGATGCAGGGTCGGGTCGAAGGGGATGCCGTCGTCGGTGAAGGATACATAGAGGCGGCCATCCTCCTGCCAGGCGCAGAGTTCCATCATGGTGGCTCCGCTGTAGTTCACGATATTAGCCACAGCCTCTTCGACGACCAGGTGCAGATTCAGCGCCTGACGCTCGCTAAGTCCGGCATCATCAGCCGTGGAGAGTGCAAACGCTCTGGCGCGCCTCACCTCGTCCATTTCCACTTTTAGTTCAAGTTTCGCCATCGTCGTAAAAACCGCTGATTCTGAGTGCAAAGATAGTTTATTTTTTTTGAATCAAGAAAAAAATAGAAAGAAATTTGCGGCACGTATGTCGCTGCGTGCCTATCCCCCCAGTGACATGACTGCTTCTGTGATAATAGACTTCATGACTATAGCGTCATTGTGAATGGATTTACGGGTTCTACGAGATATTATGTGGGTGTTTGGATTCCGTAGGCATTCCCGCCCCTTTAGTCCCCTCAGTTATGGAAGAAATCTGTACTACATTATATCCCTCGCTCTGCCCAGTCGCCACGGTCGAGATTGCGATAGCCGATGGCCTCGGCGATGTGTACGGACTCAACCTTCTCGCTTCCGGCGAGGTCGGCGATGGTGCGGGCCACCTTCAGGATGCGGCTGTAGGCGCGGGCACTTAGTTTTAATCGCTCCATGGCCATGCGGAGCATGTCGAGGCTGGCGGCATCGGGCTCGGCAAACTCATGGAGCATGCGCTCGGTCATCTGTGAGTTAGAATGAACACCCTTGAACGTCTTGAAGCGCTCGGTCTGGATGTTGCGGGCTTTTATCACGCGCTCGCGGATGACCGCCGAGGGCTCGCCGGGCTTCATCTGCGACAGTTGGGCGAAGGGAACGGCCTGTATCTCGCAGTGGATGTCGATGCGGTCGAGCAGCGGACCGCTAATCTTCGACAGATAGCGGCTGATCTGGCCCGGCGTGCAGACGCAGTGGTGCGTGGGGTCGCCGTAGTAACCGCAGGGACAGGGGTTCATCGAGGCGACAAACATGAAGGAACAGGGGTACTCCACCGTGTATTTGGCACGGCTGATGGTGATCTTGCGGTCTTCGAGCGGCTGACGGAGCACCTCAAGGGTAGACTTGTTGAACTCCGGGAGTTCATCGAGGAAAAGGACACCGTTGTGAGCCATCGACACCTCGCCGGGGAGAGCCCGGTTGCCGCCGCCTGTCATCGCCACTTGCGACACCGTGTGATGGGGACTGCGGAAGGGGCGCTGCGAGATGAGCGACGTGCCGCTGGCGAGTTTGCCTGCCACGGAATGCACCTGTGTGGTCTCCAGGCTCTCAGCCAGCGACAGCGGCGGGAGGATGCCTGGCAGGCGCTTGGCCATCATCGACTTCCCCGACCCTGGCGGGCCGATCATGATGAGGTTGTGGCCACCGGCGGCAGCCACCTCCAAGGCGCGTTTCACGCTCTCCTGACCTCGCACGTCGGCAAAGTCGAGGTCGAAGGCATATTGCTGTTCGTAGAACTCCTTGCGGGTATCGACGACGGTGGGTTCGAAATGCTCAGCACCATTCAGGAAACCGACGACATCGGCCAGGCTGTCCATGCCATAGACCTCAAGATTGTTGACGACGGCTGCTTCGCGCTCGTTCTCCTTTGGTACGATGAGCCGCTTGAACTTCTCCTTCCTGGCACGGATGGCCACGGGCAGGGCTCCGCTGACAGGCTTGAGTTGTCCGTCGAGTCCCAGTTCGCCGATCAGCATCGTCTCACTGAGCAGGTCAGCGGCTATCTTGTTATGGGCGGCGAGGATACCGATGGCCAGGGGCAGGTCGTAGCCAGTGCCCTCTTTCCGGATGTCGGCGGGACTGAGATTGATGGTGATTTCAGCCGTGGGCGCCTTGAAGCCGTTGTTCTCTATGGCTGCCCTGATGCGGTCGTAACTCTCCTTGACGGCAGTATCCGCCAGTCCTGACAGATGGAACATCACGCCTCGCGTCATATTCACTTCGATGGTAATGGTGGTGGCCTCCAGCCCCATGACGGCTGCACTGAATGTCTTTACTAACATAGTATTATGGATTTATCGTCGTTATCGTCGTGTTATTTCAAGAGTTCATTTATCTTCCTGTCTATTTCGTTTGTATTGACGGAGTGTGCCAGTATCTTGCCCCGGCTGTCGGTGATGATATTGTCAGGCACGAAATAAAGGCCCAATTGTGTGAGCAGGGGTGTGTCCCACATCCGCCCGTCACAAATGTTGCTCCACGGGATGTCATCGCGCTCCAGATTGCGGCGGCAGTCCTTGACATTGGCATCCAGACAGATGCTGATGACCCGCAACTGACCTTCGTGCTCCGTTGTCAGTCGCTTGAGGCGGCGGAGCATGTTCTGGCTGTCGTAATTCCAGGACGCCCAGGTGGTGATGATGTTCACCTTTGCCTGAAGTTCGGTGCTGGAGACGGTCTTGCCATTCATATCGGTAGCAGTAAACTTAGGCAGCGTGCCGTTGTCCCGATAGTGCCTAAGCCCTTGCAGTTGTTTCTTCAGTTTGTTGAGTTCGGCATTGTTGGGCATGTCCTTGCCTATCAGATTCACCAGTTCGAGTGCCTTGTCATAATCGGGGGTGAGGGTCTGGATGAAGTATTTGTTGAGGATATACCTGCTGATGGGCGACTGAGGATTCTCCTTGATGAAGGCTGCGGCAGAAGTCTTGACCTCAGGGGGTGTCTGCTGGTTGGTCTGCATGCGGAAAGCCGTCATCTGCTTGTTGTCGTCAGAGCCGCTCACCTCCATCTCTTTCAGGTGAGAGGCATCACCCTCTATCTTCACCGTCTTCCCTGGCTCTGCAAAGACAGGCAGTTCGGAGAAGTTGGGGAACACGATGACGAAGGTGGTGGGCTTTTCCAATTCCACCAGATGGCTGAAGCGCCCGTTCATCACCTGGATGGTGTCGAGTTGGTGCCTGGAGCCGCTGGCTGTATAGACGTAGAGTTCGCCTTGGTTAAAACTCTTGAACTCTCCTTCCATCTTGAACTGGCCGTCTTCGACTCCACAGGACAGAAGTAAAGGTAAAAAGGTAAAAAGGTAAAAAGGTAATGCCTTCCTATACAGGCGAAAAAAACTCCCTGTCGTCTGTCTCATTGCTTCTTACCTTTTTACTTTTTTACCTTATTTATCTTTTTACTTTTCCAGTTATCTGTTCAGTTTCTTCAGTTCAAGATCATTGGCTGCATACCTTGAGAGCGAGGGATCCTTGGCAAGAGCACTGTTGAGAGCCTGTCTGGCATCATCCAGATTGCCCATACGTGTGAAGAGGATTGCCTTCAGATACTCTGTGAGGCCATTAGGGTTCTTCACATATTTCAGGGTGACGGCTGCCGATGCATATTCCTTGTTCATGATCTGTGCGAGGGCTGCGCTGTTGCTGTAGATCTCAGAGAAGTCCTGCTCAGCCTGTGCGAAGTTGCCCTGTGCCAGATGCAGGTTGCCGAGCACTTCCGACAGTCCGTTGGCGCCTGTTGCGTTGGCGATATACTGTTCAGCCGTCTTGATGTCGCCGGCCTTGAGGGCCAGCATACCGAGATTGGCCTGTGCCTCCGGCAGACTGGGTGTGATGCTTTGGGCTTTCTGGATGAACTGCTGGGCGGCAGCGTAGTTGCCGCGTGCATACTGGATAGTGGCCAGGTTGTTGTAAGCGCGTGCGTCGTTAGGATAGATCTCCGTAGCAAGTTTGTAGATGTCCTCCTTTGAGTTCAGGTCGTCCTTCAGGGCTGCTCCATAGAGCAGTTCCTCAACGCTCAGTTTCGAGGCATCAGAATTGATCTGTGCGAGAATCTGGTCGTCGCTGCGTCCCACTGTCTCATAGTTGATGGTCAGGCGGGCACGGCGCAACTGAGGCAGGATGCCATCGGCCAGTTCGCGGAAGGCAGAGGAGATGTTCTTGATCTGCTGCTCACGCTCCTCAGGATCCTTATACATGGAGAGGACGCGCAGGATGACCTCTTTGTCCTGTATATCGCTGGCCTTCACCAGTTCCTGGAATCCCTCCCAGTCCTGGGCGGTGTACTTGGCGTCGACGTTGGCCTGCATCTGGATGCGCTTCAGTTCCTGGTTGACGTACTGCTCAGAGTTCTTCTGGCGCTCAGCAGCCAGGCGGTCATTGATATTGAAGCCGCCATCGGGCGATGCGTATGCAGAGACCTCCACGTTTTCGAGGTTCAGGCCCTGACGGTCGTTATTGATGCGCTGCAGCATCTTGACGAACTCCTGTACGGAATTGTTGGCCAACTCACTCTTGCGCAGGGTAGCCTGCTGGATGAGGAACTTGATGTTGGCCTCCTGCTTCTGCTTGCTGATGCGCTGATAGGCATCAGGTGCAATAGCAGCCTGGGCAGTACCCAGTGTCTTCTTATATAGTTCAGAAGTAGCGATGATGCCTTCTGCCACCTTTACTTCGGGCACTTGCACCTTCTTCGAGCCGATGAATGCCTGGAAGGTCAGATACATGTCGGCCTTATTGTCGTCGGCATAGGCAAAGTTGGTCTTCATCGTGTAGTTGCCACCCAGACGGTAGGAGATGGTCTGCTCGTTGCCGGCAACCTTCTCACCCTGGAATGTTGCGGTGTTACCCTGCACCACGGTTCCATTGGAATAGCGAAGTTCGGGGATGACGGTCACAATGGCTTTCCGTTTCATATACTTCTCGGGGAAGTGTCCATTGATGGTGGCGGGCACCGAACCAGCCTGCGTCTCCAGGGGATTAGGCGCAACATTGAAATTATCGGCCGACAGCGGTCCCAACTTTGAGCAGGATGAGAATAGCACGACTGTAGCGGATAAAAGAAGAAGATGTTTTTTCTGCATAATCGAAAGTCCCCTAAGTCAGGGGGATTAGGGGTCTGAACAAGCGATACCAGACTCCTTTTAATTTGTTATACTTAGGTCTGCGCCTGTTCAGACCCCCTACCCCCTAACCTAGGGGGGTGTTTGTGCCGCGAGCGGGACTCGAACCCGCACAACCATTTCTGGTCAAGGGATTTTAAGTCCCTCGTGTCTACCAATTCCACCATCACGGCAGCCTTAATTCCGTGCAAAGGTACGTCAAAATCCCTAAACGACCAAATATTTTATCAATTATTTATGATATATTAATTCCAAGCGTGAATTGCCAGGCCGTTGAACTCGCAGAAATAGCGCATCAGCGATTCTCCTGGATCACCATTTGAAATGCTCCCTGTCTCGAGTTCGTAGACACGCTGGCAGCGCGGGCACTTCACCTGTTGGCGGTTACCGGTGAAATCCATCGCCGTGAGTGACGTGCAGTTGGGGCAGGCACGATCATAGGCCCACAGACCGTTGAAATTGGTCAGTCCGATGAAGAGCCCGATGCTGTTGCTGGCACCAAGGGAATAGAGCAGATGGTTCTCTTTGTCGGTGGTGATGATATTGTCTTCCGTGGGGGTCTTGCCGTCATTACTGGTCACGTAGACATGCCGGTAACTGGTGCGGGCATCGCCGCTGGTAGTCACGTAGACGTAGGTACCCGGATTCCTGGCTGCAGCAAACAGAAGGCTTGTCGAGTGGTCGTTGTAACTGAATGTGAAACTGCATTTGTTGCGGCGGCTGACCAAGTCCTCTGCATTGCAGGATGTCAGGAGTGAAGAGTGAAGAGTGAGGAGTGAAGAATTTACTACCGCTATGGCAATGGGCAGCAGTCGGCGAAAGGAGAACATGCGTGATGCTCCTTTCAATCGGGTGGCAAGAAATTCTTCACTCTTCATTCTTCACTTAACAGTCTTTTTTCAGCCTCAGTCATCCGCTCGAAGTGGAAACCGTCGATCGTCTGCTGCATCAGAGCCTGTATCTGGTCGTTACAGAGGTTGCCGATGGAGCCTTCGTGGGTGTGGTGGATATTCTTGTCGGCCTTGAAGACACCGGCCTCGATGTCGAGTCCCACCTTCTTGTAGGCATCGCGGAAGGGCATGCCGCTGGCAGCGAGACGATTCACCTCCTCGACAGAGAACATCGGGTCGTACATCGGGTTGTCGAGGATATGCTCGTTCACCTCTATTTTATTAATAATGTACGCGCACATCTGCAGGCAGTCCTTCAACTCGCCGAAGGCGGGCAGGAACACTTCCTTGATGATCTGCAGGTCGCGGAAGTAGCCACACGGCAGATTGTTCATGATGAGCGTCACCTGCTGAGGCAAGGACTGCAGTTTATTCGACTTGGCACGGATGAGTTCGAACACATCGGGGTTCTTCTTGTGCGGCATGATGCTGGAGCCTGTAGTACACTCCTTGGGCAACTTGACAAACGAGAAGTTCTGCGAGTTGAACAGACAGGCATCGAACGCCAGTTTCGCCAGTGTGCCGGCGATAGTGGCGATAGCAAAACCTACGTTGCGCTCCATCTTGCCGCGCCCCATCTGGGCATAGACCACGTTGTAGTCCATCGAGTCGAAGCCGAGCAGTTCGGTGGTCATCGTGCGGTTCAGTGGAAATGATGAGCCATAGCCGGCAGCAGAGCCCAGCGGGTTGCGGTTGGTCATCTTGTAGGCAGCCTGCAGGAAGAGCATGTCGTCACAGAGGCTCTCGGCATAGGCGCCGAACCAGAGGCCGAAACTCGAAGGCATGGCTATCTGCAGGTGCGTGTAGCCAGGCATCAGCACGTCCTTGTACTGGTTGCTCTTCGCGATGAGTTCGTCGAAGAGGCTCTTTACCTCGTCGGCAATGTCCTTCAGTTCGTGACGGGTAAAGAGTTTGAGGTCTACGAGAACCTGGTCATTACGACTGCGCCCCGAATGAATCCTCTTGCCCATGTCGCCGAGTTTGCGGGTGAGAAGCATCTCCACCTGGGAGTGTACGTCCTCCACATCATCCTCGATGACGAATTCGCCACGCTCTGCCTGCTGGTAGATGTTCTTTAGTTCTGCCAGCAACTGTGTCAGTTCGTCTTTCCTCAGCAGCCCGATGCTTTCCAGCATGGTGATGTGGGCCATCGAGCCCAGTACGTCGTACTTGGCCAGATAGAGGTCCATCTCGCGGTCACGGCCTACGGTGAAGCGCTCTATCTCCTTATTGATCTCAAAGTTCTTTTCCCAAAGTTTCATATCTTTTTCTTTTATTCTTGCGGCAGACAGTAGCCGTGCTTATTAAACGTAAGGCACTTGCGCCAGTGCGTCTGCTATCTTCTCCACGCCGTCTTGCAGCGGGCCAGCCACCATCCCCTTGATGAAGGGGTTGAGTTCAGCCTTTACCGTCACCTTCATCTTCGAGTTCTGCTCGTCGACGGGCAGCACCTGAATCCATATATTGAAAGGAACAGGCGACTGTACGGCCTCAAACTTGACGCATTTCGGCTCCTCGCGGTCGCAGATGCGGAGTTTCAGTTCGCCAACGGGGGCCACATTGAGGCTTACGGTGTCTTCGTCGAAGGCGAAGTCGCGCACTTTATCCTCTGGCACACGGTCGCGCACTTTCTCGAGATTCCTCAGGTCGCTGATGTTATTATAGACTGCCTGCTGAGAGTAGGGAATCTGCTTCAAGCTACTCTCGAATTTTGATTCACTTCCGAATAGTCCCATAGTCAAGTCCCCTAAGTTCTTGGATTCCACGTTTCAGGACTCTTGCGCCACTCGGCGAGCACGGCCTTGTCCTCTTCCTTGATATAGCCGGTCTTGGCTGCCTCCTCAATCACTGCCTCATAGTTGCTCAGGGTGATCAGTTTCACGCCAGCCTCCCGGAATGCCTGTTCAGCCACAGGGAAACCATAGGTGAACGAGGCGACCATGCCTATCACTTCCACCCCGTATGCGCGCAGGGCAGCAACGGCTTTCAGCGACGAGCCGCCCGTGGAGATCAGGTCCTCCACGACCACCACTTTGGCGCCTTTCTTGATTTCGCCTTCCACCTGGTTGCCCATACCGTGATCCTTCGGCTTCGGACGTACATAACTGTAGGGCAGTCCGAGTTGATCGGCCACCAGTGCGCCTTGGGCGATGGCTCCCGTAGCCACACCGGCCACAGCCTCTGCCTCAGGGAAGTTCTCCTGAATGGCATGGCAGAGTTCCAACTTCACGAATGAGCGGAGCAGTGGGAACGACAACGTCTTGCGGTTGTCGGTATAGATCGGTGACTTCCAGCCCGAGGCCCATGTGAAGGGTTCGTTGGGCTGCAACTTGATGGCCTGAATCTCCATCAGTTTCTTGGCAAATTGATTCTTGATGTCCATAATGTTCGTATAATTTCGGGTGCAAATTTACGAAAATAATTGGTAATCACCACATATTTTCCTAAGATTTTGCATAGCCGAGAGTAAGGATGCTGATTTTTACCTGACCGGCCTTAACCAATTGCTTGCCACAGGCGATGGCGGTGGCACCAGTGGTTACGACGTCGTCGACGAGCAGCAAGTGCTTTCCCGCGACTGTCGCTGTATCTGTGAGTTCAAAGACGTTTTCCACATTCTCATTGCGCTCCCAGCGGCCCAGTTTGGTCTGGCTGCCTTTGAAACTGTTCCGTCGAACGACTTTGTTATAGACGGGTAAGCCAGTGATCTCACTTATGCCCTTCGCTATCTCCAGGCACTGGTTATAGCCACGCTGTCGCTCACGCTTCTTGGCGAGGGGGATGGGCACGACACCGTCGATGCCATCGAAGAAATGGCTCAGTAGCAGTTCCCGGGCCATCATGCGCCCCATCACCTCACCTATCTCCGGATGGTCCTTGTACTTCAACTCATAGATGATGTTGGCGGTCTCAGCGTGCGGCTCGTAATAGAAGAAGGCCGAAGCACGCTCTACAGGGATTTGTCCCCAGAACATCTTGGCCATCGGGTTTTCATACGGGTCGCGGTCGAAGCCTGTCCTGGGTAGATGGAGATTACACCTGGCACAGATGGTTTCCTCCGTAACGGTTAGTCTTCTTTTGCAGATGACGCAGAGACGTGGAGAGATCAGGTCGAGCAGGCGACGCCAAAAACTAATCATAATCCTCTTCACACTCTACGTCGAGACATTGGCGGATGATATCGAACGTGAAACCGCGTCCGAGGGCAAAGCGTACGAGTTTCCGGTTCAGTTCATAGTCACTGTCAGCCTTGGTGCTCTTTCGTTTCTGCTTCAACAGAGGGCGCAGCACATTGAGGTACTCCTCGTCGTCAATGCCGTCCAACGCTCTCTGCTGAATGTCGTCGGCAATGCGCTTCTGCCAGAGTCCCTGCTGAATTTTCCTGCGCCCCCACTTCTGATAGCGCACTTTGTCCTTCACGTAGGCTCTCGCATAGCGTTCGTCGTCAACGTAGCGTTCCTTTACCAGACGTGCCGTCACGCGTTGCCGGGCTTCGTCGTCAAGCCCCCACCGCTTCATCTTGTCAAGCATCTCCTGCTGACAGTGCTCGGCCTGAGCACAGAGGGCTGCCAATTGCAGGTAGGCTTCCTGTTCGGTCATTTCTTTTTCCATATCTTCTTAGTTTTAAGGAATCGTTGTTTACCAAACTGGTCCTGACGTATCTCTATCTCTTGGAATCCCAACCGTCGGAGATATTCAGCGACAGTGTCGGCAGTCAGTGGGTTCAGTTCGAAAAAGAGCAGTCCGCCCGTCTTCAGGCTTTGGATGGCATAGTCGCTGATGCGCTGGTAGAAAATAATAGGACTCTCTTCGGGGGCAAAGAGGGCGATGTCGGGCTCATAGTCGAGTACGTTCCGCTCCATGCCGCCGCGCTCTTCGGGCATAATGTAGGGAGGGTTGCTCACGATGATGTCCCAGGGTGCTGGAGTGGGAGTTACGAGGGGGCGGAGGTGCGGGGGCGCAGGGGTGCGAGGAAGGAGAATGTCTTGTTTTTCAAAAGCCACCTGAACATGATGACGTCTGGCGTTTTCCTCTGCTATCCGCAGGGCCTCCTCAGAGATGTCCCAGGCCGACACTCGCGCCTCAGGCATCTCCGCAGCCAGTGTCACGGCGATGCATCCACTCCCCGTACCAATATCCAGCACATCCCTCTCATCATTTCTCTCTCCTCTCTCCTCTCTCCTCTCTCCTCTATTACCCTTTCTCTCCTCTATTACCCACCGGCAGAGTTCAGCCGTCTCTGGTCTGGGTATCAGTACGCCTGGCTCCACGTGAAAAGTGCGCCCGCAGAAATCAGTCTCACCTAATATATATTGTACAGGCTCACCATTTTCGAGTCTGAGCATGATGGCGTCCAGTTCCTTCCTGTCGGCCTCAGTCAGCGAAGCCACTTTCCCGCAGAGGATGTCGGCCATCGAGAGGTCGAAGCGAGCCTCAAGCACCCATCGGATGATGGCTTTAGCCTCGCCAGCCTCGTAGATAGCAGTCAGCCTGCGACAGAGGGTCTCATAGTCCATAGCGGATGGGACACAGTCAATCACGGTCAACACCCCGCCTGCGACCTTGAAGCGGACATCAAAATCGGCAAAAGGCATCCCATAGATGCGTTCTGGGTCTTCCTGATAGCGGGGACGCGGGTCGAGAGCCAGCACTTTTCTCAGCGAAGTCAGTTCTTCATCGGTAAAGCGCTTGCAAAGGGATTCTGGTATTATCACTTCCAGTTCCTGCCACTCCGTGTGATCCACGAAACCACTTCGAGCCTCCGGGTGGCTATCGGCATAGGCGACGTAAGGCTTGATATCGTAGATGGGGGTGCCGTCCATCAGGTCTGCTCCCTTTACATAGATAAGCGGGCCAAGTTTCTGGTCTTCCACGATCCTGTCGATGCGCACACAGGAGAGTCCGAGACCGTTGGGGCGGAAGGGCGAACGGGTGGCAAAGACGCCCATCCTCCTGTTGCCGCCTAAACGGGGAGGACGGACCGTCAGACCAGACTGTCGGCCATTGGCAGAGAACTCCCAGATCAGCCACAGATAGTCGAAGTCTTCCAGTCCGTGTATTGCTTCCATCCGTCGGTAGGCAGGTTCAAAGACGATGCAGCCCGTCAGTTCACTGACGAGCCCGCTCTGCCTAGGGATGCCGAACTTCGACTTCATCGGCGAGCGGAAATGGGCTATCGGTTGTATCTCCATCTGAATCTTTTTCGCGGCAAAGGTACAATTTTTTAGCCACAGACTGCACAGATTAACACGGATTAATAAATTTTTTCTGTAAGAATCGGCGTAATCTGTGGCTTTTTTTATAATTTTGCACCCGTATGAATGACGATGAGAAATACATGCGCCGTTGTCTGCAACTGGCCAGGAACGGGCAGCAGAATGCAAAGCCCAACCCGATGGTGGGGGCTGTGATAGTGAGTGCCGAAGGGCGGATCATCGGCGAGGGGTATCATGTGCGCTGTGGCGAGGGACATGCTGAGGTGAATGCCTTTGCCTCTGTGCGTACTGAGGACGAACCACTGCTGAAGGACGCGACGATGTATGTCAGTCTGGAGCCTTGTTCGCATTTTGGCAAGACGCCTCCTTGCGCGGACCTTATCATAAAGAAGGGTGTAAGGCGGGTCGTCGTGGGCTGTATCGACGAATTTGCCGAAGTGCAGGGGCGCGGTATCCGCAAGATGCGTGAGGCGGGCATCGATGTGGAAGTGGGTGTGCTCGAAGCCGAATGCAAGGCCCTCAACCGGAGGTTCTTCACCTATCATCGTGAGCAGCGGCCTTATATTATCCTGAAGTGGGCGCAGACGGCTAATGGCTTCATCGACGACCATTTCCAGCCGGCACAGATATCCAGCGACTTCACGAAGATGCTCAGTCATAAACTTCGTGCCGAGGAGGATGCTATCCTTGTGGGGCGTGTGACGGAGGAACGGGATCATCCCCAACTGACTGTGCGCGAGTGGAGCGGAACCAGCCCCAAGCGCATGGTTATTGACCGTAGTCACCCCCTGAATCTTGAGAGTCTGCACGCGCATCATATCCAGTCGCTGATTGTCGAGGGAGGTGCGCAGACGTTACGTTCGTTCCTGGTACAGAATCTGTGGGACGAAATCCGCGTGGAGACGAATACGGCTATGACTGTCAGCGGAGGCACCCGCGCACCGCAAATTCCTGCCAATGCCGTAGTCAGACAGACGGAATCATACGATGGCCAGTTGATAGTACATTATCAGAAGGCCTGATAGTTTTATTTCCGCGTTACTTTGGTTTCACATTTTCTCGAAAAACATTTGGCGCTTTCAGGGAAAATGCCTATCTTTGCA
>CAMVJQ010000045.1 GCA_947167845.1 uncultured Prevotella sp. | reverse complement strand
GGGGTGGAGGAGATAAACACGGTCATAACATATTTTATAATAGGATGGTACAGTTTTTGATTCACCCCACCCCTAACCCCTCCCCTAAAGGGGCGGGGAATTGTGCCGGAATCCGAAACGTAAGTGAGTAAACGACAGCAAAAACTGTAGCCGACCCGTCAGCGGGCAGGCTACAGCCGTAAATTAATTCAACTTTTATTCTCGGACTGTCCTATCCATCACAGACGGGGCGCCCTTTTTAATATTAAAACTTTTAAAAAAAATATGTATCTCTATAGTGCTCTTATCGCTGTACGAACTTCCGCCCGTTGTTGATATAGATGCGCCCCTTCCGCAGCATTCCGACGCGCTGGCCCTGCAGGTTATAATAGGCATCCGGCCGCCCGTCATCCCTGACATCCTCTAAGCCACTGCCCTGATTGCCAGCCCTGAAGCGGAACGACACGGTGCCGTCCTCATGCTGTGTGATGTCGGTGATGGCCTTGCCGTCGAAAAGCGTCACTTCGTTGATGCTGGTGCTCTCGTCATGCCAGGGGTAGGGTGCCCCGCTCAAGATCATGCTGTTCAGTCGGCGATGGGTGTCTGTATAGGGATTCCTCACCTCGCTGTTCAGTATCTCGTTATACCATTCGGTGAATGTCTTCCCGTCGGCGGGCACCAGACAGTAGTTCGGATTGCCCTGCTCATTGTTGACGCTGTTGCCCCGCCATGAATATCTGTCATAGTGGACGCGGTACACCACCAGTCCATTCCCCGGCAGCCCGTAGTCCCACCCTCTCCTCTGGCGGTTCTCCAGCAGGTAGAACTCCTCGTCGCTCCGCCGTATCATGTAGGCAGTGCCACCATCGGCTACAGGCCTGATGTCGGTGACTGTCGTGTCTTCTGTCAGCACCGTGGGCGTGAGCCACCCCATGATCATCTTTTCCAGGGGCGAGTAGTTGGGCGGGCACCAGCCGTAGTTCGTTGACGGGCCGCCGTCCATCAAGTCCCATTCGTCAACGATCGACTGGTCTTTCACTCTTGACGAGGTGGGATAGATGTCAGGCAGGTACAGACAGTGGGAGAACTCATGACAGATGAGCCCGATGCCACACGACTTATTGTTGGTCCACAGTTCACCGCTGGCCGTATAGTTCGAAATTCTATAGCCGTCAGGTGTGTTGAGCGTGGAGAAAGTGCCCGTCGTGGGCCATATATAGCCTTCATTCTTGATGGTCGACTGGTTGCCGTTATAGCCGGCATAGACGTAGACCACCTGTTCCATCGCGCCGTCGCCGTCCCAGTCATATACGGAGTAGTCTATCTCCGGATGCTCACCCATCAGCATCCGGGTAGCCTCGCGGAAAGCCGTATGCCCCTCGTTCCGGGTGGACGTGCCCGTCTTCACCCGACTGTTGGTCTTATAGGGACCATAGACATCAAACTGCAGGTTGAACCGCCCGTCCGACTGGTCACGGAAGTAGTCGGCCACGCAGCCGGCACCGTCACGCTGCGTATAGCCTGGCGTGTTGAACAGCGCGTCGTATGTGTTCCGGGCGTCCTCCGTACTGAAGTCGCAGTCGGTGAAGGATAGCAGCACCACCAATTGCCGATACTTGCGGCCGGCATCCCAGCCCCTGTCGCCATAGGCGATGTCTGTGGCGCCGCTACGTGTCTGAGCACCTTGCACAATCGTCCCGGGCGTCCAGTTCACCAGACAGCCCCCACGTTCATACCCGTCAGCCTTCGCCGTTATGCACACTGCCAGTATCGTGAAGGTCACGATCACATACATTCTTAATTTAACAATCCTCATATCCAGCCGCAAAGGTAATCATTTAATGTCTATCCGCCAAATTCTTCCCCCAAAATTTTTGCGTTACCGGAAATAATGCTTATCATTGCAGCGGACTAATCAAAACTGTAGCCGACCCGTCGGCGGGCAGGCTACAGCCGTCAGTTTATATCTTGGGTGTTCTGATGCCCGTACTCTCCTGCTCACAAGTCACAATCGTGTTGACACGAAAAGAGGCATCATTTCGGAATGCTTTCAGCAGTTGGCCTTCCCACTCGTAAGGATATTTGCTGTCGCGGGTCACCGCTATTACGTTAAGGGCCGTATATGATCCAGCAACCACCGGAATGTAGAGGTCTTTATACGCCTTGGCATTGTCGCCCAGATTGACTCGCAGCGTGTCGAAGGAGTAAAAGATCGGATTGGCAGCCAGTTTGGCACCTTCCTCCAACACGGTGTCGAAGGTGCCAGAGAGCGGCTCTCCGTCGCCGTCAACAGGTTTCCCTTCGCCGATCAGGTCGGTAAAATAGTGTGTAGTCAGCACCACTGCCTTTGTACCGATAGGCAGTATTGATGAGTCAATTTTAAGAAGCGATGTCAGACCGGAAAAAGTGGCCTCCAGGGAACCGTCACTGCCAAACGAAGCGATTCCCCAATAGGGTGCGGGCATACGCGAGCATCCTTCCGATGCGCCGACATCGTCGATGTGGTAAGTCCTTGGTATCGTCACTGAGATCTGCACTTTGTCATCGAAGGTAGCGGAGAGCCCATAGAGATATTTGCACGAGGTGATGGCATACACCGTATTCCCATCCTGATAGTCGTCTGAGCCAGCAGTACGGGTGAAGAGGGCAGAGCCATCGCCCACACCACTGGAGAGCCTGTAACTGTTGTGGTTCAGAGATTGCAGCGTGTAAGTCCAGATGCTGTCGCCCTCACTCCAGCCGCAATTGTCAGCGGCAAAGACGCCTTTAAACACAGCGGCGTTTGGGGCAGCCTGGTGCACCTCCGACTTCTGTGGTGCCACCGTCTTACTATCTATCGGTATCTTATCGAGCGCAGAAGACAGTTGTCCGTCGTCCTCAGAACAGCATGCCAGCAAGACGGCGATAGGCAGACAAGCCAGCAACCGGATTGTAGAGATGGGGAGGGATCGTAATGAAGAATTCATACTCTTAATATTATGGTTTTAACTAAAGAGGGTGCGCCAACCACCAGCGGCCGCGCACCCTCCCTTGAGACTATTCAGTTTTATCCAATTGTCAAGTGTGAATTACATACCCTGAGGCAGTTTGCTGGTCTCACTGTAAGTAGCAGCATTCTTAAACAGGTTGTAACCAGTTGCAGTGTGGGCAACGACAGGTGTACCATTGATCTTATAGGTAGCACCACCGTATCCGACGTAACCATTGTAGTCACCCCAGAACTCAGTATCCTGGTGAGTGGTCCACCACTCGTCACGATGGAACTTGAAGCCCAGAGCCACCTTCTTGGCTGCGTTCAGATAGTCTGTTACAATGAGCAGATCATTACCAGCAAAGTCCTTGGCATTGGTAATCTCGATAGGCTTACCCTCGAGCAGACCGATCACGTTGCTGATGTTACCAGCACGCTGAGCCTCAGCATCCGACGGGCCAAAGTAAGTGGCAAAGTTATCCTTCTTCGTGTTCTCCCAGTCCTTGATAGTGATCTTGATGCTGGAGTTTTCAGGATCAGCCTCAGTACCGTACTTGCCAGTAAGAACTTTAATCTCGGAATTGTTAGAGTTACTGCCGAGCAGACCGCCCATAGCGTAAGCACCCTTAATCTTATTCACTTCGACTTCAGTTACAAAATTAGCGGCTGCGCGACCAAAGTTGACTTTTCCAGCCTTGGCATAGCCGAGTTCACCACCTGCGAAGCCTTCGGTAGCAGCGATTGTGCCAACCTTGACAATGGCAGAGTTCAGACGGTTTTCACCAGCAGCATCAGTTGCAAGCGAACCAATCAGACCGCCAGCATAGTACTGTGTAGCAGAAATCTCGCCAGGAACAGTCACCTCAGCATTGTTCACGCGAACGGCAGGATTAGCACTAGACTCAGCGGTAATGCTACCAACGAAACCACCAGCATAAGAGCCATCCTCTGCCTTGATGTTGGCAGCCTTTACAACGTCACCTTCGCCAGCGCCAGTATAACCAAGTGTAATCACACCTGCTGCATCAAATGAGGAGATTACACCAGCCAGACCACCAGCATACTCTTTGCCTGCAGCGATGTCACCGCCCAGGTCAACAGTGTTACTGCGGAGGTTCATACTTGTACCATATGCCCTACCAAAAAGACCTCCAGCAAAATTACCGCCTGCAGCGACGTCACCGCTCAGGTCAACAGTATTTCTGAGGACTTCCATACCTGTAGTACCTCTGACTTCTGCCAGACCGATAAGACCACCGACCAAATTGCCCTCGCTGACAACCTTATTTGTAGCCTCCTGACCAGACTCGCTAACTGTATTGTCAGTAGCGGTAAGATTACCTGTCAGATTCACGCGTCCAGCCACACCGCCGATATTATTACCCTTCAGGTTGATCTTCGGGTCAGTCACGCTGTTTTTCTCAAGGGTCAGGTCAGTTGCCTCAACATAACCAATCACAGCACCGATATTATCAATACTGTTATCCTCGAAGAGAACATCGTCCAAGGCAACATTCTTAATAATAGCAGAAGAACTGGGATTATAATAAGAACGAATCAAACCGAATGATCTAACGGCTGTTGTACCACCGGTTGCTGAAGAATAAACAGCGGGTTTGAAGCCACAAGTAGTGCAACAGAGGTGAGGATCGTCAACATATGCCACGCTACCATCTGTCTTACCTGCAATGGTATTCATAGACATCTTACGCAGAGGCACATTGCGACCGTCGAACTCGAAGTTAGCAACTGTAGCTTCTGCACCAATCCAGTTAAGTTGCTCTTCTGAATTGTCACCACCGAGCCACATGTCGTTCACGAACACCTCATCGATGTAGTATGTAGCCTGAGCGAGTTCACCCACAGAGGCCAACTGAGCAACAGTATACACCTTTTCCTGGTCGTACAGGTTTACAGCCTTATCACCTGATGCCGTCTGGTTAGCGAACGTAGTCAGAGCAGCGCCAGTCCAGTATGAATGCATTACAACGTCTGGATTACCTGTAGCCACTGTCGTAGACCTATCAGTTAAAACAGTCACCTTTTCGACTTCCTTAAAGGCAGTGCTACCGGTGCTGAATACATAGTCCTTAGCAGCGGGATTGAGTTCAACGAAGCACAGATTGTTAACAAGGGCATTGTCAACACGAATGTTGATAGGCTCACGAGTCTGAATGCTCAGGTCGTTGTTAATCTCAGGCTGGTACTCATCCACAGCACCCGTATTCTTCATATAGATATCACCCTTTGAGCCTTCGAGCAGTACCAGGTCCTTCACACCAGTCAGCATGGTGAGGGCAGACTCCTTGACATCCTCAACGCCAGACTTGTCATCGACAAGCACGTTATGGCCAGTTACGCAGCGCGTCAGTGAGCCCTGTACGAATGCAACCAGATTCTTCAGGTTCTTGCCGTCTACGCTTGAGCCGATGATCGTGTTGTAAGTAGGCAGGTTAGCCAGCAGTTCATAGTCAGCGTCTGCGTCAGGAGCTGCACCAATCTGGTGAGGCAGGTTGATGGCAACCGAATTCTTGGCATTGGTAGCCTGTGCAGCAGTCTTGTTGTCAGTTACAAAGAGAACTTGATTTGTGCCATAGAAACCGAGGTCATTACGAACGGGAGAGTAGCCATTCACAGCACCTGGAGTAGCAGTAATCTTTGCAATGTTCAATTCGACGTTACCGGCATTCTCAGGAATCAGGATGCGGTCATGCTGCATGGCATGAATCTGGGCACCTGTGTAAGTCTTGCCAACCAGTGCGCTAATGTTGCCTGCCAACGTGTTCCACTGGGCATCAGTATAAGTTGAGTAATCAACATCTCTGAGTTCATCAATATTCAGCACGGTGGTGCGGTCGGTGCGACCCTTGGTGGCGTCGAGAGCAGCATTCACTGTTGTAGCATCAGCAATTCCGAGGTTCAGCATGCTCATGGTCAGGAAGTAGTAGTGACCACGCTCGAATTCCTGGCTGAAGGTCTTCAACTCTGTACCAACATAACGGTAAGAATACTTGGAGATGGCCTTTGCAGCGATGACGTGCAGGTTCTTGTAGTTCTGAGCAATCACAGGCACATAGAACACCTTCGGTGTGGTGGCTGTGATGTCAACAATGATCTCGTCGCGAGTTGTCAGGCGAGAGAAGAGTTCTGTGCCTTCCTCAAGACCTTCCTGGTTGATACCATTGTCAGGAGCCAGAGTAGCGCCTTCCTTCAGCAGCGTGTTGAACGTACCTGAGAGAGGCTCGTTGGCACCGCTGGTAATGCGGTCAACAGTACTCCAAGTATAGTTGGTCTCAGCACCAGTATTGACGGCGGTCAATATGGCAGCATCGTCTGTCACCTGGAAGCCATCAGCATCGACGGTATACTCGGTGTTTGTAGCATCCTTGTCCATAACCTTATAAGGATTTCCATGAGTGGTCAGCACGATTTTCTTGGTACCGTCAGGCAACTTGTCCAACTCGATACGCAGGAAAGCAGTCATAGCGCTGAAGCCAACGTTGATCTTTCCGTCGCTTGTCTCCTCAGCACGTCCCCAGTAAGGTGCGGGGAACTTGCGTACGTCAGTGACACCGTCCTCGTCAGAGTCGATGGACTGAGCCGTCCAGCGATAAGGAATAGTGTAGGTCAGGCGAGCCTGTCCGTCGCTTGTGGCGCTTACGCCATACACAAACTGAGCATCGGTGATAGCGAACTTCTTGTCACCCTCGAGTTTCGTGCCCGACATGATGTCGAATTCACCCTTGGGCTGGTTGGCGCTAGCATCCTTCAGTGAATAGTAGTTGTACTTCAACTGATCCAGTGTGAACACACGCACCTGGTCACCTTTTGTCCATACGAGCCCCCACGTGGATGCACCTTCTTCCCAAGGAGCAGTGCCGATTTCACTCATACCCATACGAGTGAAAACAGGGCGAGCGTCATTAAGAGTACCCACGAGGTCAGCATCACTTTGGAAATCTCCATTTGAGGTGGTGATGAGGTCGTCTGTACATGCAACCATAGCAGTCGATACGGCTGCTGCAGTCATGAATTTAAAAATTCCCTTCATAATAAATGTTTTAGTGTTAAAAATAAATTTTCATTAGAGGTTTACTCTTCCTCGTCTTCTTCCATGCCATTTACCTCACGGGCACCCCAGATGGGGGCCTCCATGCTGGCATCGAGCAGATGACCTTCGAGTTCGAGTTCAATGGACTCCATAGCGGGAGCCTCATAGAATTTCAGATTTTTCTTGTCCATAAATTTTTTTAATTAAAATTGGTTTATAAATATAAATGCTTTTCATCCAATTACACCCGCACTTCTGCGGGCAGAGATGTCTGAAGAATGCCTACGACTACGTGCCAGGCACCTCCCCTCCTGCCCAAGGGATGATCTCCGGGGCGGGAGTTACATCTTTTTGACAGGTCGGCATCCGCGGCAGCCATCGTCAGCCGGTGTAGGATGCGCTCCATGTCGGCATCCCCGCCATAGCAACTGTCGTCGATGCGGATTACCGACAGCGTGTCACGGTTGTCGTCGCTATACTCGTGGCCTCACCTCGACCTTCACCACCTCCACCTTCAGCAGGGCTGACAGGATGGTGCGGGCGATGCGCTCATCCTCCATCAGGTACTTGAACACGATGTCGTAAATCGGATTGGTAGTGAAGCCTTTCCACCAATCGATTCCCCTCCTTCTGGGAGGAGGGGTCAGGGGTGGAGGAGATAAACACGGTCATAACATATTTTATAATAGGATGGTACAGTTTTTGATTCACCCCACCCCTAACCCCTCCCCTAAAGGGGCGGGGAATTGTGCCGGAATCCGAAACGTAAGTAAGTCTGCTCGTACTTATTCTGCCTTCACTATCACTTTTCAGCCATTAACACCTTAGAATCAGAAGATTAAAGATTTGTTAACTATCACTTTGCTTTCACTTTCCTGCACTTCCCCCGATAAGTGCCGCTTTTCGGAAAATAAGCGGGGGTTATCGGAAAATACCAGGCACTTATTGCCAGAAAAGCGGCACTTATTGTCCGAAAAGTGGCTCTTATCTGGAGAGAAAAGGCACGAAAAGTGAAGGAATATGAAAGCAAATGAAGAAATCCAGCCTATCATATTCACCTGCAAATGTCTGAAAAACAATACAATTCTTATAAAAAGTGACAGAGTGATGAAGATTATGCAAAAAATATTTGCATGAATCAAATATTTGTGGTACCTTTGCAGCCGTGAAAGTAACGCTGCTCAGGACATACCGCAAACAGGAGACCATCCGCCGCATCGACCTCGGACAACTCGCCAAGATGATCGGCGAGGGCGAGGCCGCCGACGAGGTGCGCCGCCTGCGCGAGATCTACCACCTCATCCGCATCGCCTACCGCGACGACGGGACGATGGTGAGCAACGTAAACCTGCCCTTCGACCTGCCGCGCCTCTGCCTCTCGGCCGAGTTCGAGCACAGGCGGAAGAGCCGCGTGATGAACGCCTACAACGGACTGGTGGTGCTCGAGGTGAACAACCTGGCGGGCTACGACGAGGCCATCGCCCTGCGCGACGAGGTAGGACGGCTGCCCTACACGCTGATGGCCTTCCTCGGCGCCTCGGGGCGATCGGTGAAGATCGTCTGCCGGGGCGAACTCTACCCCGACCACAGGCGCAAGCCCACGGCCGACGACCCGGGCACGCTGCCCAAGGGCGAGGCCGACATCAAGCACTTCCACTACCAACTCTACAACAAGGCCCGCAACGCGCTCAACGCCCAACTCGGCGTCACCGTCGAGAAACTCGAGCCGCTGCTCCACCGCGTCGTCTACATGAGCGCCGACCCCGCCATCGTCTACCACCCCGACGCACTCCCCTTCTACGCCGACACCTCCGAGCCCAGGCTCCAGGGCGCCAAGGTGGTGGCACCGGCCGCCTCGACAGCCGAGGAGTACCAACTGCTGCCAGGCCGCACCCTCCCGCAGACCCACCGACTCAACTTCCTCTACATCCTCAACAACGTGCTGGGGCAGTATTTCGACCTGCCCGACGAGGAGCGCGTCGCCGACCTGCTGATGCAGGTGGCTGCGGGCAGCCTCGAGGAGGGCATACCCATGGCCGTGGCCCAGCGCATGACCCTGCAGCACCCCGCACTCAACGGCGACCCCCTGATGGTGAAGAAGACCTTCGAGACCGTCTACGCCGTGGAGAACCTCGCCGACTACCGCAAGCGCCACAAGACGCGTCCCCTGAAGAGCGTACCCGAGGACACCATCCTGATGATGAAGACCGACATCTTCCTCAACGCCAACTTCGACATGCGCAAGAACGTCATGACCGGCGTGGCGCAGTATCGCGACAAGGACGGCTACGACTTCGAGTTCCACGACCTCGACGACGAGGTGCGCAACGAGATGACCATCCGCGCCAAGGAGATGGGGCTCAAGTCGTGGGACAAGGACATCGCACGCTTCATCGACTCGCCGCGCATCGAGAAATACGACCCCGTCAATGACTACCTCGACCGCCTGCCCCGATGGGACGGCGTCGACCGCGCCAGCCAACTCGCCCTGCGCGTGCCCTGCGACAACGAGCGCTGGCCCGAATACTTCCACACCTGGATGCTCGGCATGGTGGCCCACTGGCGGGGACTCACCTCGCTGACGGGCAACGCCCTCGTGCCGCTACTGATAGGCCGACAGGGATGCGGCAAGACCAGCTTTTGTAGGATACTGCTGCCACGCGAACTGCGCGACTACTACAACGACCGCATCAACTTCAAGAACGAGACCGACCTCAACCTCGGACTCACCTCGTTCGCACTGATCAACATCGACGAGTTCGACAAGACCACCGCCCGCCAGCAGATACTCCTGAAATACCTGCTCTCGACGGCCGACGTGAAGTTCCGCCCGCCCTACGGCAAGGCCTACAAGCAGTACCGCCGCTACGCCTCCTTCATCGGCACCACCAACCAGCCCAAGCCCCTCGTCGACCCCTCAGGCAGCCGGCGCTTCGTGTGCATCAACATCACGGGCGACATCAACTTCGACGACGACCTGGACCACCGCCAACTCTACGCCCAACTCGTCAGCGAGGTGGCGGCGGGCGTGCCCTACTGGCTCACCGACGAGCAGACCAGGCTGCTGATGAGCGAGAACCAGCGATTCCAGCGCATCGACGGGCTCGAGGAGATGCTCTTCGCCCTCTACCGCAAGCCCGCCGACAACGAGAGCGGACGCTGGTGGCTCGTCAGCGAGATCAGCGACCACCTGAAGCACCGCTTCCGCAACGCCGACGCCCGCAACGTCACCCTCGCCCGCATCGGCTCCACACTCAGCAGCAAGCAGTTCGGCATCACCAGCAAGCACACCAACAAGGGCACTGCCTATCTGCTCGTAGAGCGATGACTACACCGTGAACACATTATATATATTTTAGTAAACTTGTCCAGCCGGCCTAATCACACCGGCGCCCGTACCCCGCCCAGTGCCGGGTACGGTCTTTTTTATTGGGGCATATACAGGATTTCTCCTAAGAAGCGGCCTCCCTCAACTCCCCTCCTCCTGGGAGGACCTCAACTCCCCTCCTCCTGGGAGGAGTCCTCTCATGACTCCCCTCTGAGAAGAGCCTCCCTCAACTCCCCTCCTCCTGGGAGGAGTCCTCTCATGACTCCCCTCTGAGAAGAGCCTCCCTCAACTCCCCTCCTCCTGGGAGGAGGGGTAAGGGGTGGAGGAGAAAAGACACGGTAACAACCTATTTCTTGATAATCGGTCGAACCTTATTGATTCACCCCACCCCTAACCCCTCCCCTTATAGGGGCGGGGAGTTACGAAGCAACCGTGATTGGGAGTTACGAAGCAACCGTGGCGGGGAATGATGAAGCAACCATGGCGGGGAATGATGAAGCGTCCGGGGCAGGGAATATGAAAGAATCGCCCTCTTCACCCACCGCAACACCACACTTTTCAGCCCAAAAACGGTGACGAAACGACGAATTTAGGCCGTTTTAACAAAAAAATCCCCTAAAAATTTGTAAATTTCAACAAATCAGCGTATATTTGCATCGAATTTCGAGAAGAAAGCAGATAAATTAAGCAATTCAAAACCCCACAGCGGGTCTATATATATAAAAAGGTGTAGAGACAGATGACAATCTATTCAAAACACCCCGCAACAAAAGGCAAAAAGCACTAAATTCAACGGAATTATGTCAGATTGGAGTGACGGATGCTATTTTTTTGAGGTTTTTTATAAAAAAATCACTGAAAAATTTGCAAGTTTCAACAATTTGCCGTAAATTTGCCGCGGATTATGTATCGAAATGTGATTATTAATATATTGTTAAATTTTTAAAAATGTTTAATTTATGGACAAGAAAACCGCTAAAATGTATGTAACTCCCGCCCCGGAGATCATCCCTTGGGCAGGAGGGGAGGTGCCTGGCACGTAGCCTTAGCCATTTTTAGACATCCTGCCCGCAGAAATGCGGGAATCCTATGAAACAATTCTCATTAATTTATAAACCAATTTAAATTTAGAAAAAAATTATGGACAAGAAAGATTTGAAATGGTACGAATCTCCCGTTTCGGAGGTCGTAGAAATGGAGGCCGATGGCTTCCTCTGTGCAAGTCCTACCGGAGGCGGTAGCGAAGACATTGACCCAGACAACATTGATCCGGGCTTCGGCGTCTAATTCTTAAAAGGAAAAACATTTTTTACTGATTAAATTTATTATTTATGAAACTTAACAAAATTTCAATGGTTCTTGCTGCAATGGCTATCGTTGGCTGTAGCAGTGAAGATGTTAGCGAGTTCGGCGCAAAGCAGGCTCTTGAGGACTCTCGCCTTGTTGAACTGACTCCTGACTTTGTTATTGCTGGTGTTGGTGACCAGGGCGTTGCTACCCGTACTCACTGGGAGTGGGCGGGTACTCCCGGGTCTTCTGCGCTCACCAACAAGTTCCTTCCAATCTTAACGGTGGATGCAGCTGCTAATGATGTGTTGGCTGACGATGTTGACCGTTTTGATCAGTCAGTTGGTCTTTGCTGGCTGGGTGAAACTGGTGGAGCAGATGTTTACACTAACTATCAGTTCTACCACTTTGGATGGCTTAAACAAGGTGAAACTAAGGCTACTGTTGAATGCACGGAATTGAAGAACGGTGCCTGGTATGACGAAATCAAGTTTAGCGCCGTATCCCCAACAGATGTTACCGGTAATGAACCCGATGCAACAAATTTTGCTTGGGTAGGTGCTAAGGGTTTTGCTATTACAGCTCTTAACTACAATTCCGGTGTCTATAAGACCGACAACAAGGCTATCTTCGGTGGTAAGTATATCGTCTATTACCCATTCAATAAGGATTTCAACGAAGTTGGTACAATCCCTGCAAAAGCTCCCACTTCGTTTAGTCCCGTTCCTACGACATTGACTGATCCGGCTCTTGGCGCTGCTACATTCCGCTATTCTGCCCCAATTGAGATTAAAGGTGGCGATCAGGCAGGCGGTTTTGGTTTGTACAACCTCTCTGCACTTGTTCAGTTGAAAGTAGCAGGTACTTCAGGTGGTGCTATTGACCAGATTGTTCTTTGGAGCAAAAAAGAGCAGCTTCTCGAGCAGGCTAACCTTGCCGCAGACAAGATTGTAGCAGGCAAGAAAGGAACAGAGCTCTATGCTGAAACTAAAGGTACTAAGACTATCGTCGCTGCTCTGGGAACTCCCGCTGCAGTGACAGCAACAACACCTGTAAATGCATTTATCACCGCTCTCCCCACAAAAGTTGAAGACCTTGTAGCTTTCGTACACCGCACTGATGGAACGTGGGCTACCAAAGAGTTAGGCGCAGTAGAATTCGAGCAAAGTAGTGGTAAGCTTGTAACAATTAATGTTGCAGCAGCCGACTTTAAGCAAAAGTTCATCGCTGTTGACGAAGCAACTCTCAATACGGCACTCACAGAGGCTGCTGGCTTAACCGCTACCATTGAAGTAATCGGCGATATCAAACTTACAGCAAATACAACCATTAATGAACCCAATGTCACTATTAAGGGTGACGACATCATCGTTCCTGAGGATGTAACTCTCAATGTTAATACAAAGATGGAGTCAGATGTCCGCGTTCTTGGTAAGTCTTGCTGCTCCGGTACACAAGGTGGTCGTCTTGTTGTTAATGGTGGAAAGCTTGGTAATGTCACAATGGAGAAAGCTGAGGCAACGGTTACAGATGCCACCTATGATACTTATAACCCAGCCGTAACTTACGCTGGCGCTGCTACAATTGATGCTGGCAAGACATTCGAAGTTGAGGCTGGTAATGTAACAGTAAATGCATCTGTTGCTCATAAGGGTAATATCAATATTGCTGAAGGTGCAAAACTCCTGGTCAACGGAATTGGCGGCCTCAACTTCATGGGTAGCACCGTTGTAAACGATGGTACAATCGAGGTAAAGAAGGAAGGTAAGTTCGATATGACAGACGCTGATGGTAACGCAACCGCTACTGATGGCAAGCGCATGACCAACAATGGTACATTCATCCACAATGTGGACGCTGCCGTAGGTACTGCTGTTCAGAGCATGAACCAGAATGGTGAATACCGCTGCCGTGTTGACAAGCAAATTAAGCTTGACGATGCATACCAGAAATGGACTGCATGTAGCGTAATCGAAATGGTTGGTGTAGGTCAAATTTATAACCTCGGTGTTGCGGAGAAGAATATTAATTATCAGCATAACGGTAAGTATATTGATATTGAAATTAATACTACTTCAGTAACTACATTCAATAACCCGGATCTTGGTAGTGGTGATGGTGATAATAAGAATATTCAGGTTGGCAAACTTACAGTGATGCAGGGAGGTCTTTATGTCCCATATGTCACGGGTGAAGGTAAGCGTGAATTGACAGTAAATGGTGATATGACTGTTTCTGTGACATCTAGTCTTTATTCTTCTAAAAAGATTACTGTCAAGGAGAATCTTATCGTTGATAACGGTGCAACACTGAAATATTGGGGAAAGAAGAAGAATGAAGGAGGTCTTGCAGTTGAAAAGGACATCAAGGTCAGCGGTGCTACATTTGATGCTTTTGTTGATAAAGTCGATGCTCTTGACATCACATGTGCTAACTTCACTCTCGCTAGTAGCGCTACTGCTATATTCGGTAACCGTACAGAAGGTGATACTAAGAACATGACTGTTAGCGGAACAATTACTAACCCTGCTGGATGTACATTCGATATTAAAGCAGCTAATCAGGAGGGTGGTAGTGTACTTGCTACGATTACTTGTAAGAAACTCATTGCTGGTGGTGCATTCCCTGGCGGTACACCTCAGGTTGTTGAGTAATTCTTCTGAATAAGATCTTTAATCGAGAAGGTGCGAATACGCACCTTCTCTTCTTTTCCACACATAGTATTTAATTTGGACATTATCATGAATCCTTCCAGATGCCTTGTCCCCATCCTGCTCGTCATTTATCTCGGCCTTCTCTTCTCTTGCTCGACGAAAAGTAAAAGTCCGACAGCGCCGTGCATCGTTTTCAATGACACGATCTGCCACCTTTCGCTCAGTAAGGACCATCCTCGCGATTCCTTCGACTTTGTCTATAGCAATGCAGGCGACAAGAAGCTCGCGATTTACTCCGTAGACCCTTCCTGCCACTGCCTTACAGCAAAATTCGAGCAGAAACTTCTTGCCAAAGGCGAGTCGTCGTATATCCGCATCTATTTTGACGCGACCAACGAGCACGGAACAGAATTCTGGCGCACCCTTGATGTCTATACAAACGCGAGAAAAGAGCCCTACACGCTTGAAGTAGAAGGGACGATGGAATAACTGTTCGCAAAGCGATAAGGGCACTATAGAGATACATATTTTTTTTAAAAGTTTTAATATTAAAAAGGGCGCCCCGTCTGTGATGGATAGGACAGTCCGAGAATAAAAGTTGAATTAATTTACGGCTGTAGCCTGCCCGCTGACGGGTCGGCTACAGTTTTTGCTGTCGTTTACTCACTTACGTTTCGGATTCCGGCACAATTCCCCGCCCCTTTAGGGGAGGGGTTAGGGGTGGGGTGAATCAAAAACTGTACCATCCTATTATAAAATATGTTATGACCGTGTTTATCTCCTCCACCCCAGACCCCTCCTCCCAGGAGGAGGGGAGTCATGAGAGGACACCTCCTCCCAGGAGGAGGGGAATCGATTGGTGGAAGGGCTTCACTATATCTTCCACACATTCTTGCAGAACCCATTGTATAAAGGGCCTCTGAAATTCAGGAACTTGAGTAATAATTATCGAAAACATTTGGTTTTCTCGCAAAAACTTATTAACTTTGCCACCGAGTTAGGAAAGAGAAGAAGAAAGGACGTGTTATGAAGATAGCCAATCCGATTTACGACATCGTGTTCAAGTACCTGATGGAGGATGAGCGCATCGCCCGCACCATCCTGTCAGCCCTGCTGAAGGTGGAGGTGGTGAAGGTCGAGGTGAGGCCCCACGAGTATAGCGACGACAACCGTGACACGCTGTCGATATTCCGCATCGACTTCGGCGCCACGGTTCTTGACGAGGCGGGCCGGGAGAAACTGATCCTGATAGAACTCCAGAAGACATGGATCGAGACGGAGACGCTCCGCTTCCGCCAGTATCTGGGCGTACACTACTCCAATCCCAAGAATATGCGGAAGGACGGATTCGCCCTGCCGATGGTGGCCGTCTACCTGCTGGGCCACAGGGTGGGTGACATCCAGGAGCCGGTGCTCTATGTCAACCACCGGTCGCTCGACTACGACGGCAACGTGGTGACGACTGGCCTGCCGAATCCCTTCGTCGACAGTCTGACCCACAACAGCATCATCGTACAGATACCCCGTCTGCACGGCCGTATCAACAACCGTCTGGACATGGTGCTGAGCATCTTCGACCAGTCGTATAAGGACGCGGACGACGACCACATCCTCTGCATCGACGACAGTTGCTATGGCGGGGATGCCGACATGGAGCGCATCCTACACCGGCTGACGATGGCTGCCGCGGATGCCGACATGCGCCACAGGATGAATGTGGAAGACGAGTACTACAGTGCCATCGAGAAGCGCGACACGGAGATCCTGATGAGAGACAAACAGATAGCCGAGCAGAAGACTCTGCTCGACGAACAGAAGTCTCAGATCGACGAGCAGAAGTCTCAAATCAACGAGCAGAAAGATATGCTCCGCGCCACCATCAAGATGCTTCTCGATGCAGGTAAGTCCGTTGAAGAAATCGCCGTCACCTTGGGCAGGGACACAGATAGCATCAAACAGGCGATAACGACCTGATAGGTGGGACGTATCCTCAGCCGCCCGCAGTATTCTAAAGCCTTACCAACTGCGACCCGTGGAGGCGCTTGTCGGCGCTCTCCACTTGTACGGCGTAAATGCCGGGCGCGGCAGAGGGTAGGGGAATGAGCGACTCCGTGCCGTTGACGGCAGCACTGGCTGACAGGATGCAGGCGCCGGAGAGCGTAAATACCTTAATATATATAGGCATCGAGGGCCTCTGGGCGAAAACGACCCTGAGCCCGCCGTCTGACGGACGGATGTCCACCCCCGGCAGTTGATGGGTGCTAAGGCCCTCGAGGGCCGTCAGTCCGAGCACGTCGAGCAGCCCCCGATAGGCATCGATCTCTCCGAAACCCCAGGTGTTGTTGGGATAGACAAGCCCGGTCTCCGGATGCCGGCAGCAGCGGCTCATCACCGCCCTGACGTCGTCGGGCGTCAGGTCTGGTCTGGCCTGGAGCCAGAGGGCGATGGTGCCGGCCACGACGGGGGCCGACATCGACGTGCCCGACTGCACACCCCAGGGATAGCGCTCGCCCTGGCATTCGGAATGGGCGACGACGTATCTCTTCTCCTCGTAGAGATGACTGAAGGATGACGCCACGTTCGTGCCGGGTGCCACGACATCAGGCTTCATCAGTCCGTTCATGGCAGGCCCCGTGGAAGAATACTGCATGAGCAGGGAGCCGTCATCGACAGCATATCCCGTGACGGAGGCGCCCTCCTCATTGCTGATGCTGAGCCGGTGGGCGGTGGCTCCCACGCAGATGACCGACGGGAAGCAGGCCGGGGCGTTGATGTCATGGCCGCGGCGGGCCGCCGTCCATCTGCGGTCAGCATCCCTTTCGGTGAAGGCGTAAGTGGTGCTGCCGTACACCTCCGCCCCCTCTTCGCCTTCGACGACCAGGGCCATGGGCGCCAGTTTGTCGAGTGTCCGGCTGCCCTGCACCAGCATCTGCCAGATGTCGTCGCTGCCGAAGCGCGAGTAGTCGCGGTAGACTGACAGTGTCAGCGTGTCGCCGCTGCTGATGAGCCGCTTCGAGAGGATGCTGTCCGGTGGCACTTGGGCGGTCTCGAAGGTCAGCGTGTCGGTGGGCGCGCCCTCCTGTCCCTCAAAGTAGAAGAGCGAGAGGCGTACCGGACCCGCCGCCTTCATCCTGTAGAGTGCCTCCTTCCTGAAGCATCTGACGAACGCGCCTGCCGCCTCGCTCCGGGCCGGTTTCTCGAAGTAGGACTTCTCTATCCCGCCATTTCCCGCTGAGGCCACGATGATGCGCCCCGGGCCGCTCAGGCTGTCGAGCACGGCGGCAAAGAGGCTGTCGTCCTCGTCGAGATAGGGGGGATAGCCCTCGCTGAACGACACCACGCAGGGCTTCCCCTGGCGGCCGGCATAGTCGAAGCAGTATTTGAAGGCGAGGGCATCGACGGCTGTGGTGTATTTGTAGCGGTCGGCAGAGTCGAGGAACTCGACGTTCTCACTGACGGCGTTGCCGACGGCGCAGATGTCGCTCCCGAAGGCGATGCCGCGATAGGGTGTGTCGTAGCCGCTGCCCGCCGCGATGCCCAGGGTGTGGGTGCCGTGGGTCAGTTTGCGGGCATCCCTGGAGTGGGCGAGGCCCCTGACGGCCTCTGTCCCCACGTAGTCGCGGCCCACGGGCATCCTGCTGCCGAGGGTGTCGGCAGAGAGTTGGTCCCAGAAGGCGCCGATGCGGTAGCGGGTGAGCGGGGCATCGTAGAAGTTGGGATGGGCCAGGTCGAAGCCGACGTCCACGACCCCCATGACGACGCCCTCGCCGGTATAGGCCTGGTGGCGTAACGACGGCTCGTAGACGGGCAGGGCATTGACGATGGAGGCTGTCGTGTCCATCAGCAGCGAGGCGGGACGGTTGGCCTCGATGCGCCTGACGGCATGTTCCGACGACAGGGGGGCCAGCGCTGACAGCGGGATCTCCGCGATGCAGATGTCGCCCCACTGGGCGTGCCTCCGGCAGCCATAGCGCGAGAGCACTTCCGCTGCCTGCCGGCGGTCGATGCTGACAAAGGCCATGATGCTTCGTCCGCCGCCTCCGCCGTTTCGGGTGTGGACGTACGGACGGCTCTGCGACTCCAGCACTGCCTGCCGGACCATGCTTGACATCTTCCGGTAGTCGGCCTGCTGGGCGCTGGCGAGCAGCGTGGTGGCCAGGAGGGCGAGTAGCATATATCTCATAATGGGGACAAAGTTACGAAAAGTCGAGAGAAGAACAAAACAAATTCATTTGTTTTTTCTTCCGAGACGGAGTAACTTCGCCAATTTATTGGCAAAGTTACGAAAAAACGAGAAAAATGCAAAAGAAAAATTGGCGAAAGATGTTAAAAATGTGAATTTTGAATCTTGTATTGTAAATTATTTCGTATCTTTGTCATCGAATTTTCACTGACTGCATGTCGGTGCGGCTTTTGACTATGGTTAAGAACAGAGTAGTAGTTGTAATAATATTGTTGGCCTTCCTAATGACAAGTGCTTGTGCGCAGAAGTCCGGTCTGCGTAGCAAGGACGCTTTGGCCTCAATGCTGACCATCCCCCAGGCCTACGCCCACAACATCACGAGCCTCGACACGTCGCTGCTCATCCTGAAGACCATGCGTGAGCGGCGGATGGAGCCGGCCTGGCGCCTCGACCTCACGGAGGGCGACATGTACAGCAACGTGCGGTTTTTCCAGAAGGCCATCCCCTTCTATGAGCGGGCCCTCGCTTCTGACGACATCAGCGACAGCGTGAGGATGGTGCTCTACAAGCGGATGATGGACATCTACGACGTCGTCCACGACGACGAGCGCCTGATGTACTATATCTATGAGTTGCGCGACATGGCCGAGCGCCTCCACGACAACCATTTCCTGGCCCTCGCCGAGTTCACCTCCGGCAAGCGGCTCCATTTCCAAGGCGACACGCTCAGGGGCTACGCGCTATGCCGCCATGCGCTCGACCTGATGAAGACGTCGACCAACAGCCGCCGGCTGAACGAACTCCGGGCCTTCTATGCCGAGATGATAAGGATGTACATGCGCGACAAGCGTTACGATGAGGCCATCCGGCTCTCCGTGCTGCATGAGGCGATGGCGCGCGACTCGTCGCAACTGAAGATCCGCCGGATCGACGACCGTGCGTTGCGGCATGTCTATGCGCTGCGCGCATCGCTGCTGGCCAATGCCGGCCGGCGGGTAGAGGCCGACGCCGCCTATACGCTCTGGCGGCATACGACGGCTGGCAACGCCATCGACGACACGGCGATACTCGACTATCTCATGCTCACGGGGCATCACCAGGAGGCCCTGGCCGTCATCAGGCGCTGCCGTCAGCATCTTGCCAGCGCGGGCGACGACATCTCCTACAGGAGTCTCGACATGATATTCAAGGAGGTGAAGATGCTGGCCGCCCTGGAACAGTATGACACCGCTGCCGTCTATCTGAAGACGGCGATGACGATAGCCGACAGTCTGCACGTGAGGGCCTCGCGGGCTGAGATGACGGCCACCTATCATTATCTGCAGCAGCAGAAGAAGGCCAACCGGCGCAGCATCATGCTTAACTGGCTCGCCGCTCTGCTCGTGCTGCTGGTGCTGGTGGTGACCCTCGTGGTCTATTACAACCGCGTCATCCGCCGCCGGAATCTTGTGTTCCTGAAGACGATCAACAGTCTGCAGGCCTATCGCAACGAGTCGCTTAAGAAGAGAGAGGCGGCTGCTGACGGCGAACAACCGGCCTCTGATGCCGGCGCCGAAGCCCCTGAGCAGCCTGCCGTGGCGGAGCCGCGCGATGAGGACGAGCGGCTCTTCGTGGAGATGGACCGAAGGGTGACGCGCGAGAAACTGTTCCTCCAGCCCGACCTCGACCGCAGTAAACTGATGCTGCTGATGGGTGTCGACAAGAACCGCTTCGGGCGCATGATGTCCAAGTATGCCACCAACGTCTCCATCTATATCAACACGAAGCGGGTGGAGTATGGGGCCCATCTGCTGGCCAGTCATCCCGAGTACACCATCGCCTCCATCGCCGAGAGTTGCGGCATGAGAAATACCGTGACTTTCAACCGCTCCTTCAAGGATGTCTATGGCGTGACGCCCTCCGAATATCGCGCCAACGTGATTCGCCAGAATCAGAATGGGGGGGGGGTAATAAACAGGGTCAGTCCGAAAAGCCGGTTGTTATGACCTCCCCTAACCCCTCCTGTAGGAGGGGGACTGAATACAAAGAGTCGGAAGGCCCCCTCCCCTTCGGTGGTAACTAATCCCCCTCCTACAGGAGGGGTTAGGGGAGGTCACAACCCGCAACAGACTTTTGGGATTGATCCGATAAACAGTCTTCTGTGGACAAGTGAGATTTATCCGGAAATCCTTTGTTTATGCGCACTTTGGACAAATTGTTTGGTCGCCGACGGACAAATTGTTTGATTTTCGGCCGTTCGCGGACATATTATATAATTTACTTGACCGTCTTTATCAACAACAGCCGCCATCCCGTTCTTTGTTTGAGGAAAAATTCCTAACTTTGTGCCTTGATAACTATTTGGCATTGTAATTGAGGTTAGGATGAAGATACAAAAGACCATAGGCCGGCTGTTGATTTTGTGGGCGCTGATGCTCACGACCATGACTGCTTTTGCGTCACGTCCAGACACCCTTGACATTAATGGAAATCTAAGGCCTGCGCTCGCTGACGAGGCCCGTCCCGCCGATGAGGCCCGTCCCGCTGATGAGGCTCGTCCCGCCGATGAGGCCCGTCCCGCCGATGAGGCTTGTCCCGCCGATGTCGATACCACTGAGGTGCTGCCGGCGGTGATGCCGCGTCGCGAGTTGCTGAGTGTGAAGACCAATCTGCTGATGGATGTGGCCTACGTGCCCGGCTACGACCGCTGGTGCCCGATGCCGAACATCGCGGTGGAGTATTATCCCCTGTATGGCCATTTCACCTTCGGCGCCTCGTTCGACATGCCCTGGTGGAGAGACTATGACGCCCATAAGTACTTCCAGGTGCGCAACTATCAGATAGAGACGCGCTACTACCTGCGCAGTGGCAGCATCGACCCTGGCGACAAGCCCGGCGAGCGGCCCGCCTTCCGGGGCTTCTATCTGCAGGCTTACGGCCACATCGGGCTCTTCGGCATCTGTTTCGATGCCGACCGAGGCTGGGTGGGCGAAGGCGCAGGCGGCGGTCTCGGCCTCGGCTATGTGCTGCCGCTCTCCAGGAGGGGCCACTGGCGGCTCGAGTTCGGCGCCCAGTTCGGCTACTTTGCCTGCAAGTATGACCCCTATCAGTTTGAGAATCCCATCGACCCCAACTATCACGACCAACTCTACTACTACAAGTGGACACAGGAGCCGAGCCTGTTCAGGAAACGGCAATATCGCTGGAGTTGGGTGGGCCCTACGCGTGTTGGCATCACGCTGACCTACGACCTGCTCTACCGCAGGATCCAGAAGCGAGGTGCCAGTTTCAAATCGACCGAGGAAAGGAGGACTGCCCTATGAAGACACGCCTCGCTGCCCTCATGATGCTCACGCTGGCCCTGGCCGGCTGCACGCCCGAGCCGAAGTTGCACCTGTTCGACGCGCAGCCCACGGAGACGCAACTCCTCTTAGCGGAGTTGGACCTCGACGTCTACTGGGATTACGAGACGGAGAACGGCACCCGCTACGACTGGCGCAAGGAGTGGTTCTACGGGTGGGACGACGAGGACCGGCGCCTCTTCGGCGAGATCGGCTACACGCGGCCCACCTCGTTCAGCATCCGCCGCTATCCCACGGGCGACCTGCCCTATACGCCCCACGTCAGGGTGATACCCTCCACCATCGAGGGAAACATCTTCCAGGGCTATTTCACCTACGGCTTCTGGGACATGCTGGTATTCAACGACATCAAACTCGTCGACGGCGTGCAGAGCCTCCACTTCGACGAGACCACGACGCTCGACTCCATCACCGTCTTTACCAACGAGTCGATGTCGCGCGTGCGGGAGGAGACGGGATATACGCATGCCTTCTATCAGCCGGAGGAACTCTTCTCGGCCTATGAGCAGGCCATTGAGATCAACCGCAGCCTCGACGGCTTCGTGTTCGACGAGGAGCGCAATGCCTACGTCAAGAAACTGAACATGGTGCTCAGGCCCGTCACCTATATCTATCTGACGCAGGTCATCATCCATCATAACAACGGCCGGATCGTCGGCGTCGAAGGCTCCGGCCACCTGTCGGGATTCGGGCGCTCCTCAGTGCTCAACTCCGGCCGTGCCGGCAAGGACGCCGTGTCGGTCTACCACTTCACTCGCCTGAAGCGCAACTGCGAGAAGGCGGGCGAGCAGGTCGACATCGTCGGCGGGCGGCTGCTCACCTTCGGCATCTGCGGACAGCGCAGCGGCCATCTGAGCAACTCCCGTGAGGTGAGGGATGCGCATCGTCACTATATGGACCTGAAGATGCTCTTCAACAACGGCACCGACTCGACGTTCGTCTTCGACGTCACCGATCAGGTGCGCCAGCGCTATAAGGGCGGCGTGCTGACCGTCGAACTTGATTTGGACACCATCCCCCTTCCCTCCCGCTCCGGAGGGTCGGCCTTCGATGCCGTGGTGAAGGATTTCGAGGAGGAGACACATGAGATAGAGATGTAAGATCAAGATAAATTAAAGTATTAACAAATTAATTATGAAGCGTATGAAAAAGAATGATTTGTATGCAATCGCACTGACAGTCGTGGCACTGGTCGGTTGCACCGCCGAGAATGATCTCGCAGAGGCGCCTCCCGTCGTGACCCCCGAAAAGGCAGAGGTTCCTATTTTGTTCAGTTCCAACAGGAGTGTCGCCACCCGTAGTGACATCACGGGGGCTGAGGCCGCAGAACTCTTGGGGAATAAGTTCGTCGTCAGCGGATACAAAGGCTCTGAATCGGCAACGCCGGGTAGTATCGTCTTCGACAACTATCTCGTGGAGTACGCTGAGAACACGGCCTATACCACTCAGTCGAACACCCGCAACTGGGAATATGTCGGAAAGGGCCGCATCAAGCACGCCATCGACCACGGCGTGACCCAGCAGGCCATCAAGTATTGGGACTATA
>CAMVJQ010000044.1 GCA_947167845.1 uncultured Prevotella sp. | reverse complement strand
GGTGTGACTGAAGCGGAACTGCAGCAGTTCGGCTATAATTAGGATGCACATCGTTCCTGTCCCCATGTGCACTTTATTAGGAATGTTTATCAAAAAGAGACAATATGAACTTCTTGGAACTCGTAAAAAGCAGATACAGCTGTAGGGCATATAAGTCCCTCGGCGTGGAGCGTGAGAAACTTGACTATATCCTGGAGTGTGTACGCTTTGCACCTTCAGCAGTGAACAGACAGCCTTGGCGTTTCCACATCGTCAGCGAGGATGAGGACAAGGCACGGTTGCAGCAATGCTACAACCGCGACTGGTTCCAGACGGCACCGATGTACGTCATTGCATCCATCCTGCACGATGAGGAGTGGGTGCGCTCTGACGGCAAGCATCATGGCGACATCGATATTGCCATTGCCGTTGAGCATCTTTGTCTGGCTGCAACCGAGCAAGGTCTGGCCACCTGCTGGGTGTGCAACTTCGATGCCGCGCTGTGCAAGCGACTCTTCGGCCTACCTGCCAATGAAGAGCCTGCCGTGGTCATTCCTTTAGGTTATGCTGACGACGATCCAAAGGAGAAGAAGCGTAAACCTATAGAAGATATTATTAAGGTGATATGGCATACACAGGACGATTCGGACAATCTGATGACTATCGGCGGGAAGAGTTGATACGCATCATCGAGCATTCCGTGGAGAACCTGACTTTACAAGAGTTGGAGGCTCTATACTATGACATGAGTACAAAGAACTACATAAACGATTGAAAGATATATGAAGGTAAAGATACAGACCATGCTGGGCGACATTGTGGTTCTTCGACGAGCGAAGCGGCAGAGCCGAGCGCGCCTGTATGACGAGACTCCCATTCACCGTGACAACTTCGTGAAGTTGGTGAAGGAGGGCTATTATGATGGTACGCTGTTCCATCGGGTGATTAAGGACTTCATGATTCAGGGCGGCGATCCTGACTCCAAAGGGGCACCGGCAGGCAAGATGCTTGGTGTGGGTGGTGACGAGATTATGCAGATGCGCCGTAATAGAGACCGCGCAGGACTGCAGGAGTTGCAAGACCGTCTGGCAGCAGAGGCAGAGCAGCAAGCCAAAGACTATGCCGGACTGACAGAGCAGCAGCAGAAGATATACTCTACCATCGGAGGTACACCCCACCTTGACGGTCAATATACCGTCTTTGGCGAGGTCGAGGAAGGTCTTGACGTGGTAGAGATGATTCAAGGCTCCGCTACAGGACGCGGCGACAGGCCTGTGGATGACATCGAAATGAGAATTACAGTAATTGAGTGAAGATGGCTGGCCGTCTGATGCGCTCAAATACAATCCTGAAAGTATGTGAAACAAATTAATCCATAAGACTAAACGATGAAGAAGTATCTTATTGCAATGATGGCAGCCGTGCTGCTGAGTATGCCAACGATGGCTCAGAAAGGTAAGGCCAAGAGCCTTGAAGTGTCGTTCAACTATCAGAAGCAGGCTGGCCCTGGTTCCAACCAGTATGCCGTCTGGATCGAGAACGAGAAGGGCGAAGTAGTGAAAACGCTCTTCGTGACCTCTTTCACCACCAAAGGACGTGTGCGTGGAAACGAAAGGCTACGGGTAGGCGAGCAAAGCTCGGGAATGCAGCCCATGCGTGGCTACGTGAAGCGCCCCAACTGTGTGCCGACATGGGTAAAGACCGTCAAGGCCAATGACCTCAGCGACCAGCAGCTGGATGCTGTGACTGGCGCCACTCCACAGGCTGGAGGCCAGCAGACATTCACCTGGGACTTCACCGACCAGCAGGGAAAGAAGGTGAAGCAGGGCAAGTATCGCGTGATGGTGGAAGCCACGCTCTATCAGACCAGCGACATCATCTACTCAGGCACGTTCTCTACGAAGGACAAAGCAGGAAACGTGATTCTCACCTCTAAGCTCACGGAGCCGAAAGAGAGCCATCAAGGCATGATAACCGACGTAAAGGCGGTGCTGAAATAGTGAAATATGAACATGAAGAAGATTATCATCATCGACGGAGGCCCGCGCAAGACGTTCAACACCGCCTCCATGCTACAGAAGATTGCTGAGGGAGCCGCATCCGTCAGTGACCAGATAGAAGTGAAGACCATCCGGCTTTACGACATGCAGTATCGCGGCTGTATGTCGTGCAATAAAACGACAAGCAAAAACGATGAGCGATTTTATACAACATATCATCATTGACGACACATTAAAGAGGATTGGCGATGCTGCATTTGCCGACTATCTTTGCCATGCCTATTGCTATGGAGGACATTGCACATTTGAACGCAACGGACAGACATTCCGTTTCGAAAAGGGCGACTGCTTGATTATTGCCAGAAGGGGTGACTTGGTAAAGAACCTTCAGGAAAGTAATGACTTTCAGGTGGATGTCATCTACGTGACTCAGAAGTTCATTGAACTGAGCACGCCACAATCGAACTATGGCATGCGTGGGCATTTGTCATTGTTCCAGAATCCCATCATGAAATTGACCTTAGAGCAGCAGGAGGTATGCCGCATGAATTTCGAGGCCGTGAAACGACGGTTGAAGCAGACCGACCATCATTTCCGCCACGATGCGCTGATGAATGCTGTGGAGTGTATGATCATCGACTTCTTCGACTTCCATTCTAAGCTGTATCCGGCTGACAAAATCAGTTCGCAGCAACATCAGCTGATGGAAGAGTTCATGGCGATGTTGGAACGTGGTGACTTCCGGCAGAACCGTGACATCGGCTACTATGCCGACAAACTCTGCGTCACATCGAAATATCTGAGCGAGGTCTGCAAGAAAGTGAGCGGTCTCCCGGCAGCGTTCTGGATTACCCGCTACACGTCGCTTGACATCAGCCGATTGTTGAGAGACCGGAGCCTCACGTTTACTGACATCAGCGATATGTTCGGCTTCTCCTCGCTCTCACATTTCAGCCGATATGTGCAGACAAATTTAGGTGCCAAGCCGTCAGATTTCAGGGAATAGGTACACCTGAAAAGCATCAGAAAAATACGAATATGTAGGAGGCTGATGTCGTTCATTCCTTATATCCCCCAATATGCTTGAAGCCGAAAAGCAATTATCCTCACCTTCGGCACCTCTGCATGGATAGAATATCGCGAGAAACAGGAAGGGCAACTAGTAAACAATATCGCAGATTATGGAATTCAGAGAAATGAGACGCCATCGCCAGCAACTTTCTGACGAAGAGAGCATTGGCATCCTGAAGAAAGCCACTTCAGGCACGCTGGCACTACTTGGCGACGGAGGCTACCCCTACGCCGTGCCTATCAGTTATGTATATGACGACGGAAAACTGTACTTCCACAGTGCCATGAGCGGCCACAAGGTGGATGCTATCCGCAGTTGTGACAAGGCTTCGTTCTGCGTCATTGACCAGGACTGCGTAAGGCCGGCCGAGTACACCACCTATTTCCGCAGCGTGATAGCCTTCGGGCGCATCCGCATCGTGGAGGATGAGAAGGAAAAACTCGCCATCGCCCGTATCCTCGGCAACCGCTACAATCCGAACCAGGAGGAAGCCCTGCAGAAGGAACTGGAGCACGGCCTCGCCCGGATGCTCGCCATCCGTCTGGACATTGAGCACCTGACGGGCAAGGAAGCAATAGAGATGGTAAGACAAAGAGAAAAATGATGAAACCGCTATTAGACGTACACACCCACACCGTGGCCTCCGGTCACGGCTACAGCACGATACAGGAGATGGCGCAGGCTGCTGCCGTCAAGGGCCTCGAGGTGCTTGGCATCACGGAGCACGGCCCCAGCATACCAGGCACCTGCGGACTGCTCTATTTCAAGAACATGTTCGTCGTACCACGCCGCATGTACGGCATCCGGCTGCTGATGGGCTGCGAAGTGAACATCCTCGACACTGAGGGCCATCTTGACCTCAACGACGAATACCTCGACCGTCTTGACATCGGCATCGCCGGCATCCACCTCGTCTGCTGGCAGGGTGGGGGAGTGCAGGAGAACACGCAAGGCGTAATCAACGCTATCCGGCATCCGAAGATTCACATCATCAGCCATCCTGGCGACGGCACGGCAGAACTCGATTTCGAGCCGCTGGTGGTGGCCGCCAAGGAGTCGCACACGCTGCTGGAGGTGAACAACCACTCGCTGGCTCCCCAGCGTCATAAGACGGTAGCACGTGAAAATAACCTCGAAATCCTGCGCCTCTGCAAGAAGCACGGTGTGCCCACGATTCTCGGCAGCGATGCCCACATCTCGTTCCAGATAGCCGACTACGAGCGTCTGCGCCCGCTGCTGGCCGAGACGGAGTTCCCTGACGAACTGATCATGAACTACTGGCCGGAGCGGTTCTTCGGCTATCTGGGGATAGAGCCGTGACTTCCTCAAAGCAAAATTGGATTTACCTTTTTTTTGTTGCCACTTCGTAATTCTTTGATAATCAGCATGTAACGCGCATGGTGGCAACAGTGGCAAGAAAAACCGTGCAAATATTTTCCAGACGGGTGCTGCATCAACATTGCGGGCTGTCACCTATGATCAGTCCATTGTCTGGACCGTCTGAACGCTCAAACATGCAGGGTAGTCCAGGCGGTGGAACTGTCAGAAGTTCGTCAATGCTGTCTATGAGATAGTCGGCGCCTGCCTCTTCAAGTTCCTGTTTTGTTCCGTTTCCGTAGGTCACACCGCAAGTCTTTGCGCCTGCGTTTCTGCCCATCAGGATATCCACGTTCATATCACCTACCACAAGGGCCTCGCTTGCCTTGAATCCCATGGCGGAAAGCGTCTTCAGAACTGGCTCTGGATCGGGCTTGGCCTTCACTACGTCATCTGCTCCGACGAGGTAGGATATATATTCCGCTATCTGCAGGTCGTGTGTCAACTCCGACAAGGACTTGTGCCAGCGTGACGAGGCTATCGTGAGCGTCAGTCCCTGCTCCTTCAGGGCCAGCAGCGTTTCTCTGACTTTTGGGAATACCTGCGGCTTCATCGTCTGCAGGTTCTCCTGGAAGATTCGCCTGTAGGTGTCGGTGCAAAGCAGGATGGTTTCTTTACTCTCATCTGGATACAGTGCCTCGAAGCAGCCGTCAAGGGGCAGTCCTATCGTGGAGGCACACTCGTGGTCAGTACGAGCAGGCAGGCCTGTCTCTCGGATGGTCATCTGCATCGTGGTCACGATATTCCGTCGGGTGTCGCCCAATGTTCCGTCAAAGTCGAATATTATCAGTCTTATCATATTTCAATCGAGTCAATCGCTATGGAAGATGTTGCTTCAGTGTCATTTCAGGTCTACACTATCTCCTGTCCCGATACTCCTTAGGCGTGAGTCCTGTCTCTCGCTTGAAGAAGTTGTTGAAGGCGGGAGGGGTCGAGAAGTTCAGCCGTTCGGCAATCTCGTAGGTCAGCAGACCGCTGGTGTGCAGCAGCACCTTGGCGCGAAGCACGACGGCGCGGTTGATCCAGTACATCGCGCTGCGGCCGCTGGCCCTGCTGATGACTGCCGATAGGTGATGGGGAGTGATATGCAGCAGGTCGGCGTAGAAGGGGATGTTGCGCTCTCGCTCGCAGTGGCGGGTCACCAGCGTCTTGAACTGCTGGAACAGTGCCTGATAGCGAGAGACGACCTTTTGGCCTTCAGAACTGTCGGAGGCTTGCTTGATGTACTGCACATTGGCCACCATCGCCCTGACCGTCTGCAGCACGGTCTCACGGGGGAAGGGCGTCAGCGATGCAATATCCCAAAGCAGATTTATCATGCGCAGCAGCAGTTCAAAGTCCTTTGCAGGTGCCCTGGTGACGATGCTTTCAGCGACGTGTATAGCCTCTTTCATGGCAACGCCGCACACCGCCACATCCTGACCGATGTGCTCAAACTCCAGAATGATGTCAGGGGCGCTGAGTATCACCGTGCCCTGCTCGAAGTGGTACTGCTCCAAGTCCAGATGCACGTCAGCCTCGCCGCTCATGAACAGCAGCAGGCGCGGCTCTGGCAACTGATAGACCTCTCCCTCGCGGAAAAAGGTGTTGTCGGATGGCCGCCCGTTCAGAATGACGCTGATGTCATCGTTGTTGAAAACGCGGCTCTCGGCTCCGGCTAACACTTGCAGGTCAACGGAGTCGATGGAGAAATAATTGATGCTCTTGTTCTCGCTCATGTCATCCGTGCTTCAGGCAGTGCCTGGCGGTTCAGGTACAGATAGACGGTGTTCAGCATCATGTAGTCGCGCGACATATACCAGATGCCTTTATACTGGCCGCTCTCGCCCCATGAGTTCTTCACCATATAGTAGGGCTTGCCCTGCTCGTCGACAGCCTTGCCGTAGATGAGCATCACGTGGTCATAGGTGAAGCGCCAGTCGTCCCACTGCTCTTGTCGCATCTGCTGTGTGGGCTTGACGCCGTCGGGCAGCATGGCCAGCCCTGTGCGCGTAAAGTCGCCAGTCACGTCGCCTCCCCAGGCCACGGTGTAGCCTGCGTCCAGTGCCTGGTCGAGCACGTCCATCAGTTCCTCGATAGGAATATTGTAACTGGGCTTCAACCGCCATTTGTAGGGGGCTTCGATGACGAACGACTCATTGAAGGGGTGGTGGGTGTAACTGGTCAGGCTGACGTAGTCGTCGGGATTGAGTCCCAGACTTTCGGCGAATGACTTCGGCGTGTACGTTTTCCCTTCATAGACGAACGACTCAGGACACCGGCCTACGTGTCGCTCGATGACTGCCAGCACGCTGTCCTGCCAGTGAGGCAGCGGCTCTTTAGCATCCTTCCTGACGGCAGCGCTCACCGTGCGCTCCAACAAGGGGAAGAACACCTTGAAGTTGGCCAGCGAATCGCCTGTCAGAGAGCCTGGTGCAGGCATCGCCGTCTCTGGACAGATGCCGTAGCGGCGGATCACGTCCACCACATCGTCGCACGAGCCGCCCTCGGATATCTGGCTGAAGCCGTGCATGCGGACATAGTGCGTGGCACAGTCCATATAGTCGCGGTTCACCACGAACATCTCGCACAAGTCGTAGGTCTTGCCCGTCTTGCGCAGGATTTCACTCTCCAGATACCCCAGCGTGGCGTATGCCCAGCAGGTGCCGCTGCGATATTGGTTCTTCACACTGGTAATCGGGATTTCCCTTACCGTCGTGAATGTTTTCATCACGTTTTTGTTGCTAGCCTGCTTCTGCAGGTTTTCTTGTGCCGTTGCAGTGGTTGTCAGCAGCAATGCGGCAATCGTTAAACCAATATTCATTCCTATTATAATCTTAAGACGCTACAAAGATAGTTCTTTTTTGCTGAACATCAAAACAAAATCGAATCTTAATGCTGTAAGTCCATGTATTCGCGGTAAGTGATGTGCCTGCCGCCCATCGACCTGAAGAGCGGTGTCTCAAACTGGCAGTCGATAAAAATGCCGCCAGCGGTCTCCATCGCCTTTGCCAGATGGATGAGTGCTACCTTGGAGGCATTGGGAACCAGGGAGAACATGCTCTCGCCGAAAAAGGCTCCGCGCAGGGTTACGCCATAGAGCCCTCCAACGAGCCGTCTGCCCTTTCCCTGTTGTCTTATTAACTCGGGCTCGCCGGCATTCGGCCTTTCCCATACTTCCACGCTGGCGGCATAGCCCAGGCGGTGGAGCCGGGTATAGGCTTCGATCATGTCGGGGCCAAGCCACGCTCCGCCCTCCTCATTGCGTCCTTGTGCCGTTGAGCAGCCTCGTATCACGCCCTCGAAGTCCTCGTTGACCGTCACCTCGTATCTGCACTGCCTGAGGAGTTGGCGCATGGAGTGGCTGATGTGTATCTCGTGCGGGAAGATGACATAGCGGCTGAGCGGACAGTACCAGTGGGGCTCGCGCTCCATGTTGAAGGCATACCAGGGGAAGAATCCGTTGCTGTAGGCCAATAGCAGACGGTCTGTAGACAGGTCGCCGCCGATGGCCACCAGTCCGTCGTCTTCTCCCCATCGTGGATCGGGAAACCACAGTTCCTCATCCAATTGCCAGACAGCCATCCTTTATACCTATTATTATAGTGCCTCCCTGCTTCAGGCTTCCGAAAAGAATCTCTCGCATCAGCAAGGGCTTCAGTTGGCGGGCTATGACGCGGTCCATCTCGCGTGCGCCGTATTCGGCAGTGAACCCCTCTTTGAGCAGGTGGTCAAATGCCTCTGCCGTGAGCGTCATCTTCACGTGCCGGGCTTCCAGTTTCGTATCGAGTTCACGGAGTTTCTTCTTCAGGATGAGTGTCGCCATCGGCTTGTCCATGTCGCGGAACACGACGGCTCCCGACAGGCGGTTGAGGAACTCTGGCTTGAAGGTGCGCTTCACCTGCTTCATCATCGCATCGCCACGGCTGACGCTGCTGCTGAAGCCGATGCCCTGGCCGGCAAACTGGGCTCCGGCATTGGAGGTCATGATGAGCACCACGTTGCGGAAGTCGGCCTTGCGCCCCTTGTTGTCCGTCAGTCGGGCGTAGTCCATCACCTGCAGCAGGATGTTGTAGATGTCCTGATGCGCCTTCTCTATCTCGTCGAGCAGCAGCACGCAGTTGGGCGTCTTGCGGATGGCGTCTGTCAGCAGTCCGCCGTCCTCGTAGCCCACGTAGCCCGCAGGCGAACCGATGAGTTTGGCCACCGTGTGCTTCTCAGTGTATTCGCTCATGTCGAAGCGTATCAGTTCGATGCCCAGTTCCCTGGCGAGCACTTTGGCCACCTCCGTCTTGCCGACACCCGTAGGCCCTACGAAGAGCAGCGAGGCCAGGGGCTTGTTGTCGTCGAGCAGTCCGGCGCGCGACATCTGCACCGCCTCCACCACCTGCCGGATGGCCTCGTCCTGTCCGTATATCTGCGAGAGCATGCGCTCCGAGAGCGTCTCCAGGCGCTGGTAGTCATCTTCCTCGGCCACGGAGAGGGCGTCCACCTTGCAGGTCTTTGAGAGCACGTCGGCTATCTCTTTCTTGGTGATAAGTGAAGAGTGAAACGCTTCACTCTCCTTGGCAGCCCCAGCCTCGTCGATGAGGTCGATGGCCTTGTCGGGCAGGAACCGGTCGCTGATGTGCTTGGCACTGGCGTCCACGGCGAAGTCGATGGCCTCGTCGTCGTACTTCACCCCATGAAACTCTTCGTAGTGGGGCTGGAGTTGGCGTAGGATGTGCTTGGCCTCGGTGGTGGTCGGCTCGGTGATGTCTATCTGCTGGAATCGGCGAATCAGTCCCTTCGAGCGTGAGAAGTGACGGTTGTATTCCTCGTAGGTGGTGGAGCCGATGAATCGGATGGTGCCCGCTTCGAGATAGGGCTTCAGCATGTTCGACGCGTCCATCGCACTGTCGCTGGTGGCTCCTGCGCCCACGAGGGTGTGGATCTCGTCGATATAGACGATGTTGTTCTTACCCTCCTGCTGCACGCCGTCCATGATCTGCTTGATGCGGTTTTCGAAGTCGCCGCGATATTGCGTGCCGGCCAGGAGCGTCCCCATGTCGATCTGGTACACGCGGCTGCCTTTCAGACGGTCGGGCACGTTGCCTTCCTCGATGAGCCGTGCCAGCCCCCACACGAGGGCGGTCTTGCCCACGCCCGGCTCTCCCACGTGCAGCGGGTTGTTCTTGTCCTTTCGGCAGAGCACCTGAATGGTTCGCCGCAGTTCCTGCTCGCGTCCGATGAGCGGGTTGTGCTGTTGGTAGAGGTCGTTCATGCAGGTGACGAGCCGTCGCCATGCCGCCTTGTCTTCTTCCTCTTCGTCCTGCCCGTTCAGTCCGTCCTCAAAGTCGTAGAAGCCGATCAACTGGCTCATGAAGTTGGCCTCCTTGCCATAGAGGCAGTCTTTCAGCAGATATGCCGCCCAGGAGTCCTCGAGTGCCAGGATGCCTCTCGTCAGATGCGGGATGTCGAGAGCCTCTGCGCTGCTCGACGCCACCTGCTGTACAGCCATCTCTATCACCTTCTGCATCTGCTGCGATGTGTCGGGTATGTATTCAGTATCCTCTGGCAGCGACTCTACGCTCTCCAGATATTCCTTGATGCGGTCTTGCAGTTGAAAGGGGCTGTAGAAGATGTTGAGGGCGGCATTGAAGTTGAAGTCGTCTATCAGTACCAGCAGCAGGTGTTCTGGCATGATGAACTCATGCCGGTATTCCTTGCAGCACTCGTATGCCTTGTTGAGCATCCGCGAGGCTCGTAATGTCTGTTTGATCTGTGCCATGCTATTCTTCAGGTTCTACGGTCAGTCGCAGCGGATAGTCTTGTTCTCGTGCCATCTCTGTAGCCTTACGGGCCTTTGACACGGCGATGTCGTAACTGTAGATGCCCACAACGGCCTTGTCGGAGTGGTGTACCTGCAGCATCAGTGCCTCGGCTTCCTCTTCGGTTTTCCAGAACACTTGCACCAGTATTGTCACGACAAACTCCATCGTGGTGAAGTCGTCGTTATAGATGATGACCTTGTATCGGCGCGGCTCCTTCAGGTTGGTGCGCTGCCGCTCTCTGAGTTGTGACTGTTCTTTTGCCATGTTTTTATTCGGTGGTATGATGGTACGGGAGTATGGGGGCGAAGAATCGGTGGTGCGGGCGAACATAAGGTACGGGGGCGCGAGAATACCCTGTTGCTGAGAAATCAGTCAGCATGGACATCTCGTACCCCCGCACCCAAGCACCTCCGAGTCAATGGAGTCTGAAAACTTTAGTTTGCAGGTTTTGCAGGTGCGTCGGCAGCAGGAGCGGCAGCGTCCTTTGCGGGAGCGGCAGCATCCTTGGCTGGTGTGGCATTCTGCTTCTGCTGTCCGGCACCGAAGCCAGGCAGGTTGTTGGGATTGGTGGCGGGCACCTCGATGCCTTCCATCACTGAGCCGGAGTTAGAGGCCTGGGGAGCGACATAGGCGCAGAACACGCTGAGCACCACCATGGCGGCAGCAAGGCCCCACGTGGCCTTTTCGATGAAGTCGGTAGTCTTGCGGACACCACCGATCTGGTTGTAACCAGAGAACTGGGAGGCCAGGCCTCCACCTTTAGACTCCTGGATGAGCACGATGCCAATCATCAGCACGGCTGCAACCACAATGAGAACTACAAATAATGTGTACATTTTTTTTATCTTTATTTTTTGTTACTGTTTATAATCAACTTCTCCAAGAAGCGTATTTGGTCTGCAAAGTAAGCATTTTTTTTCGGATAAACCAAACTTAATCGCTGAATAATTTCAAGTGCCTTCGAATATCTGCCTTGTTTTATGTAAATTCGGGCCAAAGTTTCAGTAAAATACCCTTCGTTGATGGAGTTTTCGTCATCTTCTTCCGTTTCGTCGAGTGGGGGCGTGTACTCTGGCTCTTCGCTGAGGACGATGCGCCCTTTGTCATGATTAATGAATGAGTCGATGAGGTCTTGTCCACGCATTTCTGGGGCTTTGGCGGCCTGTCCGTCCTCGTCGGCTTCTTCGGTCTCAATCAGATAGGCCACGTAGTCGATGGCGGCATCTGCAGGTGTGGGCTTGCGCTTGGGCTTGCCCTCGCTTCTGTTGTCCTCATCCTTGGGGATGGAGCCCAGGAAGGAGTCGATGAGCGAGATGGTGCGGCTCTCCGCGCCTTGTGCTTTGTCCTTGGCGGGCTGCTCCTGGCGCTTGGTGTCGGCAGCGGTTGGGCGGAAACGGTAGTGAGAAGCCTCAATCATCTGGAAGAGCACGCGGCGGTCGGTGATATAGATGGCTGCACGGCGCAGTTCTTCATCGAATGTGGGGTCGTGCAGCAGGTAGAGATTCTGGAGCATCAGCAACCGCGCCGTCTGAAAGTACGGGTAGAGTGCAAGCATCGACCGTAACTCATAGAGGGTGTCGCGGTCAAGGCGCTCTGGGTGGTTGATCAACTCTGTTATCTCCATATTTATCAATTCGCAATTACCAGTTGGCCACGGTGGCATTGAATATCTGGTCGCAGATGTCCTTACACATCTGTGTGACGAGTTCTTCCTGTACGCTGTTGAGCGACTGCCGGGAGTCGTATGACTTCTGCGAGGTGAACTGCTGTTCGAAGTCCTCTTCGTGCTTCTTGTTGTTGGTGAACCTGACGTTGACGGTCATCGTGAGTTCCACCTGTGCCGAATAGCCTTCTGAGGATACGGCCTTGTTGCGCTGCTCGTAGCGGGTGATCTCGCCTTCTATCTTCAGGTCGCCGTTGCGCTTCACCTGCGATAGTTTGGTGTTGCGGGCAAACTGGTCTTTCAGTTCATTGTTGAAGATAGGCCCCATGCGTGCCCAGACGTAAGTGGATCGGATGGGGAAGTCGGCTATCTGTATGGTCTTGGTCTTGGTGTAGTCGATGCTGGCCCCATTGAACCTGTAACTGACGGAGCAGGAGGCTATGAGGATTGCCAGTTGAAGCGTGGCGAGTATCACTCCGCCACACACAATCCCCCTCCGTTTTTTTTTCTGATTAAAGATATTGCTCATCACTGTTCCCTTTTCACTGTTCTTTGTCGTCGAGTCCGTATTGCTTCAGCCGTCGGTAGAGTGTACGGTCGCTGATGCCGAGTTCCTGAGCGGCCTTCTTACGATTGCCGTTGTTTCGCTCGAGTGCCTTTTCCAGCATCTGCTTGCTGAGGTCGTTGAGATTGAGGTTCTCGCGTTCCGTCTCCGGCTCCACGTATTCTTCTGCCACAGCGTCTTCGAAGTCGGGCTTGATGGACTCTATGGGCGCGATGGGCGCGAGTTGTGTGGTGGGCAGCGGAGCGGGCGTATTGGCCGTGGCGCCTCCCTGCACCTCTTCGAGTTGCTTTTTCAACTGGCTCATCTCTCTCCGCATGTCGTTGACGTTGCCTCTGAGTTCGAAGAGTATCTTGTAGAGTATCTCGCGTTCGTTCTCAAAACTGTGGTCGCCGTTGTCGCGGTGGATGGTGGCGAGTTGTGTGCTCTCCTGATCCTTCGGTATGAAGCGTGCCAGTATCTCAGGGGTGATTGTGCGCTCTGGTGAGAGGATGCTGATCTGCTCGGTGATGTTCTTCAGTTGGCGCACGTTGCCTGGCCATTTGTAGCGCATCAGCATTTGCTTGGCCTCGTCGTTGAGCACGATGCGGTCCATCTTGTATTTCTCTGCCATCTGCATGGCGAAGAGCCTGAAGAGCAGCACGATGTCCTCGCCCCGCTCACGGAGGGACGGCATCTGGATGGGGATGGAGTTCAGACGGTAGTAGAGGTCTTCGCGGAATCGGCCTTCACTGATGGCCTTGCGGATGTTCACGTTGGTGGCTGCCACGATGCGCACGTCGGTCTTGCGTATCTCTGTGCCTCCCACGGGGATGTATTCGCCCGTCTCCAGCACACGCAGCAGACGGGCCTGCGTGGCCAGCGGCAGTTCGCCCACCTCATCGAGGAAGAGCGTACCTTTGTTAGCCACTCCGAAGTAGCCTGGCGAGTCGTTGATGGCCCCAGTGAACGAGCCTTTTACATGTCCAAACAGTTCTGAGTCGATGGTCCCTTCAGGGATGGAGCCACAGTTGATGGCGAAATATTTCTCCCGTCGGCGCGGGGAACTGTCGTGGATGATGCGGGGGATGATTTCCTTTCCGACGCCGCTCTCACCGATGATGAGCACACTGAGATCGGTCGGCGCAACCTGTAGGGCTACGTCGAGCACATGATTCAGCGCCTCGCAGTTGCCCACGACGTTGTATCGCTGTTTAATGGTTTGAAGTTCTGATGTCTTCATTACTTGTTGAATCGGCTGACAAAATTACACATTATTTCTGAGAAAACTGCAATTTTGGCAGAAATTAACTCAAATCAGCCTTGTTTCTTATCAAACTTGATGAGCAGAAGTCCGATAGCCGTCCAGATCAGTTCTCTCACTCTGACCAGCAGGGCCACGAAGATACCTGCGCGGGCCGTCATGCTGAGTCCTTCTGTCGACATCAGGAATCCTCCTTCGCGTCCTCCCAGTTGTAGTGGCAAGAAGAAGAGCATATTGGCGAAGAGCGTGGTGAACGAATAGATGAGTATGCAGCGGGTGAAGGTGACATCGGGCATGATGACCATCAGGATGAAGAATATCTCAAGCGTGGAGATGATGCGGCAGTTGAACTCCAGGAACACGGCGGCTGCAAAGGTGCGCGGGTTCTGGTTGTGCAGGGCTGCTATCTGCTGGTCGATGGCGTCGAGTTTGTCGCGGTTGCGGTCGATGAAGGGTTGTGCCCATCGCTTCAGCACGGGGATATGGCTCAGCACTTTCATGCCGGTCATCGCGATGCCGTTCTTGTAGCCTCGGATGAAGAACCAGATGGCTACCAGGCAGATGATGGCTATCGGTGGCAGCACGAGATAGGTGAGGGGAGTGACCACCTCGGTGATCAGATAGAGCGGCACGGCCAGGAGCCACACCCAGAAGTGGCTGTAGATGTGGGTCATCACGTAGAGTATGACCGACGATGACGCCCTTTGGGTGCCTATCTTTGGCGAGAGCGACATGATGCGGTAGGGCTCGCCCCCCATCAGTCCGCCTGGGGTAGCGTAGTTGAGGGCAAAGGCGGAGATGGTGATCTTGTACAGCCACCAGAAGCCTACCTTGCACTTCCGGCAGACGCCCTGCTCATTGCCGATGCTGTCGATGATGAGATACCAGGCGGCGGCGTTGAGCATATAGAGGAATCCCCAGAGCAGCAGCACGCAGAGAAACCAGTAGCCCGCATGGGTGATGTCCTTCCACGCTTCGTAGAAGTCCAGTTGGGCGGCCATCACTATCAGCACAGTCAGTCCGAAGATGAAGAAGCCGTTCTGGTATTTGCTCTTCATCGGCTGTTATTCGGCTGGTTGCTCAGTGTTGTCATCTTTCGCTTTCTTGTCTTCGCGCTTGAACTGGTCCTTGGGGCGCACGGCGAAGCGGGCCTTTTCACCGTCCTCGCGCTTCTCATGGTAGAGTTTTGGCAGCGGATTGGCCAGCGGTTCATCGTAGTTGATGCGGTTGCGGAAGATGTCGATGGCAGCATAGATGGCGTGGCGCATCGAGGCGGGGTCGGCGATGCCCTTGCCGGCTATTTCGAAGCAGGGGTCTTGGTCGGGAGTGGTGACGACGAAGGGGAAGCCCGTCTTCATCTTCACGCCATACTCGGTGGCGATGGTCTTGAAGGGTACGTTGCCCTGGTCGTCGTACATCGCCAGGATGCCGTCGAACTGGTAGTGCATCGCGTTGCCGAAGAAGTCGTCGGCGGCAAGGGGGCCGAAAGCCTGGATGCCCTCCTTCTCAAGGGCTTCGATGGCGGGCCTGATGATCTCTGTCTCCTCAGTGCCAGGTTGCGGATTAAGGGCGAGGATGGCGATGCGCGGATTGTTGATGCGGAAGTCGCGCTTCAGGCTCTTATGGAAGAGTCGGCCTTTCTCCTGTATGCGCTCTTGGGTGATGTAACTGGCTACGTCTTTGATAGGCAGATGGCTGGTAACGAGTGCAATACGTATATCGTCAGCAAAGAGCACCAGCAGTGAACGGTCTTCGAGGTCGGCTTTGTTGCTTGACACGACGGGGGCCTGCACCAGCACGTCGTAGAGCCCTTCCTTCAGGTCTTCCTTCGCTTTCTGGAGGGCCTTGTAGGCGGCATTGGCCGACTCTGGGGTGGGCGTGCCCAGTTTCACATTCACCTCTTCGTCGAGGGTGTCCAGCATGTTCAGTTTGCCGTCGTGGGCCTCGCCGGCATTCTTGATGACGGTGAAAGGCGTCTCCAGTTTCAACTCATTGCGGTGGAATGTGGCAGCCTTTGGACTACCATATATAATAGGTGTACACAAGTCGAGCATCATTGAGTCCTCAAAAGCCTTGAGGATAGTCTCATAGCCGATGCCGTTGGTATCTCCGTGCGTGATAGCCACGCGAATCTTCCTGTTTTCCATTTATCTCGTTATTTCATTTTTTGTTTGCTCATTTTTCCTTGCCGTCGAGAGTAGTCCGCAGGCGGCGAAGATGTCCTGTCCGCGACTGGCCCTGATGGTGGTGAATATGCCGTGGGCTGTCAGATAGTCGCGCAGGGCCTCCATCCGCTTCTCGTCGGCACTGGGCAGGTCCACGTCGGGTATCTCGTGGAACCGGATGAGGTTCACCCGGCATTCCAGCCCTTGTAACAGGCGGACGATCTCGCGGGCATGGGTCGTCGTGTCGTTGAGCCCTGCAAAGCAGATGTACTCGAACGAGCAGCGGCGCTGGTGGGTGAAGTCGTACTGGCGCAGCAGGCTGACAGTCTCCTCGATGGTCATCTGCCTCTCAGCGGGCATCAGCCGCTGTCGCTGCTCGTGGATGGGGGAGTGCATCGAGATGGCTACGTGGCACTCGCTCTCGTCGAGGAATCGCTTCAGTTTGTTCTTCACGCCAACGCTGCTGACGGTGATGCGCTTGGGGCTCCAGGCGTAGCCGTAGTCGGCGGTCAGTATCTCAGTGGCGCGTAGCACGTTGTCGAGGTTGTCCATAGGCTCGCCTTGTCCCATGAACACGATATTTGTCAGCGAGTCGCGTTCCGGCAGGGCATATATCTGGTTCAGGATGTCAGCCGCCGTCAGGTTGCCCTCGAATCCCTGCTTGCCCGTCTGGCAGAAGAGGCAGTTCATCTTGCAGCCCACCTGGCACGAGACGCAGAGCGTGGCCCGTTCCTTATCGGGGATGTAGACGGTCTCCACGAATTTAGTGCCGTCGCCGCCACCTACGGGGAAGAGGTACTTGATGGTGCCGTCCTTCGAGTACTGGCTGTCGATGGGGGCCATGGCTCCCACCTCGTAGTGCGCGCTGAGCCGCTCACGGTTGGCTTTCGAGATGTTGGTCATCCCGTCGATGTCCGTCACGTGCTGCTGATAGAGCCACTTGGCTATCTGCGAGGCCGTAAACTGGGGCATGCCGAGTTCTCGCACAGCGTCCTTGAGTTCGCTGAGCGACATGCCGAGTAGCGTCTTTTTCTGACCGTTCATCCTTTTTTTCGTTAATTGCGGTGCAAAGTTAGTGAAAATATTTTGTATTCCGACAAAAAACGCTTATCTTTGCACATATTTTAATAATATCCAAAGAAGAGATGAGAGAAAAAATCGATTGCTTCCTGCCTTGCGAGGACTTGGAAGTGGCTGCTGCGACCGTCAGCCAGTTGCGTGGCAGCAAGACTGTTCAGAATATTTTCTTGTTGGTATCTGAGGTCGGCGAAGGAATTGACGACTGCGGGCAGATTCCCGTGACGAGCCTGACGAGCAGCAACACACTGATGACTATTGCTGAGAATGCCAAGGCCGACTACGTGCTGCTGATCACGAAGGACACGCGGCTCACGCTCGGACAGGGCGCACTGGACCGCATGCTCCGTGTGGCCAGCGACTCGAATGCCGCCATGGTCTATGCCGACCACTATTCGCTCGAGGACGGGCGCCTGGAGCGTCATCCCTCCATCGACTACTTCAAGGGCAGCATCCGCGACGACTTTGACTTCGGCTCGCTGCTGCTGATGAAGACACCTCTGCTCCACACCTTTGCCATGCAGGCCGGCGAGCACGACTATCAGTATGCCGGCCTCTATGCCCTGCGCCTCTTCCTGAGCCGTGAGGGGCAGTTGTTCCATATCAACGAGATGCTCTATACCGAGCAGGAGACCGACCTCAGGGCGTCTGGCGTCAAGCAGTTCGACTATGTGAATCCTCGAAACCGTGAAGTGCAGATAGAGATGGAGCATGCGGCCACCGCCCATCTGTCGGCTATCGGTGCGAAGATAGACCCCTCGTTCAGTCGTCGTCCTGATTTCGACGAGCAGGACTTCGAGATAGAGGCTTCGGTTGTCATCCCGGTCTACAACCGCGAAAAGACCATCCTGGACGCAGTGAACAGTGCACTGGGACAGAAGGCCAACTTCAGGTACAATGTCATCGTCGTCGACAATCATTCTACAGACCGCACCACGCAACTGCTCAACAGCATCCACGACGAGCGGCTGGTACACATCATACCCGACCGCGGCGACTTGGGCATCGGCGGCTGCTGGAATGTGGCCATCAATGATGACCGCTGCGGACGCTTTGCCGTCCAACTCGACAGCGACGACCTCTACTCCTCGCCCAAGACGCTACAGCAGATCGTGGAAGCCTTCTACAAGCAGAATGCCGCGATGGTGGTGGGCTCGTATCGGATGTGCGACTTCGAACTGAATACCCTGCCGCCGGGACTCATCGACCATAAAGAGTGGACCGACGAGAACGGGCCCAATAATGCCCTGCGTATCAACGGTCTCGGTGCTCCGCGTGCCTTCTTCACACCCCTGTTGCGACAGATTCAGTTCCCCAATACCTCCTATGGCGAGGACTATGCCCTGGGGCTCATCTTCTCGCGTCACTATCGCATCGGACGCATCTTTACCGAGTTGTATCTCTGCCGCCGGTGGGGAGGCAATAGCGATGCAGCACTCTCTGTCGACAAAATCAATGCCAACAATCTATATAAGGACCGTCTGCGCACCCTCGAGATAGAGGCCCGTCAGCAGATGCTGCAGGGCAGGCAAGAACTGATGAACGACTCGCCGTTGCAACGTTTCTTCAACCGCCAGTTGGACAAGTGGGAGGCGGCCCGCCAGCGCTATCACGACCTGCGGGCCGTCAAGACGCGCGAACTGGCCGTGGGCGCATCGAGCATCCAGGTACAGTGGAATCCCGCGCGCATCGTCTCGACAGGTGCCAAGATGGACCAGCATACACTCCAGGAGCGCCCTTGTTTCCTCTGCGAGCACAACCGTCCCCATGAGCAGTTCAAGAAGGCGGTCAATGGCCAGTGGGAGTTGCTGGTCAATCCATATCCCATCCTGCCCCAGCACTTCACCATCCCCACCGTGAAGCATCAGCCGCAGCGCATCCTTGAGGCTTACGGGGAAATCCACAAACTGCTGGAGGAGTATCCTGAGTTGATGGTCTTCTACAACGGGCCCCTCTGTGGCGCATCGGCCCCTGACCATGCCCATCTGCAGGCGGGCTCCAGCGGACTGGTGCCCCTGCAACTCTCGTGGCAGCGGCTCTCGCGCAGTCTCACCAAGATAGTCAGTCTCAACGACGACGAAGACATCTCGCTGATCGACGACTATCCCTGCACGGCCCTGCTCATCCGCAGCCGTTCGCAGTATGGCGACGAACAGTTGTTCCGCCGTCTGTATGATGCCCTGCCAGTGCCTGAGGCTGTGGTGGCTGACATGCAGTCGGGTGGGGAGCCGATGATGAATATCGTGGCCTGGCGCCGCGACGACGAATTCCTATCAGTGGTCTTCCCGCGTGCAAAGCATCGTCCTGACTGTTACTATAAGCAGGGCGACGAGCAGTTCGTCATCTCGCCGGGGGCCCTCGACATGGCCGGCCTGATCATCACACCGCGCCAAGAGGACTTTGAACGCCTTACCCCGGAGATAGCCCTCGGCATCTTCGATGAGGTGACACTGAAAGGCGACGCTCTGAAGGCTGTCATCGAGCATCTGAAATCGGCAAATGTGCAAACACTTAATTCCCCATTTTCAGCGCCCAACTCGAAGGAGCCCAATGTGACGGTGGGCATCATCAGTGCCCAGGAGATATCCTTCACGCTCAATGCGCCGTATATGGCCAAGGGCGATGTGCTGGAAGGGCATCAGACGGTGGCTTTCTCCGAAGGGGGTATCCTCTGGCGGGGCAATCAGTATCGTGAACTCACCTTTGTGCCCCAGAGCGATGAGGCCTCCTTCTCACTCGAAGGGGTGACCATCGGTGTCAACTTCCATTGGGAGCGGCAGGAGACGCAGGTCTTCGCCGGCACGCTCCGCCTCGTGGTTGAGGCTGACAAGATTGTGGCTATCAACGAACTGCCCGTGGAGCGCTATCTGACGAGCGTCATCTCCAGCGAGATGTCGGCCACGGCCTCGTCGGAGTTCCTGAAGGCTCATGCCGTCATCTCCCGCTCATGGCTCCTGGCGCAGATGGAGAAGCGCCGCCGGCTCGACCAGGGGGGCGACAACTTCTTCTCGTTTGTGAAGAAGGATGATGAGTTGATTCGCTGGTACGACCGTGAGGATCATACCATCTTCGACGTCTGTGCCGACGACCATTGCCAGCGCTATCAGGGCATCACCAAGCAGTCGAGCCCTGCCGTGGAACAGGCCATCGACGAAACCAGAGGGCAGGTCTTGACCTACGACGGCGAGATCTGCGACGCACGCTTCTCAAAGTGCTGCGGCGGACAGACGGAGGAGTTCCAGTATTGTTGGGAGAACACCCCGAAGCCTTATCTCGTGTCGTTCCACGACCCCTATTGCAACACCAGCGACAAGCGCATCCTCTCGCAGGTGCTCAACGACTATGACCAGGAGACGCCCGACTTCTACCGCTGGACGGTGGCCTACACGCAGGACGAACTCTCCGAACTCGTCAGCCGCAAACTGAAGGATGACTTCGGCACCATCACCGACCTCATCCCCCTGGAACGGGGCAAGAGCGGACGCATCTGGAAATTGAAGATTGTGGGTACCAAGAAGACCTTCACCATCGGCAAGGAACTGGAGATCCGCCGCGCCCTTAGCGAGACCCATCTGCTGAGTTCCAATTTCGAGGTGGAGTTTGTGAATAACACCTTCATCCTCAGAGGCCGGGGCTGGGGCCATGGCGTCGGACTGTGCCAGATAGGAGCCGCCGTGATGGGCGAGCAGGGCAAGACTTACGACGAAATCCTGCTCTTCTACTATCGCGGGGCTCAGATTCAGCGCTTCTACGAGTGACGGGAGGCGCTGAATCCCCCCCTTTACCTTTTTACCTTTTTACCTTTTCTTTCCGAATGCCGGATCAATCTTGATGAAGGCTGTCACCAGGAAGGTGACTATGCAGAAGCAGATCACGACGATGAAGAACGTGCTGTAGCCTATAGCCTCCTGCAGGGCACCGGCGAAGAGGCCGGGAATCATCATCGACAGAGCCATCAGGGCCGTACACAGTGCATAGTGGGCCGTCTTGTGCTCACCCTGACTATAATAAATAAGGTATAGCATATAGGCCGAGAAGCCGAAGCCGTAGCCGAACTGCTCGATGAAGATGCAGGCGTTGACAATGATCAGATTGGCTGGCAGCGCATAGGCCAGATAGACGTAGACGAGGTCGGGCAGCGTGATGGCGCACACCATCGGCCACAGCCAGCGCTTCAGGCCGTCGCGGCTGGCCACGATACCGCCCAGAATGCCGCCCAGCGTCAGTCCGATGACACCCACCGTGCCCTGCACCAGTCCGTATTCGGCTGGCGACAGCCCCAGTCCGCCCTTGGCGGCAGTGTCAATCAGGAACAGTGCGCTCACCTTGGCCAGCAGTCCTTCCGGCATGCGATAGAACAGCATGAAGCAGAGGCCCGCCCACACTTGCGGCTTGTGGAAGAAGGTCTTCAGCGTCAGCCAGAACTCCTGCATGATGTCGCTCCCCCTCATCCGCTCGATGCCCTTGTCCTCCGACGGGCGCGGCAGGATGTACTTGTGCCACAGGCAGAAGGCGATGAAGAGGCCCGCCATGCCGTAGAACATCAGGCTCCAGGAGTACTTCACGTTGCGCGTCACCACCTCCAGATTGCCGGCCAGCATCACGAGCAGACCCTGCCCGACGATGGTGGCGATGCGGTAGAACGTGGAGCGGATGCCCACGAAATAGGCTTGCTTGTGCTCGTCGAGACCGAGCATGTAGAAGCCGTCGGCGGCGATGTCGTGTGTGGCACTGCTGAAGGCCATCAGCCAGAAGAAGGCCAGCGACCCCTGCAGCCAGTAAGGCCCGGGGATGGTGAAGGCCACCCCGCCGAGGGCAGCGCCGATGAGCAACTGCATTGTGACGATCCACCAGCGCTTAGTCCTGATGATGTCCACAAACGGGCTCCACAGCGGCTTGATGACCCAGGGCAGATAGAGCCACGAGGTGTAGAGCGTGATGTCGGTATTCGACAGGCCGAGCCGTTTGTACATGATGAGCGAGATGGTCATCACCGCCACGTAGGGCAGACCTTCTGCGAAGTAGAGCGTTGGCACCCACGCCCAGGGGTTAATATTTTTCTTCATTCAGCCTTTTTTATATTACTTTTTACCCTTTTACCTTTTTACCTATCTACCTTTTCCCTCAGATGCCCAGTCCGTCCTGGAAACTGGCATCCACTGCTTTCGACTGCAGGATGCGCGAGTAGGGCGGCACGTCGTGGGTCAGCCAGATGTTGCCGCCGATGGTGGAGTGGTGTCCGATGGTGATGCGCCCCAGGATGGAGGCGTTGGAGTAGACGGTCACGTAGTCCTCGATGATCGGGTGGCGCGGCACGTTCAGCATGTTGCCGTCGGCATCGTACTTGAAACTCTTCGCACCGAGCGTCACGCCCTGGTAGAGCGTCACGTGGTTGCCGATGATGCTCGTCTCGCCGATGACGACGCCCGTGCCGTGGTCGATGGCGAAGTACTCGCCGATCTGTGCGCCAGGATGGATGTCGATACCCGTCCTTGAGTGAGCCTGCTCAGTGATGATGCGGGGGATGACGGGCACATTCATCTCATGCAGACGGTGGGCCACCCGATAGTGTACCATCGTGCTGATCACGGGATAGCAGAATATCACCTCGCCATAGTTCGTCGCGGCAGGGTCGTTGTCGAACATCGCCTGGATGTCGGTATAGAGCAGCCGCTTGATCTCCGGCAGAAAGTCGATGAACTCCAGGGCCAGCGTGTCGCCCGCCGTGAGCACGTCGGCCTCCGGGCACTCGTCGCAGAACTGAAGTCCGCGCGATATCTGGCGGCGCAGCGTCTGGTAGAGTTCCTCCATCGAGACGCCTATCTGGTAGGCACGCAACTGCTCGTCGGGCTGGCGCTTGTGGAAGTAGTCGGTCAGGATGATGCTCTTTATCAGGCTCACGATCCGCTCCACATCCTCCACCGAGGGCAGCAGCGTCTGCGTCATGTGGGGCATCATCCGCTTCTCTTCCGCTGTGTGGGTCGAGAGGATGGCCACGTTGCGGCGCAACACTTCATTGACTTGATTCTGTTCCATTTTCGTTCCAATCTTTGATTTTGGCTGCAAAATTACAAAAAAAGCCACAGACTGCGCAGGTTTTTGCGCAATAATTTTGAGATAATCCCGAAAACCGGGATTATCCGTGCAATTGTCCTCCCCCTCTGGGGGGGAGTCAGCGGGGGGCTATAGGACGGGTAAAATAAGTGGTTCTACGATATATCGTGTTGGGTGATTGGATTCTGTAAGTATTCCCCGCCCCTTTAGTGGAGGGTCGCTTCCGCACTACTCCCCGCCCCTTTAGTGGAGGGTCGCTTCCCGCACTACTCCCCGCCCCTTTAGTGGAGGGTCGCTTCCCGCATGACTCCCCGCCCCTTTAGGGGAGGGGTTAGGGGTGGGGTGAATCAAAAACTGTCCCATCCTATATCTGTTGTGACCGTGTTTATCTCCTCCACCCCTGACCCCTCCTCCCAGGAGGAGGGGAGCTGTTGAAGGCTCCCAGGAGGAGGGGCACTTCCATTACTACTCCCCGCCCCTTTAGTGGAGGGTTGCTTCCTGCATGACTCCCCGCCCCTTTAGGGGAGGGGTTAGGGGTGGGGTGAATCAAAAACTGTCCC
>CAMVJQ010000043.1 GCA_947167845.1 uncultured Prevotella sp. | reverse complement strand
ACCCCATTGCCGCAGATGTGACCTCCCCTAACCCCATTGCCGCAGATGTGACCTCCCCTAACCCCTCCTGTAGGAGGGGGATTGAATGGCATGATGGTTCCTGTAGGAGGGGGAGTGAATGCCGCGACATCCCGGTGATTATCAACAGCGCATATCGCTCGGAGGAGGTCAATGAGCGGTGCGGCGGCTCGCGCACGAGCAACCACCTGACGGGCTGTGCCGCCGACATCCGCTGTATGGGCCCGGAGCAGATGATACGCTATGCGGCCATCCTGCTCGACATCGCCGACGGCACGAGGCGCGACTGGGACGAACTGCTCTTGGAGAAACGCGGCACGACCTACTGGATACACTTCGCCGTGCGCCCGGAGGGCAACAGACGAAGAATCACGTTCGACATGAGATGACGATAAAGGCGGGCTCCGCACGGGGCCCGCCTTTTTCTGTCAGCACGTGACTAATGGCGTGATGGATTTGTCAGCATCTTTGCTACATCGTCACTTCTACGACATGGCTGCCTGCGGAGTAGGGGATGACGGTGCCGTCGACGGGCTGGCCGTCGAGCAGGATCTGGCGGATGCCCTTCTGCGAGCCATTGGGATGGACGGTGATTTCGTATTCTGCTTCGCGGAAGCGGCGGCTGACGGTGTAGTCGCCGGCGGTCTCTGGCAGACAGGGGTCGATGCGGATGCCGTCGTAGTCGGGCTTGATGCCGAGGATGAACTCAGAGACGGTGTACCACATCCAGGCGGCCGTGCCCGTGAGCCAGGAGTTCTTGCCCTCGCCGGGCTTGTAGGCGTCCTTGCCGGCCACCATCTGGCAGTTGACGTAGGGCTCCACCTTGTGGAGCGTCTGGTATTTCTCCTCGACGTAGGAGGGCAGTATCTTGGTGTAGTGTGCCCAGGCGTCGTTGCCCCGTCCGGCGAGGCACTCGCCGATGATGACCCAGGGGTTGTTGTGGCAGAAGATGCCGGCATTCTCCTTATAGCCCTCGGGATAGGAGGATATCTCGCCGTACTCGTAGATGTACTTCGAGAAGGCGGGGTTGTTGAGCACCATGCCGTGTTCGCACTCGAGATACTTCTTGCAGGAGTCGAGCGACTTGGCGACGAGTCCTTCCTCGGCGCCGATTTCGGCCATCGTGCACCAGCCCTGCGACTCAATGAAGATCTTGCCCTCGTCGCACTCGCTGGAGCCAATCTTGCGGCCATAGAAGTCGTAGGCTCGGAGATACCACTCGCCGTCCCAACCGTGCTTCTTCACAGCCTCTACCATCGCGTCGACGGCCTGCTGCATACGGTCGGCCTCGGCGGCAAAGAATTCTCCATTCTCAATCTTCTCTGCAAGTGCCTTGCAGAGAGCGACATAGTCCTTACCCGTGACGACGAAGAGGCCTGCTATCATGAGGCTCTCGGCCTTGGTGCCCTCGCTGACGTTCTCTGTGGTCTGGAACGACTCGTTAGGATCCCAGGAGAAGCAGTTGAGGTTGAGGCAGTCGTTCCAGTCGGCACGCCCGATAAGCGGCAGGGCGTGCGGGCCGAGGTTGTTGATGACGTGGTCCATCGAGACCTTCAAGTGCTCGAAGAGTGTGACCTCAGTGCCGGGCTGGTTGTCGAAGGGCACCATCTCATCGAGGATGGAGAAGTCGCCCGTCTCCTTGATATAGGCCACAGTGCCGAAGATGAGCCAGCAGGGGTCGTCGTTGAATCCGCCTCCGATGTCGTTGTTGCCTCGCTTGGTGAGCGGCTGGTACTGATGGTAGCATCCGCCGTCGGGGAACTGTGTGGATGCGATGTCGATGATGCGCTGGCGGGCGCGTGGGGGGATCTGGTGGACGAAGCCCACGAGGTCCTGGTTGGAGTCGCGGAAGCCCATGCCGCGGCCTACGCCACTCTCGAAGAAGGAGGCCGAGCGCGAGAAATTGAAGGTGACCATGCACTGGTACTGGTTCCAGATGTTGACCATGCGGTCGAGACGGTCGTTGCCCGTCTTGACGCGGTAGATGCTGAGCAGGGCATCCCAGTATTCGCAGAGTTCGGCGAAGGTCTTGTCCACCTTCTCTGTGGTGTTGAGACTTTCGATGAGGGCATGTGCCTTCTCCTTGTTGATGACCTGAGGGGCAGCGAATTTCTTGTCCTGCTCATTCTCGACATAGCCGAGGAGGAAGACGAAGTCCTTCTGCTCGCCAGGCTGCAGGGTGACCTCGATGTAATGTGAGGCGACGGGGCTCCAGCCGTGGGCATGGGAGTTGCGCGGACGGCCCTCGATGACGGCCTGCGGATCGGCAAACTCGTTGTAGAGGCCTACGAAGGTCTCGCGGTCGGTGTCGAAGCCCTGTATGGGGGCATTGACGTGATAGAAGGCGTAGTGGTTGCGGCGCTCGCGATACTCGGTCTTATGATAGATGGTACTATTATCAATCTCCACCTCTCCCGTGGAGAAGTTGCGCTGGAAGTTCTCCATATCTGTGGCAGCATTCCAGAGGCACCACTCGATGAAGGAGAAGAGCCGCAGGTGCTTCACCTCGCTGGTCTCGTTCTTAAGGGTGAGTTTCTGCACCTCTGCCCACTTTCCGAGGGGTACGAAGAAGAGCACGCTGGCCTCCACGCCGTCCTTGCGGCCTGTGATGCGGGTGTAGCCCATGCCGTGGCGGCACTCGTAGAAGTCGAGCGGTGTCTTGCAGGGTTTCCACCCTGGATTCCATACGGTCTCGCCATCCTTGATGTAGAAGTAGCGCCCCCCGTTGTCCATCGGCACGTTGTTGTAGCGATAGCGGGTGATGCGGCGGAACTTGGCGTCCTTGTAGAAACTGTAGCCGCCGGCGGTATTGGAGATGAGTGAAAAGAAATCCTCGTTGCCCAGATAGTTGATCCAGGGCCAGGGTGTCTGTGGGTCTGTGATGACATATTCGCGATGCTCGTCGTCGAAATGTCCATAGCGTTTTTGTTCCATATTGTTTCCAGTTAATCGATTTCTGCTACAAAGGTAGTGTATTTTCCGATAAAAACGCAATATTATCAGAAAAAAGTCGGTTATTTGCAGGAAAATATGTACTTTTGCAAAAAAATTGGAAGAAGTAAAAAAGTAAAAAGGTAAAAAAGTAAGAAAGATATGAAATATGCATTAGTGACAGGAGCCTCGAGGGGCATCGGGAAGGCGGTCGCGCTGCGACTGGCAGCAGAGGGCTGGCCCGTGATAATCAATTTTCTGAGTAACAAGGAGGCTGCCCAGGCCGTGGCGGATGAAATCAGCGGCAACGGCGGGCAGGCTGAACTGCTGCCCTTCGACACGTCGGACCCGAAGGCCATCGAGGCCGCGCTGGGCCAGTGGGAGCAGGCGCATCCGGAAGACTGGATCGGCGTGCTGGTGAACAATGCCGGCATCCGCAGGGACGGCGCGCTGTTTATGATGAGCGACGACGACTGGCACCAGGTGCTCGACACGACGCTGAACGGCTACTTCTACATCACGCGTCATCTGCTGAAGCACATGATGCCTCGCAAGCGCGGCGGGCGCATCATCAACATGGCCTCGCTCTCAGGCGTGAAGGGACTGCCTGGCCAGGCCAACTACAGTGCCGCGAAGGCTGCCGTCATCGGCGCCACCAAGTCGCTGGCACAAGAGGTGGGGGCGCGCAACATCACCGTGAATGCCATCGCACCGGGATTCATCGAGACGGACATGACGAAGGACCTGCCCGTGGACGACCTGAAAAAGACGATCCCCGCAGGGCGCTTCGGCAAGCCTGAGGAGGTGGCCGCACTGGCTGCCTTCCTGGCATCCGACGAGGCTGCCTACATCACGGGTGAGGTGATCAACATCAACGGCGGGCTCTATACTTAAGAGAGGATAGAGGAGAGAGGAGAGAGGAAAGAGGAGAGGAAAGAGGAGAGAGGAGAGATGAATCTGAGTCCGGCTTTGAAAGTGTATACGGAGGAACAACTGTCGGCCCGCGACGCCCAGCGTCTGGCTGAGTTCATCGCCTGGGGCCCCGCAGTGTTTCAGGTGGGGCGCCTGATGGTCAAGTTCGGCATCCTCGGGATGCTGAGGGATGCCGGGGAGGGGCTGACACGACAGCAGGTCTGCCAGCAGACGGGTCTGACGGACTATGCCGTGAAGTGCCTGTTGGAAGCCTCGCTCTCCATCGGCCTCGTGCTGGTGGATCCGGAGGCCGACCGTTATACGCTCTCGAAGGCCGGCTGGTTTCTGCTGACGGATGAGGCCACCCGTGTGAATATCGACTTCAATCACGACGTCTGCTACGAAGGATGGTTCCGCCTGGAAGAGTCGCTCAAGAGCGGGAAGCCAGAGGGGCTCAGACACTTCGGACCATGGACGACGGTCTACGAGGGACTGTCGAGCCTGCCTCCGCAGGCGCAGAGGAGTTGGCTGGGATTCGACCACTTCTATAGCGACGCCTCCTTTCCCGAGGCACTGAGAATCGTCTTCGACGAGCATCACGTCCGTTCGCTCTACGACGTGGGCGGCAATACGGGCAAATGGGCCCTGCAGTGCGTCGCGTATAATAAAGAGGTGGAGGTAACCATCCTCGACCTGCCCCAGCAGATCGGGATGATGGATAATAATATCAGGGGGCGCGAGGGTGCTGAGCGCATCAGCGGCTATGGTATCAACCTGCTCGATGGTGCCGCCGCCTTCCCCCAGCGCGAGGGAGGTCTCGACGCCATCTGGATGAGCCAGTTTCTCGACTGCTTCAGCATGGCGGAGATCGTGGGCATCCTGAAGCGTGCCAAGGCCGTGATGACAGGCAGCACCCGCATCTACATCATGGAGACGCTCTGGGACCGCCAGCGCTATGAGACAGCCTCGTTCTGCCTGACGATGACCAGCCTCTACTTCACGGCCATCGCCAACGGCAACTCGAAGATGTATAACACGGAGGACATCATGCAGTGCATCCGCGAGGCTGGGCTGGAGATTGAACGTATATACGACCATCTGGGGCTGGGGCATTCACTGATGGTGGTCAGGTGTTAAGGCTGAAAAGGGGAGATGGCAGAGAAGGCATGGGCAGGTACAACCTTTGGCAACAGTCTGATGCACCGTTGGCTGATAGCCCTGTTGCGCGTGCTGGACGTCCGTCTGATATATATCTTTGCCTACGTGTTTGTCGTTCCGCCGACCATGCTGTTAGGCGACTCTTACGGCCATATCTACCGCTACTTCCGCCAGCGCTGGGGCTACGGAGCGCTGAAGGCTTTCTGGATGACCTTCCAGAACCACTGCATGTTTGCGCAGGCCGTGATCGACAAGTTCGCGATGTACGGAGGCCGTAAGTTCCGCATAGACATCGTGGGCTATGCGCATTTCGAGCGACTGGCCAGGCGGCCGGAGGGCTTCGTGCAACTCAGTTCGCATGTGGGCAACTACGAGATAGCGGGCTATTCGCTGGTGGCGGAGGACAAGCGGATGTATGCACTGGCCTATCTGGGTGAGAAGGCATCGGTGATGCAGAATCGCAACCGTATGTTTGCGCATACGAACATCAGGATGATCTCCATCCGTCAGGACATGAGTCATCTGTTCGAGATCGACGCTGCCCTCAACGATGGACAGATTGTCAGTATTCCTGCTGACCGCATCTGGGGCTCGCCGAAGTATGTGACGGCGACATTCCTGGGCCATGAGGCTCATTTCCCGCAAGGGCCTTTCAGCGTGGCTGCCATGCGCGGACTCGATGTGCTCACCGTCCATGTGATGAAGACGTCGACGCGTGGCTATACCGTCTACGTCACTCCACTGCAGTATGACAAGGAGGCACCGCGCAAGCAGCAGATTGCACAACTGTCGCAGCAGTATATTGCTGAACTGGAACGAATCGTGAGGAGATATCCCACACAGTGGTATAACTATTATAATTTTTGGGAATGAACGAGAAAAAGACTTTTTCCGAGGAGGAACTGAGAGCCATCGACGTGCACACGCTGCTGCCGCAGCAGGAGCCGTTTGTGATGATAGGGGTGCTGACCTGTTTCGACGAGGTGCGCACCGTCTCAGAGACGACCATCAAGCAAGACAACATATTCGTAGACGAAGGCTGCTTCAGTGCAAGCGGGCTGATAGAAAACATCGCCCAGACCTGTGCGGCGCGTATCGGACTGGTCAACAAGTACGTCAATCAGCAGGGCATCCAGTTGGGCGTCATCGGGGCCGTCAAGAATCTGGAGGTGAAGAAACTGCCCAGGGTGGGACAGACCATCACGACCACCGTCGATGTCGTGCAGGAGATATTCGGCATGACGCTCGCCAGTGCCACCGTCGCCTGTGAGGGAGAGACGCTGGTCACCACTCAAATTAAGATTGCGGTGAAGGATGGAGAATGACATGACGACGAAGGAACTGAAGGCCTCGAAGACCTTTGAGATCCGCTTCAGCGAGGTGGACTCGATGAACGTGGTGTGGCACGGTTCCTATATGCTCTATTTCGAGGATGCCCGCGAACTGTTCGGCCTGAAGTACGACCTCTCGTACATGGGCTTCTTCGATCACGGCTATTATGCCCCTATGGTGGAACTCAACTTCCAGTATAAGAAGCCCATCCGCTACGGGATGAAGCCCAGGATTGACATCATCTACCGGCCTGCGCCTTCGGCCAAGATCGTGTTCGACTACGAGATCCATGACCCCGCCGACGACAGCATCTTCGCCACGGGCCACAGCGTGCAGGTGTTTATGGATCGCGACTATCAACTGGTGTTGGAGAATCCGCCCTTCTATCTCGAATGGAAGCGGCGCTGGGGCGTAGACTTTGGGATGTAGGGATAAAGGTAAAAAGGGATAAAGGTAAAAAGGTAAAAAGGCAAAGGGAAGCAAAAGATATGGAAGAACTCATATTGGAATTGAAGCAGGAGGTCATCAAGGCCCTCAATCTGGAGGATATGACGCCTGACGACATCGACGAGCACGCTCCGCTCTTCGGCGACGGACTGGGGCTTGACTCCATCGACGCGCTCGAACTGATCGTGCTGCTTGAGAAGAAGTACGGCATCAAACTGGCCAGTCCTGCAGAGGGTAAGGCCATCTTCAAGAGCGTGGCTACGATGGCCGACTATGTAGCAAAGCATCGTACAAAGTAAGATTTACAACAGACAGGGGCATGAATATCGCAATCACGGGGGAAGGCATCATCTGTGCCATCGGCGACGACAAGTCGGCGGTACTGGAATCCCTGCGCCAGCGGCGTTCGGGCATCGGGGAGATGCGCCATCTGCGCTCTTCGCACCACGAACTGCCCGTGGGCGAGGTGAAGCATTCGGATGAGGAACTGGCTGACATGCTTGGCCTCCGTTCCAGTGAGCCCGTGAGCCGTACGGCCCTCCTGGGGATGACGGCTGTGCGCCAGGCCCTGCGCGATGCCCGGATTGATGCAAGCCTCGTCAGCCGTGCTGCCCTGCGCGTCGTGCTGGTCTCTGGCACCACCGTGGCAGGGATGGACGTGACGGAGCACTTCTTCCACGACATCCAGCAGAGCGACGAGCACCTGTCGTGCATGAAATACCATCGCTGTGGCAGCAATACCCGTCTGATAGCCGACTATTTCGGCCTGTTCAGCGAATATACAACCATCTCCACCGCCTGTTCTTCGGCTGCCAATGCCCTTGGCCTCGGCGCCCGTCTGCTGGAGGCGGGTGAGGCCGACATCGTGGTGGCAGGCGGTACGGAAGCCCTCTCTGTGTTCCACCTCAATGGCTTCCGTTCGCTGATGATTCTCGATCAGGAGCGGTGCCGTCCGTTCGACGAGACACGTGCAGGACTGAACCTGGGCGAGGGGGCAGCCTACGTGGTGCTTGAGTCGGAGGCTCTGGCCCGGCGTCGCCATCGTCCGGTCCATGCCTGGCTGCGGGGCTACGGCAATGCCTGTGACGCCTTTCATCAGACCGCCTCGTCGGACGATGGCGAAGGCGCGTTCTTGGCAATGAAGGAAGCCCTCGCGATGGCGGGACTACAACCTGAGGATATCCAGTATGTCAATGCCCACGGTACGGGCACCCCTAACAACGATGCCTCTGAGACAGCCGCCCTGAAGCGCATCTTCACGACGAAGATGCCACTGGTGTCGAGCACGAAGTCGTTCACAGGCCACACCACCAGTGCCTCCGGGGGCATCGAGACCGTCATCTGTCTGCTCGCCCTCCAGCATCAGTTCGTGCCAGCCAATCTGGGTTGGCAGCATCCGATGGCTGATGGCATCATCCCCACCTTGGGCGAGGCTCATGCTGCACTGGAGAATGTCGTGTGCAACTCCTTCGGCTTTGGCGGAAATGACTCGTCGCTGGTGCTCTCGAGGCGCGAGGATTCTCGGGGGAGCGAAGGCGCACCCCCGTACCCTCGCACCCCCGTACCCTCGATACTGGAATCAGCCCGTGTCGAAATCACTTCCGATGACGACCTCTCAGAGATTAGCCAGTTCGTGAAGCCTATGGAAGCCCGGCGGATGGGCAAACTGCTGAAAGCCTCACTCCTCTCGTCGCTGAAAGCGCTTCGTGAAGCAGGCGTTGAGTCGCCTGATGCCATCATCACCGCCACATCGCTGGGATGCTGGGAGAATAGCGAAGCCCTGCTCCGCCAACTCGATGAGGAAGGGGAGGTGATGCTCAAGCCCACCCACTTTATGCAGAGCACTCACAACACCATCAGCAGCAATATTGCCATCCGCACCCACTGTCACGGCTATAATGTCACCTATTCGCAGGACGACGACTCTCTCGGGTGGGCCCTGCGCGATGCCCGTCTTCTGATCAGGAGCGGACGTTGCCGCACGGTTCTTGTGGGTTGTCACGACGAAAGCACCCCTCTCTATCGCTCGCTGATGGATCGGCTGGGCGTACATGATCTGCCTGCTGTTCACTCTATAGCCATCGTCTTATGTGGAAAATAATACCATACGCCATCGCTCAGAGCCTGTTGCTCGTCAGCGCACAGGTGTTCCTGAAACTCGCCCTGGACCGGATGCAGCCCTTCGGGTGGACGCGTGAGTTCTGGGGCGCGCTGCTCGTCAACTGGCAGTTTGCTGTCAGTGGTATCCTCTTTGGTGCCGCCTCGCTGCTGTGGATGTACATCGTTCGTGTGTTCCCCTTCAGCATGGCCTATCCGATGGTCTCGCTGAGTTATGTCTTCGGCATGCTGGCCGCCCTGTTCGTGTTCCATGAGGACGTGTCGCTCGTCAGGTGGGCCGGGGTATTCTTCATCATGTTAGGCTGCATCCTGATAGCACGATAATAATGAAATATTGGTAAAACGAAATAATGAATTGTGAATTATGATTTTGAAAAATAGCCTCTACACCATTGTCAGTGCCGACGCTCAGAGCGGTGGCCTGCCTTGCTATGACATTGCCCTCCGTGCAGATCACCCCATCTATCAGGCCCACTTCCCTGGGCAGCCCATTACCCCCGGTGTCTGTATCATCCAGATAGCGAAGGAACTCCTTGAGGAGCACCTGGGCCGGCAGTTGCTCATACGGGCCATCAAGAACGTCAAGTTCGTTGGCATCATCTCTCCCGTCGAAACGCCGGAGGTCACTTACCGTTTCGATAAGATAGAGGCGACTGCTGCAGGCGTTAAGTCGCAGGTGACGGTTCATCATGGCGGGACGGAACTCACGAAGATATCTTTTACTTGTTCATAACTATCCTTTATTAATTTCTTATGCGTTTATCATTTATTATTTCTCATTTGTCATTTAGCGTAGCGCTTTGCGTAGTGCAACCCGCTCAGGCTCAGATCAGAGTGAATCAGGTGGGCATGACTCCCGATCAGGAGAAGACCGCCGTCGTGGAAGGCGTGGTGAAGGCCTCGCAGGTCAGAATCGTCGATACCAAGACAGGCCGGACAGCCGTAAAGCCGCGCGTGCTGCGTGTGGCCAAGTCGCCCTTCTCGGATAAGCGGCGCACGCTCATCGACTTCAGCCGTCTCACGGCAGAGGGCGACTATGTGATAGAGTCAGGCAGTCATCGCCAGACTTTCACCGTCAGGAGCGGCGCGCTCCGCGAAGTGTCGAAGGGTGCCCTGAAATCGTACTACCTGATGCGCAGCGGCATGCCCATCGAGGCCAAGTATGCCGGACAGTGGAGTCGTCCTGAGGGTCATCCTGACACCCACGTGCTCATCCACCCCTCAGCCGTCTCCCCAGGCCGTCCTGCGGGTACTGTCATCAGTTCGCCCAAGGGCTGGTACGACGCGGGCGACTATAATAAATATGTGGTCAACTCATCCTATTCCATCGGACTGATGCTCTGCGCCTACGAACAGTGCGCCGACTACTTCCGCACCCTCGATGTCAATATCCCTGAGAGTGGTAACCAGACTGCCGACCTGCTCGACGAGATGATGTACAATCTGGAGTGGCTGCTCACGATGCAGGACCCCTGGGACGGTGGCGTCTATCACAAACTGACCACGCCCAACTTCGAGAGTTTCGTGATGCCTGCCGACTGCCGTCAGCCCCGCTACGTGGTGGCAAAGAGCACGGCTGCAACCCTCGACTTCGCAGCCGTGATGGCTCAGGCCGCCCGTCTCTTCCGGGGCAACGCCGACTATCCTTGTTTTACGGAGCGTGCCACGCGTGCCGCTCTCGCTGCCTATCACTGGGCAGAGCAGCATCCTGCAGTGTGGTATCGTCAGAACGAGATGAACAAGACCTTCCAGCCTGCTGTGAGCACTGGCGAATATGGCGACGGCTCCGTTGCCGACGAATGGTTCTGGGCCGCCACCGAACTCTATCTGCTGACGGCCGATGCCCGATTCCAGCACGATGCCCAGCAGCGTCAGCCCGCAGCCTTCAGTGTCCCCTCGTGGGCATCGGTGTCGGCACTGGGCTGTTACGAGTGGCTGACGCAGTGTCCTGACGACGCGATGGCCAAGGCGCTCCGCCCGCAGTTGCTGGCCTGGTGCGACAGTCTGGTGGCCACTGTTCCCTCTTCCAGTTTCCAGACGCCCTCAGGCAATCGTGCCCAAGACTTTGGCTGGGGCTGTCTCGGCGGTGCCTTCTGTTCGTCGGGCTCGGCCCTGCTCTTCGCCTACCAGTTGACAGGCGACAACCGCTATCTGACGGCGGCCCGTGAGAATGCCGACTATATCCTGGGCCGCAATGCGATGGGCTACTGCTACGTGACGGGGTTCGGCACGAAGAGTCCTATGCATCCCCATCATCGCGTGTCAGCGGCAGATGGCATAGAGCCTCCCTTCCCCGGCCTTCTGGTGGGAGGACCCAATCCGGGCCAGCAGGACAAGGGTAACGGTCTGACTTATCCCACCAGCCTGCCTGACGAGTCATGGCTCGACAATGCTGACTCGTATGCCTCCAATGAGATTGCCATCAACTGGAATGCTGAACTCGTCTCGCTGATAGGTTGGCTCGACAGTCTTGAAAAGTTAAAAAGGTAAAAGAGAATTGTGCATTGTGCATTATAAATCGTCCATCGGATAGCGTACGCCCCACTCGCGGCGCAGGTCGTCCATCAGTTGCATGATGAAAAGCGTCTCATCAAGCGGCATCTCGCGGGGCTCCAGCAGCCCCTCCTGCATGTCACGGTGACAGGCTATGAACTCGTATTCATAGCCTGTTATCTGTTGTGGCACGTGGATGTCCTCCACGAATTCGCGGTCGTGCGTGTTGACGGTGATGCGCTGCGGGTTGTTGATGTTGTCGATGATCAGGTTGCCCTCCGTGCCGGCGATAACACCGATATTGTCGCCCACGCAGCAGGCCGACGACTGCACATTGGCCAGCATGCCTCCTTCGAGCACGATGCTGATGGCATTGGTGAGGTCCATCCCCGTGTCGCTCTTGACGCACTGCGACTGGATGCGCTCTATCCTGGCATCGCAGAACATACGGACGAAGTTGAGGGCATAGACGCCCAGGTCGAGCAGAGCCCCTCCGCAGAGGTCAGGGCGCATGATGCGCGGCTTGGGCCCCATCGAGTAGCCCAGTGTGGCAGTGATGAGTCTTGGCGTGCCGATGCGCCCTTCAGCAATCAGGCGCCTGACGATGCCGACGGCTGGCTGATAGCGCGTCCAGATGGCTTCGGCCAGAAAGACTTTCCGTTCACGAGCCAGCACCACGATCTCTTTCGCCTGTCGGAGGTTGGCCATAAAGGCCTTCTCCACCAGACAGGGCTTGTCAGCCAGCAGGGCCTCGCGCGTCACGTCGTAGTGGTGGGAGTGGGGCGTGGCCACGTACACCAGGTCTACGTCAGGGTCGGCTATCAGTTCCGCATACGAGCCATAAGCCTTTGGGATATTCCACTTCTTGGCAAAAGCCTCTGCCTTCTCCTGTGAACGGGAGCCGATGGCATAAGCCTCGCAGTTGTCGAGTCCGTTGAGTGTGATGGCGGCCTTCTCGGCTATCCATCCTGCGCCGATGATGCCGACGCGCATAATATCATCCTGTTTCATCCGTCTATATGATTGTTAGTTTCTCTATTAGACGATGAACGGGGAGAATGGTTTAATAATCTTTAACGGAAAAATGCGGGGTATTTCCCAGAAACTGTCGTCTAACAATTAGAGTGAGACAAGAAAAGAGCACGCTGACAGAAGCGGAACTTGTTGAGGCTGTCCGCAGTGGACGGCATGAGGGACAGACGGAGATGGTCGGTCGCTATGCGGAGCGTGTCTTTGCGATGGTGGTGAGACAGGTTACCGACGTGATGGATGCCCAGGAACTGACACAGGATACATTTCTACGCGCCTTCAGCCGCATCGACAGCTATGACCCGCAGAAGGCATCGCTCTCTACATGGCTCTGCCGCATCGCCTATCGTCTGACGCTCGACTTCCTGAAGCGCCGTAGCCCGGCGATAGTCTCTATGGAGGAGTCGTCAGTATGGCAGACGGACATCAGCGACGAACTGTTGGAGGCAGAACTCTCCACAGGCAACGAAGAGCGAATAGGACTGCTGGAGCAGGTGATGGACAGCCTGTCCGATGACGAACAGATGCTCTTGACGCTCTACTACTTCGAGGACCATCCGCTGACGGAGATAGCCTACATCACAGGTGTCGATGCAAAGGTCCTGGCCAACCGCCTCTACCGCATCAGGAAGAAGCTATATATGAAAATGAAAAAGTGAGATATAAAAATGAATACAGACAAGCCATTTAAGGACACTGACATTCGCGAGGCCCTGCGCCGCAGATATGCCGACACGCCGAAGTTGCCTGACGGCTTTATGGCTGGCATGGAGCAGCGGATGGCTAATCATGGAGCTGATCATAGACCGAATCATAGGGCGTGGATTCTCTCCGCCTTAGCCGTTGCAGCCGCCATCGCCCTGGTCGTTCTGCTGGTGAAACCGCATCAGGCAGTGACGGACAGAGGTGCGCTGGCGACGACCCACGTACCTCGACACCCTCGACCCACGTACCTCGACGATGCTGCGCCACGTACCTCGACACCTTCGACCCACGTACCTCAAGTGCCCGACTCCGACGGACGCGCAGTCCGACCCCGACGGACTCAGAGTCCGAAGGGAACGGATTCGGACTCCGCCCGGTACGGACTGACAGCGGCATCAGATAGCAGTGACAGTCAGCCGCCGTCTGCTATATTAAGCAATCCCAACTTGCACTACGCTGCTCAAGTAAAGGCTGGAGATACAGTAGCCTATCAGGCACCGTGCCGCATGGAGGAGTTCATCGAAAAGATGGCTGATTTTAATCAGGTTAAGGCAGTGCCGCTCAATTGCTCCTCAGATAAAGGCGTCGACAGCACTATTGTCAGCACAGCCTACGTCTTTGAAGACAAGGAAGAGTTCGACCTCTTTGCCCGGTTGCTGCAGGCAGCCTGCTGGTACGATTCAAAGACACCTGGCTACCTGCTGAACTTCACCCGCCAGCAGTTCTTCTTCACCCTGAAGGACCTCCGCAAAGGCGAGAAGTATCTCTGGGTAGCAGAACGCCTTATGGACGGGCGTATCCTGCTCTTCAGTACCCACTCGCCGATAGAGACGGAAATCTCCTCGGCCTGTTATCAGACATATCGCGAACAATTGACGCATACCAACCCAAGTACATTACAATTCTAAAATAACAAAGCCGTATGAATAGATTCTTGATAATGAGCCTCCTGGCACTGGCAACCCTCGCCTCGCAGGCACAAGCAATTGGCATTTGGACTTCCAGTCATAGCGGGACAAACTCCGGCGTGAAGGAATATGCAAGAAGCGTGGGCAATTTCTTTCCTCGCCCAGAAGTCAAAACTGACAAGAAGAAGACCACAGCCGTGTGGCATGGTACAAATATGGACTGGGTGAAGGACTATTGTGAGGCAAAGAATGTCGCGATAGAGCGAGATTACCTGAAATTGTTCCCTGAGATGGCTGGCGTATTTGATAATCAGACATACGTCCCGCTGAGTTGGCGACTGACGGAAGAGAACAATGAGGCCGTGCTGCATTGCTATTTCCCCATGCCAGCCGACGAAGTGAGCAACCTCTTTTTGGCCTCGGAGGAGACGAGTCTCGTAGACCAGGAGACGGGCGTGCAGTATCGCATTCGCCGAACGGAGCCTGATACGTATAACAAACACTTCACCGTAAAGGCGAAGAAAGGCGACGTGCTCGACCTGAAGATATTCTTCGCCCCGCTGCCTGAGACGACTAAAGATATAAGAATCTACGGTGTTTCCTGCTGGAATATGATGGGATTACCTGTAAAAATCGGCAATCACTTCAACGGAACACTCCAGTATTACGATAGCATTCCGCAGTTCCATAAGCCTCGTTTGCTTAGAGAGCACCTTAACGGCAGGCAGCCTTACGACCGCCAGAACTGGAACACTTGGAAGGTAATGACAGATGCTCACCTGATTAAACCACTGAAGAATAATACGATGGCAATATGGCGCACCCCGGAGGCCACCTACCTTGCCGTTGGCTACGAACAGAACTGGACGCGCGAGTATTTTGTGTTCGGGCATGACATCAAACTCATTGACGAGACGGGACACCAATACAAACTCCGCGAGACACAGGGCATTCCCCAGGATGAACTGTTCTTCATGGAAGGTATGGCCGGCGACTATATCGCCTACGTGATGGTGTTCGACCCATTACCCCTGGATCTGATGAAGATCATCTATATCGAACCTGCCCTCGAGCCTTTCAATGCCTGGGGGGCCAACTGGTCTGGCAGTGTGACCACTCTCGATATCAGGCAACTCCAGGAGAATCAGAAACTTTTCGAATACTTCCCGCGCCAGATCGTGGAGTGAAAGCAGAATTCCGCTAACTAATATAGACCTGATTTTGATTCAAACCCGGGTGTCGGCATGGGGCGCAGTGATGCGCCCTGTGTTTTTGGCAGTCCCAAGATCAGGAAGTGCGCCGCCCGGTGGCCTGTCTGCTGAGTCATCCGGAACTGCAGATTGAGGATCCTGACTTTGATGCCTGGTGCGACCGGGTCATCGAAGCACAGGAGCGGGCAAAGTTCTAGTACTCTTCGAGGATGCGCTTCAAGCGTTCGCGGCGAGCCTTCTTTGAGTTCTTGCGCCACTTCTTGGGGATGAGGCGCGCCAGAAGCGGCAGCAGGTTGCCGCCCGACTTGGGGTCGATTGCAGCCAGTTGGGCTTCAGCCTTCTGCATGCGCAGTCTCTTTTTCAGTTCCTTGAAGTCATCCCTGTACTGAGCATGACCGAAAACGACGACTTCTTTCAGGTTCAGCAGTTTGGAAATCATGAAGATGGTGTCGCCCACCTCATCGGCATTGATGAGACGACTTTCATAGTTGACATGCGAGAGAACGATGCTGCGACAGGAGTCGGGCAACGAGAAGCGTCCCAGCGAGTCGGTTGTGATGGCTTGGTCTTTGGCCAAGACGTTCACGCCGCCAATTGGGACAAGTGTCTCTATATCGACGGCAACTCGTTGTCGTTGGGCAGTTGTCGCAAGGCAATTCGCGATAGCCGTGAGTATCAGGATGGTACGCTTCATCTTCATCGCGAGCAAAATTAATATGCTTTCCCCGTCCCACCAAATATTTTTGAACTATTTAAGTATTTATAAGGCACATTGCGAGGCATCGGCAGTTACGACAGCGGAAAGGCAGTACTTTTCCAAATGTAACCTTGCGTCCCCATTCCCGCTGTCGCGCCTACCCGTAGCCTTTCGGTAGCGAGCATGGCCCGGGCGGTGCATTATGAATTGTGCATTGAATTTAAAGAGTTTCTCAAATAAATTTGGTTTTTCGCTCGCTTATTCGTAACTTTGCGCCCGATTATGTCTAAGGAAGACAGGATAGGGCAGAAGGATACGCTGCGCAAGCGGGGCGTCTGTGTGGTGATTCCGACGTATAACAACGGCGGAACCATCGTTGACGTGGTGGACCGTAGCCTGGCGCAATGTGACGACGTGATCGTGGTGGACGACGGCTCCACTGACGACACGCCACTGCTTCTGGGTGGCAGGGCTGACATCACGCTGGTCACGCTGGGGCGCAATCGCGGAAAGGGCATCGCCCTGCGCGAGGGCTTCAGGCGGGCGATGGCGATGGGGTTCACCTATGCCGTCACACTCGACGGCGACGGTCAGCATTATCCTGAGGACATCCCCCTGCTGACGGAAGCGAGCGCGGCTCATCCGGGGGCTCTCATCGTGGGGAGAAGACTGCTGGAGGGGGTGCAGCGCTCGAAGGGGAGTGCCTTCGCCAATCGCTTCTCCAACTTCTGGTTCTGGGTGCAGACGGGGTGCCGCCTGCCTGACACGCAGACGGGCTTCAGACTCTATCCGCTGAAGAGTCTGCGCGGCCTCTCGCTGCTGACGGCCCGCTACGAGGCGGAACTGATGCTGATGGTGCTGGCCTCATGGCACGGCGTGCAGTTGGTGCCGACACCGGTACGCGTCTATTATCCTCCGAAGGAGGAGCGCGTGAGCCACTTCCGTCCGGGGCCTGACTTCGCCCGCATCTCGGTGCTCAACACGGTGCTGTGCCTGCTGGCGGTGGTCTATGGTCTGCCGCTGCGCCTGGGGCGGTTTGTCTCGGCGGCGGTGCGCACGGCTTACGTCATACTATTCTTTACGACGACGATGCTGCTGTTGATCAATCCGATGGTGTGGCTCTACGTGAAGTGGCGTGGCGACTACAAGACACCTGAGACGGATCGGGAGCGGGCTACGGCGGACACGCTCCGACGGCTGATCTGCCGCTGTGCGCGCTTCGTGGCGCTCAGACACGGCATCCCTGGCGTGAAATTCACCTGTGAGGTGGCCGAAGGTGTGGCGTTCGACAGGCCGCGCGTGATCATCTGCAATCATCAGTCGCATCTCGACCTGGTCTGCCAGTTGATCTTTACGCCCAATATCGTCTTCCTGACCAACGACTGGGTGTGGCGCAACCCTTTCTACGGCTTCGTGATCCGTCATGCGGAGTATCTGCCCGTGAGAGAGGGCATCGACGCGCTGCTGCCGAAGTTGCGCTCACTCGCGGAACGAGGCTGTTCGATAGCGGTCTACCCTGAGGGTACGCGCTCGGCCGACGGTCGCATCGGGCGATTCCATCCGGGGGCCTTCTATATCGCTGAGCAACTGGGCCTGGAGGTGCTGCCGATGTATCTCCACGGACCGGGGCTCGTTCTGCCGAAAGGCGCCTATATGCTCCGCAAGGGACAGATACGGGTGGAGGTGGACAAGCCTATCCCGCAGAGCAGACTGCAGGCGATGGGAGGCGTGAAGGAGCAGACCTCTGCCCTGCGACGGCACTATAAGGAAAAAATGAGACAATGAGGAATTACATATTATTGCTGATGATGCTGGTTCCCCTGGTGAGTAGTGGGAAGAGAGGCATAGAACGGAAACTGACGCCCTATCTGGTCGGCGGGAGAGGCCATGCGGCCGTCATCGTATGTCCGGGAGGCAGTTACTTCTGGCACGACATGACGACGGAAGGGCACGACGTGGCCCGCTGGTTGCAGAAGCAGGGCATCGCTGCCTTTGTGCTGCGCTACCGTACGGCCTACGTCCCTGCCTTCCTCTTCCGTTACCGCTACGTGCTGCGTGGCACCCGTTATCCTGATGCACAGGATGACTTGCTGCAGTCACTGCGCTACGTGCGGGCCCATGCCGATGAGTTCGGCATCGATCCGGACAGGGTGGGGGTGATGGGCTTCTCGGCTGGGGGGCATCTCGTGATGTCGTCAGTAGAACTCTTTGACAAGTCGGAATGGCCGGCCTTCGTCGTGCCAGTCTATCCGGTGGTGACGATGACGGAGCCTTGTGTCCACAAGCGCTCCCGTAGGGCACTGCTGGGGGAGAGCAGGGTTCGCAACAGGCGTCTGCGCGATTCGCTCTCGCTGGAGCGTCACGTACCTGACGGCTGTCCGCCTGTGTTTCTGGTCAACTGTAAGGACGACCCGACGGTGGACTACCGCAATTCGGAGTTGCTCGATTCGGCCCTGACGGCTCATCATGTGCCCCACATCTATATACAATATAAGACGGGCGGTCACGGCTTCGGCGCCTCTGACGTGAAGGGTACTTCCGAATGCCGCCAGTGGCGCACGGCCTTTTTGAAATGGTTTCTTGACAGATGGTAGAAACAGTGGTGAGACTATACGACTGGATGGCGGTACACAGGCGGGTGTGCCTCCTTTCGCTCGTGCTGTCCACCATCGTGCTGCTGGCCCTTGTACTGCGCCTCGACTTCAAGGAGGACATCTCGGATTTCCTGCCTCTCGACAGCAGACAGCAGCAGGAGATGCAGGTGTATCAGGAGGTGTCGGATGCCAGCAGGGTGTTCGCAGTCTTCTCCGGTGCGAGTCCTGACTCACTGGTGGAGTCGGTCGACCGCTTCGTGGAAATACTTGAAGCCCGCGATACCGCACATTGGGTGAACCGCCTGATGGCCGAGGCCGACCTTTCTCAGGCCGGGCAGACGGTGCAGTTCGTCTACGACAACATCCCCTTTTTCCTGCTGCCCGACGACTATCGGCGGATGGACAGCCTGCTGCAGGCCGACAACTATATCGCCCGTCAACTCCAGTCCGACCGCGAGATGCTGATGTCACCCGCAGGTGGACTGCTGTGGGAGAACATTCAGCGCGACCCGCTGAACCTTTTTGCACCCGCATTGACCTCGCTCCGGCAGACTTCCGGTGGGCTGTTCAAGATCTATGAAGACCATCTCTTCACCCCCGATATGAGTCGGGCCATTGTCATGCTGGACAGTTCTTTCGGCAGTAGCGAGACCGATGGCAATGCCCGTCTCCTCAGTCTGCTGCAAGTCTGTGCCGACTCCCTCGTCCGCACGCCCGTCTCCCCGTCGCCCCGTCGCCCCGCTCCCCCCTCTCTCCGCATCACCTTCACCGGCGGTCCTGCCATAGCCGTTGGCAATGCCCGGCAGATCAGGGCCGACAGCGTCCTTTCCATATCCTTGGCCGTCGTGCTTATCCTGCTGTTGTTGTGGCTCTCATTCCGCAGCATTCGTCATTTGTTGCTCATCGTCGTCGCCGTAGGGTGGGGGTGGCTGTTCGCTCTGGGTGTTCTCTCTCTTGTACATAGTCAGGTGTCTCTCATCGTCATCGGCATCTCGTCAGTCATTGTCGGCATTGCTGTCAACTATCCCCTGCATCTGATCTCCCATCTGTCGCATACTCCCGACGTGCGTCAGGCCCTTCGCGAAATAGTCCGTCCCCTCGTGGTGGGCAATGTCACCACGGTGGCTGCCTTTCTGACCCTTGTCCCCATGCAGTCAGTAGCCCTGCGCGACCTTGGACTCTTCAGCGCCTTCCTGCTGGTGGGCACCATCATCTTCGTGCTGCTATGGATGCCGCACGCTGTGAAACGGGGGAATGGCTTTCCTGCGCGTAGCCTTTCCCCTGCACTCTCCCTCTCCCGTCTCTCCTCCATCTCACTTCACGATAAACCCTGGCTCGTGGGGCTTGTGCTTGTGATGACGCTCTTCCTGGGTTATTACAGCGTCCAGACCTCGTTTGATACGGACTTGAACCATATTAATTATATGACGGATGAACAGCGGGCCGATATGGCGGCACTTGCGCCGGACCGAAGCGAGGACCCTGCCAACCCCAGATTTCTGCTCTCCGACAGCATCCAGCAGTTGCGACTGGAGAGATGGCGTGATTGGGTGGGGGAGCACCGCACTGCTATCCTGGACGGACTGCAGATGGAAGCCGTCCGTGCAGGCTTTACCGACGGGGCCTTCGACGTCTTTGCCAAGATACTAACCGCCGACTATCAGTCCCGTCCCCTCCTCCATTTCCGTCAACTGCCACCCAATCTGCTGGTGCAGAACATCGACGCCAAGGGGCTCAACAGCAGTCTGCTCCGCCAACTCTCCGACAACTTCAACTATATTGGCTGGGCCTGTGGATGTATTGTGTTCTTCTTCCTCTGGTTCTCGTTCCGTAGTCTTTTCCTGGCAGCCCTGTCCTTCCTGCCGATGGCTGTCAGTTGGGTGTGGATACTAGGCATCATGGCCCTCTGCGGCATCCAGTTCAACATCGTCAATGTCATCCTCGCCACGTTCATCTTCGGGCAGGGCGACGACTATACTATCTTCATGACCGAGGGTGCCGTCTACGAGGCCGTCCACCGCCGGCGGATGCTGGCATCCTATAAGCGGGCCATCATCCTCTCGGCCCTCATCATGTTTATCGGCATCGGCTCACTCATCGTGGCCCGCCACCCTGCACTCCACTCATTGGCTGAAGTCACTATCGTCGGCATGTCGTCGGTGGTGCTGATGGCATTTATCTTCCCCCCGCTCATCTTCGGACTCTACGTCAGATGGAGAAGAGGAAAGAATAATTGAAAATTGAGAATTATGATTACCAAGATAAAGAAAAGAATAAGAAATAAAGTTGTCAAGAGTTGTCAAAGTTGTCGTTAATAAGACAGAAATAAAAATAAACAGTGAAATGAAAGAAAAGATCCGTGCGCTTCTGGAGGATGCATTGCCGCTCGTCGATTTCGGCTCCGACTTCCTCTTCAGTGAACTCGACTCGCTGGGCATCACGACCATCCTGATGACCCTCTCCGATGCCTTCGACATCCAGTTGGAGGCCAGCGATGCCACCCCTCGCAACCTGAAAAGCCTCGACAGCATCGTGGCGCTCGTTGAAAGTAAGCGTGAAGAATTGAAAATTGAGAATTGAGAATTGAGAATTATGATTACCAAGATAAAGAATTGTGCATTGTGAATTATGAATAGTATAGAGGCTTATTTGGAGCAGGATGCACAGTGCTATCCCGATAAGGTGGCTCTTATCAGCAGTGCCGGCAGTATCACCTATTCCCAACTCTGGCAGCAGGTTCTGCAGCGTGCCGACGGGTTGCCACGGCGACAGTTCATCCCGTTCCGTGCCTCCCAGACAGCCGACTTTCTGATCCAATACTTTGCCATTCATCTGGCGGGTAGTGTGGCCGTACCCTTGGAGCGTGATATCCCTGAAGGCCGCTACCAGTCAGTCTGTCAGTATCTGGCCCGCTCCGAGGTGCCCGCCGGAGCGGCTGACGTGCTCTTCACCACAGGCACCACAGGCCGTCCCAAGGGAGTCGTCATCAGCCACTCAGCCATCGTGGCCGATGCGGAAAACCTGATTGAGGGCCAGGGCTACAGCAGCCGTCTCACCTTCGTCGTCCACGGGCCGCTCAGCCATATCGGCAGCCTCTCGAAGGTGTGGCCCGTCATCCTCAAGGGAGCCACCCTCCACATCCTCGACGGGCTGCGCGATGCCGACGCCTTCTTCCGGGCCTTTAGCGGAGAGGGGCGCTATGCCACCTTCTTCGTGCCGGCCAATATCCGCTATCTGCTCTCCTTCGACAGTCGCCGCTTCGCCTCGCTGGCCGACAGGCTCGACTTCATCGAGAGCGGCGGCGCCCCACTGGCTCATGCCGACATGCTGCGGCTCTGCCAGATGCTGCCTCGCACGAGGCTCTACAACACCTATGCCTCCACCGAGACAGGCATCGTCGCCACCTATAACTTCAATCTCAATTCAGAACTCCCCGCCCCTGCCGGGGGAGGAAATCTCAATTCAGAACTCCCCGCCCCTGTTAGGGGAGGGGATAGGGGTGGGGTCTGTGGCCCGGCCGACTGCCTGGGCCAGTCGATGCGTCATTCGCGCGTCGTCATCACGCCCGGCGGACTCATCGCCTGTCAGGGTGCGACCCTGATGAGCGGCTATGTCGGCGACCCCGACCTGACTGTTTCTGTCCTGTGCGGCCAGACTGTCTATACCTCCGACCGTGGCTGGCTCGATGCCCAAGGGCGGCTGCACATCGGCGGACGTGCCGACGACATCATCAACGTGGGCGGCTACAAGGTGGACCCTACTGAAGTGGAAGATGCAGCCCTCGCCATTCCTGGCATAAAGGACTGCATCTGTATCTCCGCCCCTCATCCGATTATGGGGCGTGCGCTCAAACTGCTTGTCGTGATGGCCGATGGCACTGCCTTCAGCAAGCGTGCCGTCGCCCGTAGCCTGGCCGCCACACTCGAGCCTTACAAAGTCCCCCTGCTATATGAGCAGGTCCCCTCTGTCGCCCGGACCTATAACGGCAAACTCGACCGCAGGCACTATCACTCGTAGTACTCTATCGTGCGGGTCTGCTCTATCGTCTGACCCATCATCTGGCCCTTGCGGCTGATCCAGTTGCCGTGGCTGTCGAACTTGTAGTCAGAGTAGGGCGACTCCATCTTCTGCCCGCCGGCATTGATGATGTCGGAAGCCGACGTCCCGTCCTCGTTGAAGGTGCGCGTGATTTCCATATCCTGGCCCATCACGTTCATCTTCTGGCCCACAAAGCGGCCGTTCTCCCACTTGAAGGTGATGTCCACCTTGTTGCCCATGGCCTCAATCGTTGCCGACTGCAGATAGCCGTTGGCGTCATACTTCGCATTGGTCAGCCCCTCCTGCGACATCTTGCCGTCCTGCGAGAAGTTGATAACGACCTCCTGGTTCATCCTGTTGCTCTTGATGCACTTGACAGGCCCCTTGGCATCGTTGGCTTCCACATCGTGGAACTTGGTCTGTGCCTGCATGGTGAGCGCTACTGCCAGCATGGCAACCATCGTCAATAATTTCTTCATAACCGTTTGTGATTTAAAAGTGATTAATATGTTAGATCCTGGTTGAGCCGCCCGTCTTCTCGGCAAATTCCTTCAGGCTCGTCCTGACCTGCAAAGGCTGTTGCTGTGCTGCCAACCGTCAGAATGGCGACGAGCATCCAGTTGGTGACTCTTTTATTATAATTTCATTATTCTTTTTTCGTTATAATTGAACGCGAAGAAACGAAGGAACGAAGTTCTTCCTTCGCAATTCCAGTGCGCAGCCCTTTGTTTCTTCGTTTCTTCGTGTTTCATTATTTCGCTCTTGGCGGCCTAACTCTGGAAGGAGTCGCGTTCGTCGGGCTTATAAGCCTTGTCGTCCTCTTTCAGATAGACCTGCAGGTCGCTGAAGTAGCCTGTCTCCTGGATGACCTTCAGGTTCTGCTTGGCGTCATCCTCAGCCAGATACTCCTTGGCACTGGCCAGGTGGTTGGTAAACTCGAGTTTCTTCTTCTCTGTGTCCAGGACTGAGATCCACTCATCCTTCAGACGGTCTCCAATTACAAATTTCTTGCTCATGACTGTATCTTTCTTTTGATAGTTTGTTTTGTTGGGTGCAAAGATACGCAATTTTCCGTTACGTTGTTCATTTTCCCTGTTATAATTTCTGAAAACGTTTGAGTTTTTATGGCTCATAAAAGGACTCCTCGCCACAATATTTCGTATCTTTGCATCGACATGTCCTCCTTACCCTCTTCTTCTTGAACTTCGATAATCTGTGACTCAAAAGCCGCCGGCTCCTGAAGAGTCGGCGGCTTTCTGGTGTCACTTTTTGCCTGCGGTCGATTATTTCCAGGGGTTGTCAAACCCGACGGGGCCGTTCTCCAGTTTCTGGCAGACCACCTCAATCTCCTCGAAGTGCTCCTGGCCGTCCTCCCACTTCTCCTTGTAGTTGACGCAGTAGCAGCCGGTGCCCTTGATCTGCTTCATCGTGCCGCCGTCGA
>CAMVJQ010000042.1 GCA_947167845.1 uncultured Prevotella sp. | reverse complement strand
TCGACATCTGGATGTCGCGGGCGATGCGCAGTTCGCTCTCGATGCGCTCCTTGGCAGCAGTGGTCTCCTCCAGACGGTCGTAGGCGTGCTGCAGTTTCTCATGGGCATCCTCCAGCCGCTGGTGGGCATCCTCCAGTTTCTGATGGGCTGCCGCGAGACGCTTCGTTGCCGCACGACGATGGAGGGTGTAGACGACGAGGAAGATGATGACGAGCAACAGCGACACGCCGATGGCAATAAACTGAAGTCGCGTGAGGTCGGCCTTCTGCTGGGCAATCTCGGCCTCCTTCTGATTGGTCTCGTAGATGGTGGCCATCTCGACTGTGGCACTGTTCTTCTGATTGGTAATGGCAGAGTCGAGGATGGAGAGGATGCGCCGGCCTGCTGCAAGGGCAGAGTCGCGCCGCCCGGCTTCTGCATTGGCCCGGTACTTGGGCAACAGATAGAGTTGGATATTGTCGAGCGAGAGTTCCATGCCCCATCCGGAGAGTGTCTGGTCGAGATAGCGGTAGTTGTCGGCAGCCTCCTTGAAGCGCTTGGCCGCCACAAGATATTCGTTGGCGTTGATGCGTCCAGGGGCCGTCTGCGAATAGTCGGTCTTTTGGAAGGCCTGATAGGCCTCTGCGGCCTCCTGCGGCTTGTCGAGTCCCTGCAGGGCTACGGCACGCATGATCTCGATGCGCCCCTGATACTCGTCGAAATATTCTGAGCGTGCATCGGGCCGCTGGCGATACATGTTCAGCAGCATCTCCGTGCGGTCAATCCAGTAGATAGACTCGGCATAGCGTCGCATGTTGATATAAGCCATGCTTGTATAGACGGTGCCGATGACGGCCTCCTGGAATCCACGGCTCGTGGAGTCGGTCTGCCAGCGGTTGGCATAGTGGCCCCGGGCGATGAGAAAACTCTTGTTGGCCTCCTCGTCGCGCCCCAGGTTGAGTTGGCAGCAGCCGATATTGTTGAGCAGGATGGCGTAGTCGATGTCGGAGCCGATGCCTGTCTGCTCCATCCTGGCCACGGCGGGGAGCGCCACCCGCAGGGAGCCCTCATAGTCGCCTCGCACAAGAAGCAGTTCGGAGAGCCGGCGGGCCGACTTGTTGTAACTCACCTGGTCTTCGTCGGTGAGCACCTCGCTCTCCAGTGCCTTGCGATAGGCTATCTCAGCCAGCCGGTATTGGCCCTGGCGGTAATAGGAGACACCGCGCCAGCGGTTGGCGTCGAGTTGGGAGATGTCGCCAGTCATCTCGAAACTGTCGGAGAGGGCGCGCATGCGCTCATAGTCCTTCGTCACGCCGACGTCGAAGATGACGCTGTCGGCTCGGCTCGACTTGACGTCGGCATGCTTATGCTGGCTGCAGCCTGCTACCAGAATAATGCACAATGCGCAATGCACAATGCACAATGCACAATTGTTTATCTTGGTAATCATAATTCTCAATTCTCAATTCTCAATTTTTTAATACAGGTAGATCTTAAAGTCGCGGATGCTGCCTGGGGCCCCCTGCTCGGCGCGCGGCAGGTATTCCAGGGCGGTGACGGTCTGCTCCTTTCCTAGGTCGATGACCATCAGGTAGGGAGCCTGGGCCGACTTCTCCGTCTGCCAGTAGGTAGACTCCTGCAGGTCGAAGACCTTGTCGAGGGTGTGGTTGCCGTTCTCCTCCTCGGAGTTGGCGTACTTGGCCGTCCAGGGCTCGCGCGAGAGGCGCTGGCCGTTGGCACCCTGCAGGTAGAGTTCGGCGATGGCCACGCGGTCGCCGTCCTTCTGGGTGGAGAGCACCTCGATGGCGAGGTAGCGGCCCTTCTGCGGAGTGGCGAAGCGGAAGGTCTGCCAGCCGTTGCCGGATTTTGCGACAGCAACACTGTTGCCGTCTACCGGGACGGGGGAGGCGGAGTTCAAGTCGGGCTTGTCGCCGATGGCGTTGTGCTTGTTGCTCTTCTCCAGCTGGAGCTTGTTCAGCTCGGGCTTGTCCTGACCCCAGACGACGGGCTGCTTCGGGCCTACGACGTCGAGGACGATGATCTCGTTCTTGCCCTTCTTCAGCCAGCAGCCGGGGACGTAGAGCGTCTGCTGCGGGCCGATGCTCCAGATGCGGCCCATGGCGTGGCCGTTCACGTAGACCTGGCCCTTGCCCCATGTCTCGAAGTTCAGGAAGGTGTCGCCCACCTTATTTATATTAAAGTAGCCGCGGTGGTAGCCCGGCTTGAGGATATCGGCTTGTTTCTTCGATTCCTCATAGCCCTGCGTAAAGGCGAGCGCAGGAACACAGCCCTTCACCTTGCCTGCAGCAACCTGATCGTTGACGCCCTTCACCATGTCAAGTGCCTTGGCGGCCGTCTCGTAGTCATCGGGGATGGCGACGTTCATCCAGTTCTTCGGCGTCAGCACCACCTCTGCATCGTCAGCCTCGGTGGTCAGCGTGACGTTGCCGACGATGCCCTTGAAGTCCTTGATGGCACGGCCAAAGTTGATGCGACCCATACCTTCGACGATGATAATCAGTTCAGCACCTTTCTTCACGGCAGGGATGGTGAGCGACTTCTCGTTCTTCACACGGTCAATCTTGCCAATATATTTCTTGTCGATGAACACCTGGGCAAAGTCGTGGAACTCTCCTGTGAGCACGCTCTGCGAGGCAATCTCAGGCAAACGGGTAGAGTACATCATCGTGCCCCAGCCCATGTCCATCTCCTCAAAGGTCTTCGGTGTGCCGTTGACAGGCTTCGTAAGGGCTGTCAGCATTGGTGCGAATTCCGTCAGCTCGAACTTCGGCACGGTGATGATGGGTGCGGCGGGCTTGGGCACGGCGGGCAGCTTCTTGTCTGAATACTTCTGCATCATCGTGCGCAGCTCGAAATACTTCGGCGTAGTGTGTCCATACTCGTTGATGGGAGCGTCGTAGTCGTAGGAGGTGACATCGGGCGCGAAGCCGGGGCTGTTGGCGCCGGCCCAGTGGCCGAACGAGGTGCCGCCATGGGTCATGTAAAGGGAAAAACTGATACCCTTGGAGAGCATCTCGTCCATGCCCTCGACCATGTCCTTCGCCGGGCGCGTCTCGTGGCGGGCGCCCCACTTGTCGAACCAGCCGCTCCAGAACTCAGAGCACATCTTCGGGGCATTGGGGCGCAGTTCGCCCAGACGGCGGAACTGCTGGTCGATGTTGGCGCCTGTGCCGAAGTTCATCGTCCACGTCAGGTCGTCGAGGCCGTTCTTCTCGAAGTTGCTGGACCAGTCGCACTGAAAGAGCGACAGTTCCTTGCCGTAGATGCCGCGCAGACAGTCGCGAATCTCGCTGACGTAGGGTTTATCCTCGCCATACGAGCCGTACTCGTTCTCCACCTGCACCATGATGATGGGGCCGCCCTTCTGGATGGTCAGCGGAGCGAGTTGCTCGCCCACCTTCTGCTCGAAGATTTTGACGCGCTCTATGAAGTAGGGGTCGCGCTCTCTGAGCCGGATGTCCTTCTTCTTGAGCAGCCACCAGGGCAGACCGCCCATCTCCCACTCAGCACAGACGTAGGGTCCGGGACGGACGATGACGTACATGCCGCACTTCTGAGCCAGACGGCAGAACTCAGCCACATCGTTCTGACCCGTGAAGTCGAACACGTTCTCCTGTTGCTCGTGGATATTCCAGAAGATGTAGATGCACACGGCGTTCATGCCGAGCGCCTTGCACATCCGGATGCGGTGCTCCCAGTAGGGACGGGGAATGCGGGGGTAGTGTACTTCGGCCGCCTTCACGATGAAAGGCTGGCCGTTCAACAGAAACGTCTTGTCGCCGACAGTGAACGTGCCGGGCTTCTGGGCTGCCATCGCCGTTGAGGTGGCCGTCAGCAGCATGGCCCCAAGGGCCAGACGCTTTAGCAATTCATAATTCATAATTCGTATAGTTCGTAGTCGTTACTCTTAATCATTTGCTCACGAAAGTAGTAATGCTGCGTGGCGGTAGCAACGGCAGGGGCTCTACTGGTTTCAGTGTCTCGCCGTCTACATCGCTGGTACGATAGGCCCGCCACGTATGGGACTTGCCGTCGGATGTGGCCAGGGGGAAGTCGCGCGCCGTCTGGCTATAGTTGATGGCAACAACCGCCCACGTGCCATCGGCATTCAGATAGGCCGAGGCCATCACTCCGTACGGGTCGTCGGGCTGCAGCACCTCATAGCGCACAGCACCGGGACGCACGAAACGGCTGTAATTGCCCAATGCCCACATCAGACGCGAGTCGACGGCCCTGCCGCCCGTCCGCATGTTGTCGTCGGAGAATACCCGGATCAGCCCGTCCTTGTAGTCACCGCCCACCGCGCGCCACCACGACCAACTCTCTGCGTCGGCATACACCAGGTCGTGATGGATGACACGGGCCACGTAGAGGGCAGTCTTCATCGAGAAGTCGAAACCGCCGCCGCCTCCGATCTCCTCATCGTTCTGCATGATGCAGAGTTCGGTCTGCCAGAACTTCAGGCCATAGCGGGCGACAGTGTCCCTCAACTGCTCACGGATCTTTCGCATATAGGGCACGGGGGTGTTCGTCCAGTAACTGTGCCCCACTATCAGACGGGGCACACGGGGCGTATCGCCAAGATATGTCGCCGTGCTGTCATTTGAGAAGAAGGTGCTGATGGTGTTGCCCCGCTCCCAGGTGGTACGATAGATGCCCAGCAGACAGCGCAGGTCGCTCGACTCGTTGACCAGGATCTGTGTGGTGACGCCCTGCTGCTCAAATGCCTTGCTCGTCTCACGCACCAGCCGGGCTATCTCGCGGTTGGTGGCTGGCGATCCCTCCTGCTTCGGTCCTTGCCAGTTCCAGTGGCCGTCGGGCTCGTTGACGGGGCAGATATAGTCGAAGTGGATGCCGTCGTGCGCCTCGATACCTTTCAGCGAGGTGGCCATGAAGCGGGCGAAGTCGTCGTAGCAGTCGTCACGCAGGTTGAGGGTGCCGCCGCGCCCGGTATTCGTGGCCAGCCCATTCTGGGTGAACCAGACGGGTGGCGAATTGAGGAAGGCGAGGAAATGAGGCACGCCCCGCTCCTTTGCCATCCGCAGGAACTTGCGCTGCCCGGCCTGCTTCGTCCAGTCGTAGGTGCCATCACCCGTCAGGAAGCACTCTGTCCGCGTGCCCCGCTGAATCTGCGACTCCCTGCCCTGCTCCTCACTACCGGCTCCCATATTGAAGCGCCACACAGAAAGACCTATGCCGAGAGGCTTGCCCTGGGCATCGACTTCTGTAGAGAAAAGCCAGTCGGCTATCTTGCGCTGCTCTGCCTCGTCCTGCCAGCAGCCGATAAACTGCATCGACCACGCATCGGAGGCTCCGAAATGGCGGATGGTCTGACGAGGCTTGCTCAGGTCAATCGTAAAGACGGCTGCATCAGCAGTCAGTGCCGATGCCAGCAATATGATAGCCATGAATACCTTCTTCATACGCGCCAAGTAGTAATATAGTTTTGCTTTTGGGTGCAAAATTACAAAAAAAGATACAGATTACACAGAATTTCACGGAAAAATTCGTACCTTTGCCAACAAATAACAAAAAACCAGATGAAATATGAAGAAACTAACATTGCTTATTATCACGTTGATGGCGACCATGATGGCCAAGGCTGAAGACGGAAGTCGCCTGTGGCTGCGCTACGACACATTGAACCATGCCACAGTCACGGGCCCGGAGTGCCTGGCTGCGGAAGAACTGCGTATGTACTACCCTGGGGAGAAAGTGCAACTGACGCTCGACCCCACCATGGCTGAGGACGCCTACCGCATCAGCGACGGGCAGATCGCTGCCAAGACGCAGCAGGGGCTTCTCTACGGTGCATACGCCCTGCTCAGAGGCGAGAAGGGCACATCTGCCCCTTACTATGGGCTCCGCATCCTGAACCACTGGGACAACCTCGACGGCACCATCGAGCGAGGCTATGCCGGCCGCAGCATCTTCTGGGATCTGGACGGCAAACAGCCAAAGGCGACAGACAGAGCACTCATCAAAGAGTATGCACGGGCCAATGCCTCCATCGGCATCAACGGCACGGTGCTCAACAATGTGAATGCCTCGCCAAAGATGCTCTCAGCCATCTATATTAATAAGGTGAAAGAGATAGCCGACATCCTCAGACCCTACGGCATCAAGGTATACCTCTCAGTGAACTTCGCCTCGCCGATGACCATCCCCGCCAAGGGGTTCAACGGCGGGAAGCCCCTGAAGACTGCCGACCCTCTGAATGCGCAGGTGAAAGCCTGGTGGAAGGCCAAGGCCAGGGAAATCTATGCTCAGATCCCTGACTTCGGCGGCTTCCTGGTGAAGGCTAACAGTGAGGGGCAGCCCGGACCCTTCGACTACAAGCGAACGCATGCCGACGGAGCCAACACGCTGGCTGATGCCGTAAAGCCTTTCGGCGGCATCATCATGTGGCGCAGTTTCGTCTACGGCGCAGCACATAAGGGCGAAGACCGCGTGAAGCAGGCGGTATCAGAATTCAAGAGCCTCGACGGCAAGTTCCGCGACAACGTCATCCTGCAGTCGAAGAACGGTCCGCTCGACTTCCAGCCCCGCGAGCCTTACGCTCCCATCTTCGACAATATCCACCAGACGAAGCAGATGGTGGAACTGCAGATCACGCAGGAGTATCTCGGACAGTCGCGCCATCTGGTCTATCTGGCTCCGATGTGGCGCGAGTTCTTCGGTCTGGTCAGCCCAGACCGGATGGTGGGCATCGCAGGTGTCGCCAATATCGGCCTCGACAGGAACTGGTGCGGGCACCACTTCTCGCAGGCCAACTGGTATGCCTTCGGCCGACTGGCATGGAATCCCAACCTGAAGAGCGAGCAGATTGCCCAGGAATGGCTCGATGCCACCTTCGGTAGTCAATTCTCAATTCTCAATTCTCAATTCTCAATCGCTCAATCCCTCCTCAGCATGATGCTCCGCTCCCGTGAGGCCTGCGTAGACTACATGATGCCCCTCGGACTGCATCACATCTTCAAGTTCGACCATCACTACGGCCCGGAGCCCGACGGCTTCATCGCCTCCTACCCGCTGGAGTGGTGCCCCGTCTACTACCATCAGGCCGACTCCGCCGGCATCGGCTTCGACCGCACCCACACCGGCACCGATGCCACCTCACAATACAGCGAGCCTTACTGCTCGCTCTACGACGACATCCGCACCTGTCCGGAGCGCTATCTGCTATGGTTCCACCACGTTCCCTGGACATATCGGATGAAGGACGGCAACACCCTGTGGGAGGACATCCAGATGCACTACAACCGGGGCGTAAGCGAGGTGGAGGACTTCTGCCGCATCTGGCAGGAGGCCAAGCCCTCGATCGACGGGCAGCGCTGGCGGGAAGTGGACGAACGGATGCAGCACCAGTTGGAGAATGCCCGTGAATGGCGCAAGGTCTGCCTCGACTATTTCGGGTCGTTTGTCAAGAAGTAATTATAATAAGATGAGGAGAATCATTCTGATGATAGCCCTAACCCTGGGCTTCTGTCCGGCTCTTGCGGGCAGAGTGTCATTGCCCTTCCCTATCCTGGGGGGCGAGTTGAGCAATTCGGCAGCCACCTGCGTAGAAGACATCGACGAGGTGATGCCCCGTATGAGAGCCATAGGACTGAACACGGTTCTCGTCCCTGCCTACTGGGAATTCCTGGAGCCAGCAGAAGGAAAATTCGACTTCACCCTCATCGACCGCACTATCGACAAGGCTAGGGAAAACGACTTGAAAGTCATCTTCCTCTGGTTTGGGGCGTGGAAGAACTCCATGAGTTGCTATGCTCCCCTGTGGTTCAAGCAAGACACAAGGCGCTTTCCCAGAGCCACGACGGCAAATGGCAAACCGCTGGAGATAGCCAGTTGTTTCTCAGACAACGTGCTCCATGCCGACTTAAAAGCCTTTACTGCCCTGATGCAGCATCTGGCTGACAAGGACAAGGGCACTGGCACCGTCATCATGATGCAGATAGAGAATGAGATCGGGATGCTGGAAAGTGCCCGCGACCATTCGCCACTGGCAGAGAAAGCCTACAGACAGCCCGTGCCTGCCGACCTCCTGAAACTTCTCAAGATCAACAAGAGAGGGACATGGGCTGACATCTTCGGCACCGACGAATACGCCGACGAGAAATTCATGGCCTATCACTATGCCAAGTATGTGGAGCATCTGGCACAGGCCGCCCGCCGCATCTATGACATGCCGCTCTATGTGAATGCCGCCATGAACAGCCGAGGACGAAAGCCCGGAGAATACCCCTCCGCAGGCCCCCTGGCTCATCTGAAAGACTTCTGGCACTGCGGGGCTCCCACCATCGACATCCTCGCACCCGACATCTACGATACCGGCTTCAAAGGCTGGGCGGCACAGTATGCGCTTCCCGACAACCTGTTGTTCATCCCTGAGAGCCGATGCTGCAGCAACAGCGGCGTACGCGCCCTCTATGCCTTCGGCGAGCACCACGCCATCGGCTTCTCACCCTTTGCCATCGATCAGGCCAGTCCCCGCGAGACCGAATCTGTCACCAAGGCATACCGCATCCTCCGCCAACTCTCAGCCCTCAAGCCCCAGCCCTCAGCCATCAGCCATCAGCCATCAGCCATCAGCCATCAGCCATTTTGGGGCCTGCTCTTCGACCACGACGACAAGGAGCGCATCATTCTCGACGGTCAGACGGCCATCACCTGCCGCCACTACTTCACGCTACCATGGGATCCGCGCGCCACCGACGGCAGCACATGGCCTGAGGGCGGTGCCATCCTGCAGCGCCTTTCGCCAGATGAATACCTGCTGGCAGGCAGCGGCATCGTCGTTGACTTCAAGACCAAGACAGAGAAAGAACAGGAGGAGCAGAAACCGCTCGGAGAGGATGGCTTCATGGCGACAGGGGAGCATACAGAGACGAGGCTACAGCCATTCACCGGCCGTCGCCTTGGCATCGGCTTCGTCGATGAAGTGGCCATAGATGAGACAGGCCAGATCAGATATCTCCGCCGCCACAATGGCGACCAGGATCACCAGGGCCGCCATGCCCGCATCGGCGTGGATGAATGGAAAATCCTGCACATCAAACTCTACGAATACTAATAAGAGGCGGACCGGGCAGTCCACCTCTTTTATTATATTGTGATCTCTCCAGAGCCGAGACAGCGATGATGCTGTGCGTCGTAGATGACACAGAACTGGCCCGGCGCCACCCCGTGGATCTTGTCTTTGGCATGCACGATGAGACTTGTCTCTCCCGTCCATTCCAGGGTGGCTGGCAAATAACCCGGTGTGTGCCTGATCTTGAACGTCACCTCACGAAGCGTCTGCCGCTCAGTGAGCCAGTGGAAGTCGTGCACTGGGAAGTCCTGCTTATAAGCCGTCGCTGGGTCATAGCCATGCGAGACGTAGAGGATGTTACGCGCCACGTCCTTTTTGACCACAAACCAGGGCCCGCCGCTGAAGCCCATGCCCTTGCGCTGGCCGATGGTGTGAAACCAGAGCCCCCTGTGCTCGCCGATGCGCCTGCCCGTCTCCAGTTCAATCACGTCGCCGGGGTTCTCGCCCAGATAGCGGCGGATATAGTCGTTGTAGTCGACTTTGCCAAGAAAGCAGATGCCCTGCGAGTCCTTGCGCCTGGCGTTGACCAGATGCTCGCGCTCGGCGATCTGCCGCACCTCGTCCTTCACGTAGTGGCCGATGGGGAAGAGGGCCTTCTTCAGTTGCCAGTCGTAGATCTGCGCCAGGAAGTCCGTCTGGTCTTTTATCGGGTCAGGACTCGTCGTGAGCCACTTGCGTCCCTCCTCGTCCGTCTCCGTCTGGGCATAGTGGCCTGTGGCAATCAGGTCGTAGTCGCGGCCACGCTTCTCGTCGAAGGCTCCGAATTTGATGAGCCGGTTGCACATCACGTCCGGATTCGGTGTGTAGCCCGCCCTGACCTTGTCCATCGTGTACTTCGTCACCTGCTCCCAATACTCCTTGTGGCAGTCCACCACCTCCAGTCGGCAGCCATACTTGCGGGCCACTGCCGTCGCCATCTCCAAGTCCTCCTCCGACGAGCAGTCCCACTCCTGCTCTTCCTCCGGACCGATCTTGATATAGAAGCAGTCAGGATGCAGCCCCCGTCTGGCCAACTCGTACACCACGACACTGCTGTCCACGCCGCCCGACAGTAGCACCGCTATCCGCTTGTCAGTCAATTCTTCGCTTTTCATTCTTTCATTACACTTTTATCTTTTTACTATATTACCTTTTTATTTTTTTACCGGTTCTGGGAGATTGTGTATGGATAGATATATCAAAGCCCTCCTCCCTGGTGCGACAGGCCTCCGCAGGCATTCCCCTCCTCCTTGGTGCGACAGGTCTCCGCAGGCATTCCCCTCCTCCTTGGTGCGACAGATCTCCGCAGGCATTCCCCTCCTCCCTGGTGCGACAGGTCTCCGCAGGCATTCCCCTCCTCCTGGGAGGAGGGGCTAGGGGTGGAGGAGATAAACATGGTCACAACATATTTCACAATAGGATATGACCGTTTTTGATTCACCCCACCCCTGCCCCCTCCCCTAAAGGGGCGGGGAGTAGTTCAGAAAGAGCCCCTCCCCTAAAGGGGCGGGGAGTAGTACAGAAAGGGTCTCTCCCCTAAAAGGGGCGGGGAGTAATACAGAAAGGATCTCTCCCCCTAAAAGGGGCGGAGAATACCTGCGGAATCCAAACACCCACACAATATCTCGTAGAACCTTTCTACCTTTCAGAATCTGAATCCCAGCGCAGCGTATGCCGTCCAGTCCGTCAGCCGTCCGTTCACATCGTCGTTAGAATACCTGAAACGGTTGTAGTGTCCGTACAGGCGCATGTAGACCCTGCTCCAGTTATAACTCACCGACAGCCGGGCGTCAAAGTTCCAGGTGACCTTGTTGTTCGTATTCTCAACTTTCCACTCCCTGAGTTCCACGTCGCCCGTGTCCAGTTCCACGAATTCATCCTTGTCGAGCAGATAGATATTCGTGCCGTCCGACTTGCGCAGGAAGTTGTAACTGTAGACCTGCATCCTGTTGTAGAGCGTCAGCATCGGCATCGCCATGATGCTCACGAGCAGCCCCCTGGCGGGCACCCAGTTGTAGGCATAGCCCGCCCCGAGACTGGCCTGCGTCAGTTTGACCCTGCCGACGTCATTGAGCACATAGCAGAGTGGCCAGTTGGAATCGTCGTCGAAGGCCACTCTGGTGTGATAGAACATCGCGCCGGCCATCAGCGACCCTGCCGAGCGCTTCTGTATGAGCGACTGGTCGTAGGCGGCCGCGTATGAGAAGTGCCTGCCATTGAACATATAGTAGGCATCCAGGAACACCGACCTCACCTTGACTGGGTCGTCGAGGTCGATCCGCTCATTTATCTGCTCCTTAGAGCCGTCTATATCCAGGCCGAGCGTAAAGTCGGGCTGACTGCTGCGATAGGAACTGATCTTGAAGTTGAGTCCGAAACTGCCTCCCATGGCCCCGATCGAGAACGTGGAGCCGTCGCCGTGGGTCAACTCCCTGGAGTATCCCAGGCCGTAGCCGCGATAGCCGGCCCAGATGCCGAGCGACGTTGAGAAGCCGTTAGTCGTCTTGGTCGACACCTCGACAGGCTTCCCGTTGGCGTTTGTCCACTCTGCATTCATCCGCTCCGTAGCCTGATTAGCGTCAGAACGCAACTCCACCGACCAGGGGCGCTTCGGCTGACCAATATAATCGCGATCCACTTTCGCCACAGCCGAGGAGTCGATCAGCGTCTTCACCCACTTCAGTCCCCTCAGAAGAAAGAACTCTTTCTGGGCCTTCCCGTCCTCGGCTAAAACAGTCAGTGGACACAGGAGCGTTACTATCAGAACTATCTTACGAATACGTAACATACCTTATTATTATAGGATTTGGGTGCAAAGATACGAATAAGTGAGGACAATGCAAAAGAAAAAAACATTTTTCTTTTCATTGGCGAGCGGAAGTATCTTCGACCGTCAGGTCAAAGATACGACTTTTCTCTGAAATAACGTTAAAAATTACAAGAAATCCATTGCAGTTTGGAAAATAGTACATATCTTTGCGATATCAAAATGATATCAATTTAAACATTAATCGTTATGGAGAATAAAGAGTTTACATTCAAAGGAACAGTAATGAACGGATTTCTGATGCTGTTCGTCAACAGCGCATTGCTCATTCTGTCAATCTACCTCATCGTGCTGAGCATCATCCAACTAGATGCATCCGACGGCGCCCAGGGCGGCTGGCTCCTCGGCGGCAGCATTGCGCTGCTGATTGTCGACATCATCATGTGGTGCGGCCTGAACCAACTCGAGCCGAATGAGGCCAAGGTGACCAACTGGTTCGGCAAGTACAGTGGCACCTATACGGAGACGGGATTCTTCTGGATCAACCCCTTCTACGGCACCAAGAAAGTCTCACTCCGTGCTCGCAACCTCGACGCCGAGCCCATCAAGGTGAACGACAAGACGGGTAACCCCGTGATGATCGGTCTCGTACTCGTATGGAAACTGAAGGACACCTACAAGGCCCTCTTCGAAGTGGACACACAGACAATGGCCGCAGCCCCAAACACAGTGGGCAGTGATACCAAAGGACTAATGAATGCCCTGGAGAACTTCGTCCGCGTACAGAGTGATGCCGCTCTCCGTCAGGTGGCAGGTCAGTATGCCTACGACGATGAGGACAGTAAGGACAACGAGCCGACCCTGCGTTCGAGTGCCGACGAGATCAATCAGCAACTGGAGGAGAAACTCGACGAGCGCCTGGCCCTCGCAGGTATCGAAGTGGTAGAAGCCCGCATCAACTATCTGGCCTACGCCCCTGAGATAGCAGCCGTAATGCTGCGCCGCCAGCAGGCTTCGGCCATCATCACCGCCCGCGAGAAGATCGTGGAGGGAGCCGTATCGATGGTGAAGATGGCGCTCGACAAACTATCGAATGAAGACATCGTCGAACTTGATGACGACAAGAAGGCTGCTATGGTCTCGAACCTGCTCGTCGTGCTATGCGGCGACGAAAGTGCTCAGCCAGTAGTGAACACTGGGACGCTGAACCATTAATATGCCAGAGAAGAAGACCACCAAGAGTTTCATCCTCCGTGTCGACTCGGATACGATGGACGCGATAGAGGCCTGGGCTGCGGACGAGTTCCGCAGCACCAACGGCCAGTTGCAATGGATTATCACCGAGGCCCTGCGCAAAGCAAAGCGTCTGCCGAAGAAAAATCGTACAATTAACAAAAAAGAAAACAATGAATAGAAAGAAAGCCTTATTATTGATAACGGCACTACAAACCGCTATCCTTCTTATGCTGATGGTGCTGTTTACATCTCATGCCATTAGTCTGACGGTGTTCATAGCCTTGGCTGTTGTCATAGGTGTCATATTCAGTACCGTGACCATTCTGATTGTTCGCAAATTACCCCCTATGTGATATGAACAAGAACAACATCAACTTCCAGGTAAACCGTACAAAAGAGGGAACCATCTGCGAGATTGCCTGCGGTCTGCTGATCCTCCTCTCCCTCATCCTCAGTTTTACACTCCTGCCGACGACGGCTCAGGGAGGGATTGCCATGCTGATCCAGACTTGCTCAATAGCCCTTGGCGTCCTGCTGATGCTCATACTGGTCTACCAGCCAAATAATTTCAACATTCCTGACAATTCGCCCGCAGAGTTGTTTATCGCCACCGTGCGTTTCGTCCGTATCACAGCCGTTCTGATGAGTGTGCTGTCACTCGCTGTCACCCTGAGTGCCATCTTCAGTTTCGAGCCCTATTTGATATTCGGAATCTTCGGACTCATCTTCGTGCCGCTACTCTGTTGGTACTTCCATATTTATGTAAAGGCTAAACACCAAAAAACATCGTGAATACCCACAAGTTTTGCACCTATCTCAGTTACGCTGGTTGTGTTCTGGTATCACGGCATGAAACGTATGAACCTATTCGGCTGTGCTTTCTCGTCACTTCCCTAAATACTCGCTTGGTGTGATACCCACAATCTTCTTGAACAGCCGGGTGAAGTGGTGGGGGAACTCGAAACCAAGCATACGAGACGTTTCACTGATATTACGGCCCTGCATCAACAGACTCTTGCCGATATTGATGACGTAAGTGTGGATGTAATGGATGGCCGTGGTACCAGTGGCCTTGCGAAACAAATCACCAAAATAATGGGATGAATAGGCCATCTCCGAAGCGCAATAGGCAACGGTGGGCAGCCCCATCTGATGCTGACGGCCCTCAAAGTAATACTGTTCGAGCAGCGCATGGAAACGCTTCAGTATATCCGTCGTGTCCTTTGTCTCCTCAGAGAGTTGTCGCTGGTAGATGCGGTTGCAGTATTCCAGCAGCAGGCGCAGGTAGCCCAGCAGCACATAGCGGAGAGCAGGCGAATCGTCATTGGCCTCCAACTCCTGGCGCAACTGACTGAGCAACTGCGTGATGTGCTGCCATTCAGTCGGTTCCATCCTCAACGACTCCGTATAGAAATAAGAGAAAAAGGGGAAATCGCGCATCCGAACCTCCAGATCTGTGTTATGAATCAATTCCGGCGACCACAGCACGGCCCAGCCGCTTAGCCAGAGTTCCCTGCCGTCATCCTCCGCGCCACCTAACTGTCCTGGTGCCACCGCCAAAATAGAACCGTCGCTCAGTTCCAGCGGTCTGACACCGTAACTGAGATTCTTCGGAAACTCACGCTGGATGAACAGCCCATAGACACCATAACTGTTCAGACTGGTATGCACGGGCGACACCTCATCATAGCAGATGAGACTGAGAAGCGGATGCAACTCAGGCGCCCCCGTCTGACGGGCGTATGCATTGGGATTGTCTACCCTTAGAATCTTTTTCATGGTGCAAAGATAACCATTTTCATCGAAATAAGGGAATAAGGGGTCAAGAACATGGCCTTTTTTATACGAATTATGCAAAATTGGTAGATATTCATGCTTTTTGTGTGGCATCTATATAAAATAATGTGTGTAACTTTGCAACCGAATTCATAAAGACAAGTCAACATGAAGGAAGCATTATTCACAGCAATGCTCGTGGCCGCCATGCTCACGGCTTGCACAAACAAGGAAAAAAACAAAACAGAAGAGAATATGAACACAACATTGCAACTGACTCAGGAGTGGGACAAGACGTTCCCCAAGAGTGACAAGACAGACCACAAAAAGGTCACGTTCCACAATCGCTACGGCATCGAACTCGCTGCCGACATGTATATTCCTAAAGGAGACAAGGAGACAGAGAGTCAAGCAGGCAAGAAGTTTCCGGCCATTGCCGTGAGCGGTCCTTTCGGAGCCGTTAAGGAGCAGTCGAGCGGTCTTTACGCCCAGCACATGGCCGAGCGTGGCTTCCTGACGATTGCCTTCGACCCCTCGTTTACAGGCGAGAGCGGTGGGGAGCCCCGTCGCATGGCCTCACCCGACATCAACACAGAGGACTTCCTGGCTGCTGTCGATTTCCTCTCCGTGCAGGACAATGTCGATCCGGAGCGCATCGGCATCATCGGCATCTGCGGTTTCGGCGGTATGGCCGTCAATGCAGCAGCCATCGACCCACGCATCAAGGCTGCCGTTGCTTCGACCATGTACGACATGTCGAAGGTGAGCGTGGAAGGCTATTTCGCCAGTGAAGACACCCCCGCCCAGCGCATGGAGAAGCGCAAGGCCATTGCAGCCCAGCGCACTGCCGACTACAAGGCTGGCACCTATAAGCGCGCCGGTGGCGTCGTCGACCCACTACCCGAAGATGCCCCCTGGTTCGTAAAAGACTATCACGCCTACTACAAGACGGAGCGTGGCTACCACGAGCGCAGTGGCAACTCCACCGACGGATGGAATGTCATCGGCTGCCAGTCGTTCATGAACCAGCCCCTGCTGGCGTGGGCTCAGGAGATTGAGAATCCCGTGCTGCTCATCCACGGTGAGAAAGCCCATTCACGCTACTTCTCTGAATATGCTTTCGAAAAGATGACGGGCAAACACGTGGAGGGACAGAGCGCCAGGGAGGGCAACAAGGAGTTGCTGATCATACCCGGTGCCTCGCATGTCGACCTCTATGACGACGTCGCTCGCGTCATCCCATACGACAAAATGGAGTCTTTCTTTAAGGAGAATCTGAAATGAGAGCAAACTGTCTCCTGCTGATAATGGCATTATGCTTCGCCTGCTGCTCGTCGGACAACGAGACGCAGGCGGAGACTCTGCAAACCACAAGCGGCATGACAATGAACATCACTATCGACGGCGCGACGCAGAGCGTGACACTGGCCGACAATGCAGCCACACAAGCCCTGGCGGCAAAACTGCGGGAGGCTCCTGTCACCGTTACGCTCAACACCAATGGAGACTTTGAGATATGGGGCGGACTGGGATTCTCGCTGCCAACGAGCAATGAGAGCATCAGCGGACAGCCGGGCGACGTCGTCCTCTATGCAGGCAGCAACATCTGCATCTTCTACGGCTACAACTCTTACAGTTACACGCGCCTTGGCAGGATCAACGGGCTTTCGGCCGACGAACTGAAGGCATTCCTCAAGGGAGGACAGAGCAACATCCGTGTGACTCTCTCACTGCCAGATGCCACCGCCATCCGCCATGTCAATTCGAAGAAACAAGGCGACGCCCTCTACACCCTGGACGGCAGACGGGTGAACTCGCCTAAGCGTGGCATTTACATAGTAAATGGTAAGAAAACCATATTCTGATGTAAAACAATTCGGGAAGATATGAGTTTTTTCCCAAAAAACTTTATAACTTTGCACCCGATTGTATAAAAACAAATGAATATGAAAAAACTATTAATTACAGCCATCGCCATGATGGCATCCCTAAACATCAATGCCCAGATAGAAGAAGGCAACTGGTATTTCACCCCGAAACTGGGTGTCGGCCTGGTCGACTTGTCGGGAAAACTCTACGACCCCTCCAAGGAAGAAGGCACCTACGACCCCACCCTGAGAAGTTACGTCTCCTTCACGGGCGGCGTGGAGTTCGAATATGCCATGCTCGACCAACTGGGCCTGTCGGTAGGTCTGAACTATGCCCGTCAAGGCAGTAAGACTTCGGAAGACGTCTTCAAGGTCACCATGGACTATGCCAACATCCCCGTCACGTTCAACTTCTACCCCATCCCGAACGTCGGACTGGCCATCAAGGCGGGCGTACAGGTGGGATTCGCAGCCCGCAAGAAGATGAAGATCGACGGTGTGGAATACAATGCCGACTTCGACCGTAAGATACTTGTCAACCGCTGGGGGCGCGCCGTGCCGGTGCTGGTGGAGAACGAGTACTCCAGGCAGTTCAACAAGACTGACTTCTCCATCCCCCTGGCCATCAGTTTCGACTACAAGCGCATCTTCGTCGAGGCCCGCTACAACCTGGGGCTCACCAACGTCATGAAGGATGACCCCGAGAAGAGTAAGCACCGCGTCTGGCAGTTCACGCTGGGCTATAAGATCCCTCTGGGCGACTGATACCGACCTCTGTTCGTTTGGATATGCAATCCAAACCCATGCGGACCTCTACTACTACAAGAAGCCGCTGACTCGTAAGGAGTCAGCGGCTTCTTCAGACTACCCGCCTGACAGGCGTCTGTGACGTGTAAATCCATCCATTTCTGATTTCACTGATTTTTTTTACGGTTCAACAAATACGGGAGTTCCCTTTTCGTTTTCAGGATTTAATTCAATCAGTTTCTCTATCATTCGATGATTAGCCAAAAGACTTAAATCGATGTCAAGTGGTTCTATAGAGAAAGTCATATAACTTCTGCGAGGATTCTTGTTGGGATAGTCCATCGCTTTCAGTTCTTCCTTCCCCATCTCCTTATGTCCTGTAATAGTATAGGCAGACAGCTTGTCAGGTTTACCAAATTCATATAGGACTAACAGGGACGTTCTTCCAAACATCTCTCTATGCTCTTCCATAGATCCCTTAGTCTTACCCAACCTTACATTATATATATTATGCGTGAGAATCCAGTCTTTCTGTTTCTTATTCTTGGTACATCCTACAAGAATGGTTTTATCTCCACCAAAGAAATCTATAACGTCCTGATCAAAGCGATTCCATTTATAGCACTCAAATGGTTCAGCAGCCATCATCATTCCTTCTTCTTCCTCAAATTGAGGATACATAGAGATGACTGGAGCTGTTTTTCCCGTCTCTTCGTCATCTGTTTGTTCGTATTTCTTGAAATTTTCAGCCTGCTCGAAGATTTCCTTGAACACCTCATCCTGCGGTACAGGAGGATAACCATGTTCTGCCAATATCAGAATCAAGTCCATCTGCAATTCTGCCTTGATGTCTGAACGATTAGCCCAATCAGTATATTTCGACTTGTCATCCACCATCTTCTTTACGGCAGCGGCCAGCGTCAGCAGTTTGTCTTCTGGGTATTCAAAACCGAACTTATGAGCTATTTCTTTCAGAATATCATAGAAAGCCTTTTCTTCGTAAGTGATACCTAAGTCCATGAACGACTTCTTCTCTTTGTTTACCTCCTTCAGCAGTTCTGCCATCTGCTTGGCAACCTCATTGAGCACCTCTTCGGCAAACACGGCATTGTCGCTACGGTCGTTATATCGCTGCACCAACGCATTCAGGCGCTTGGTGAAATCTACACCCTTCATCTTATTGACCTTCTTGAAATCGGTGATAACCGTCCGAAGCAACTTCTCCATCAGTTTCACCTTCGTATTGGGCAACTTCAGTTTCTCCAGCCTCGCCATATAGTCTTCACTCAGCAAGTCCAGGTCCTTTGTATTCGCATTCACCTGAGCCACTTCTTCCACTCCGTCCGACTGTAAGGCTTCTGCAATCATCTGGCTCACTTTGCGATTCATTTGTGATGCATCAGGGGCATCTCCTTTTGTCAGTTTGTAGATGATAGACCTTACTCCCGTAAAGAAATGGATGTCCTCACGATCCTTATCGCTAATTGCCTCATGGTTGGAACAGAGATTGAAGGCTGATTTCAGTTTCTTGGCATGTCCCATAAACTGATTTTGCGTTTTCTCCGTAACCTGCACGAATTCTGCCGCATGTTTCAAGCATTCCAATTGTTCCAATGGTGTACCCGTTGAGAACTTGCTATAATCGAAAGTATGGAACATTCGGCGCAGGATATCCAACTCGTCTTTCACCATCGTCACACTCTGTTCGATGGTTTCCACGTTATCACCCATATCACCACCACCGGCATACTGTTTCAGCGCATTGTTCATATTGCTCTTGATGCCGATATAGTCAACCACCAGTCCTTTGTCCTTGCCCTCATACACACGGTTCACCCTCGAAATGGTCTGTACCAGCGTGTGCTTCTGCAAAGGTTTGTCAATATACATCGTGTCGAGACAAGGCACATCAAAGCCCGTTATCCACATCGACACGACGATAGCTATTTTGAAATTCGAGTCAGGATTCTTAAACAGCACATCAAGTGCTTTTCTGTCTTCGTCCGAACCAATCAATTCACGAAGTTTCGGATCATCATCCTTCTCACGAGTCATCACCAATCGGATGCGCTCAACAGGGGTTTGGTCCTCCGAACCAATCTTCTCTTCCCATTCAGGACGCAGGGTAACAATATGCTTATAGAGGTCGTAGGCTATCTCTCGACTGGAGCATACGAACATTGCCTTACCGCAAACGGTGCTTCCTTCCTCAATCCGCTTCTCATAGTGCTCAATGAAATCCCGTGCCACCACAGCCAATCGCTTCGGGTCGCCCAGAATCTTGTTCATCTGCGTCACCGCCTTCTTGCTTTCCTCTATCTGGTATTCGTTGGCTCCTTGTTCGGCACATTGCTTATAGTAAGCCTCTATCGCCTCCAGTTGTTTATGGTCGGCAAACACCTTGGCGGCTCTTCCTTCATAAACGATACGTCGGGTGATACCGTCTGCTACCGATTCTGTCATAGTATAGCTATCCACCACATCGCCAAACACATCTATCGTTGCGTCAATGGGTGTTCCCGTGAAGCCCACGTAAGTAGCATTGGGTAGCGAGTCGTGCAGATACTTGGCAAAGCCATAGCTGCGCTTAACGCCCCTGTCGGTAATGGTCACATTTTGTTCTACATTTGTCTGCGAACGGTGAGCTTCGTCCGATATGCAAATGATGTTGGCGCGGTCGGACAACAGGTTAATGTCCTCGCTGAATTTTTGTATAGTCGTCAGGAACACGCCTCCACTCTTTCGTCCTCTCAACCTCTTGCCTAACTCTTCGCGTGTCTCTGCATTTACCACCGTCTCATCACCAATAAATTGCTTGGCATTAACGAATTGTGCTGACAGCTGGTCGTCCAGGTCTGTGCGGTCGGTTATCAACACGATGGTAGGACTTGCCAAATGGCGACTACGCATCAACATCCTAGTCAGGAACAGCATTGTGAGACTCTTACCACAACCGGTAGCACCAAAGTATGTCCCTCCCTTACCATCGCCATGCAAGTTGATGTGCGAGTGCTCCAGGATGTTTTCGTATAAACGATGGGTGGCGAAGAACTGCGGATAGCGGCAGACTATCTTCCGTTCACTTTTCGACAAGTCTGGGAAGAATACGAAATCTTTCATCACACTTAGCAGTCGCTCCCGTCTAAACAATCCTGCCATCATGGTGTGCAAGGAATCAATACCGTCATTAGCATTGTCCGTACGCTCTACCTTGCGCCAGGCATAGAAGAACTCGTAAGGCGTAAACAGCGTACCATATTTATTGTTCACACCATCACTGATGACCACGAAGGCATTATAGCGGAACAACTCTGGAATATCCCTACGATAGCGCACCGTCAACTGTGTATAGGCATTCATGATGGTGGTGTCTTCCTTTACGGCACTCTTGAACTCCAACACCACTACAGGCAAGCCATTCACATAGACGATACCATCTGGAATACGTCGTTCCAATCCTTTTATCTCCAGTTGGTTGACAATTTTGAAGATATTGCGGTCAATATCCATAAAGTCTATCACTTCAACGAACAAGTCAGGCAGCGAGGCATCCTCACGCTTGATGGCGAAGCCCTCCGTCATCAGTCGATACGTCTGTGCGTTCTGCTCGTAGAGTGGAACACCATTATTGGCCGTCAACCTCGCTATGACTCGCTCCACCTCCAAGGGCGTAATGCCTTCCTCGGCATATCTGTCCATCAGATACATCCGCAAGTCATCACGCAGCAGCACCTCCGTCTGCTCCTTGTGTATCGTCTCGCCATTCACGTAGCTGTAGCCCTGTTGCTCAAACAGTTCCATGATGGCCATCTCCAACGTATGTTCGTTAAAGTGTGACATAGGCATTATCTCTCTTTAAATGCTTTATAAACGTACGAATAAGACTGGTTCTTTAATTCAGCAGGCACAGCCTCAAAATATTGTTGCTGTTCAACGACCTCAGCTAAATCTCTTTCTTCCATCACATTACTTCATTGTAGCCCCAAAACGTTTGTTGCGATAAGCCTCTCTGATTGACGACAAGCGGTTTACACCTCTGAAATCTGTCAGTTTATACAAATCCGTCACACCAGCCTTGTCCTTTTCAGTAAACCACACGGAATCTTTTCTTATGAGATCATCCACCAAATCCAGCAGTCCATCATTATGCGTCGTAACAAGTAGCTGAGACCTTGAATGAGTTTTCAGATATTCATATAACATCATTTCCAACAATCCGGAATGTTGTGAAGTCTCTATCTCATCAATTGACAAGAAAGCATTGCTGGCAAGTGCCTCATACAATACTGTCTCTATTCCAAATGTCCGCAAAGTTCCGGTCGATTCATCACCTCTATTCATCTGGTATGTCTCTCGCCCGTTTTCATTTTCAACGGTATGCTCGAAACTGGTATGAAGAAGTGAGATGGTTCTCTCTTTCTTGATTCGCTCCCTTTCGTCCTTGGGAATACTCTCGTCAGAAATTCGAAACTTCACTTCTTCATCTGATATTTGTCTATTCACAATATCTGAAGAAATATTAGTGATATTGAAATCTGCTTCATGCAGGAAGTTCACAAGATAATGGGTCAAGTCTTTATTCTCTGCCGTTTTACGCTGTGCATAATCCGTAAGATAGGTTGATGGGAATACGGCAGGCATCGTCTGCTCCTTCATCCAGTTTTTGGCAGCATCAATCAGAGGCAGACTTGCATTCACTTGATTACGAGCCACAAAGAAAGAAAGATTCTTTAGGCAATATCCATTAATCAACTCTTTGGCTGAAGCACTGATTTTATCACCTTTCGGATTAATCTCCACCTCCGAATGTCCGTCCACCAGTTTTCTCTCAAACAACATAGTGGGTTGGGCACTCTTATAATACGAAAGTTTTTCCAAATAGACTTGATTCCTGTCCAACTCCAGCTGATACCAATACTTCACATTGCCGACAAAGAATATCAGTTCAAAGCAGGACGGCTCATTTGGCGAAACAGCGTCAAGTTTGAACGGAACGACCCCAGTCGGTTCATCCATACCTTCGGGCTTATAACTCCAGAAGCGGGGAAGGAAATCAAAAGCATAGAGCAAATTTGACTTTCCTGATGCATTATACCCATATAGAACACCAAAGCGAAGCAATCGTGTACTATCATTAATCTTCACCACCTGACTATTTTCCGCAAACTGGTCGTTTGAGGCAACAAAACTGAATGTCACTTCATTCTTAAACGAGAGCACATTCTTTATTTTCAATTCCTGTATCATATCTATGCATTTTATTTCTGCTGCAAATATACAGATAAATTTCAATATAGCAATATTCTATCTCTAAAATTTGCGCAAAATATGCAATTTCACAAAATAAAAGAATTGTTTCTCTTATTTTTCACCATCCATATACGACTTTGTTCGTTAAAGTGTAACATAGGCATTATTCACTATTTGTTAATTCATTATATAGAGCCATACCTTTCATTGTCAGCAGATACTTCTGCCGTGGATGCCGAGGAGATTCGGGATAAAGCATTCTTACATATCCTTCCTTCATGGCAGGATTCAAGTGATATTCCAAGAAATTCGGTCTGTGTTTCAATCCCAACAAATTCATCAGTTGAGAAATTGAGACGGATTCATTACCAATCTTCTTGATGAGGTCAACAACCAATGTATTATTAGTATGAAGCAAATCCGCCACTTGTTCGGGTACTTGTTCGGGTACATGTTCGGGTACATGTGGGGTACTTGTAGGGTCTGCAAGATTCGGCTGCACACTCCACTCTTTCGTCGGATGAATATGCAAATAGCGGTTACGCAAATCCCATTGCTCACCCAATAGCAGATTGCGGAAGAAGCGTTCCAGATACTGCGGGCTGTAATCAATACCCTCCACAGCACTGCGATAATTAGCCCGCACCAGAGCATTACGGAAATACCATGAATGGTCTGCAAACATATCGTTCTCCACCTTGAAACCAATATCGCGTAGATACAGAATAGTAAACACCGCCGTTGTCCGGGTGTTACCTTCACCAAAGGCATGTATCTGCCATATTCCAGAAACAAAGCGAGTGATATGAGCAATCAACTCGTCAGACGAAATGCTTTTATAACTAAAACTGCGTTCCTGTTCTATATCGTGGTCCAATGCTCTGCGCAAGTCCTCCCAATTCAGATAATGCACAGTGTCATAGTTCAGTACCCATTCTTTTTTTGTGATATCATAGTCGCGCATTCGTCCTGCATGTTTGAATACGCCCTCAAAGATTCTCCGATGCAGAGCAATGTAGCCTTTTGTGCTGAAGTCCAACGTCTCAGAAGAAAGAATTTTGGTAATGTTTGCAGACACTTTATCGGCTTCCTGTTTGTCATCATCATCGGGTTCACGTTTCGTCTTCGACTGATAATAGGTTTTTATCAGTTCCCGTGCCTCGTCAATGTCGATTTCCCCTTCGATATGTTTGCGGGCAGTATCTTTCAGATAGTCTGATGTCTTCAGACCATCCACTGCTTGCAGGCCAATAGCCGTCCGCCAGATGGATGCCTTTTCCTTCTTGTCAGGCTCACCCTGCCGGATGTATTCCTCAAAATCCAAATATCCTTCCTTCATGTCGTTTGTGTTTTATTATTCGCCAAACTTCGAAGCGATTTCTTTATAGATGATAGCCTTCTCCAAGAACCAATTGTAGGCTTTCGGCCAACATTCCCGTTTTTTTGGATTGATATTGGTTGTGATGAATATGCGACATGCTTTCTTTGCCTCCCGCCATTCCACCTCACTATTCAACATTGTAGAGATTTCATCCTTATGCATCTTGAACCGCTCAAACAATTCCTTATCATCATTAATATAAATATCTGCACCAATACTTTGCTTTTGAGTGTTGATAGTCAAGGCAACATGATAGGCAGAACTACCGATGCTCAAATCATACCAATGTTGAGGCATTGCTTTGCGGGCATGGAAATTGCGAGTAAAGTCATTGTTATCGCTCATCGCCTCATTAAAACCTGTCCAAAATTCAAGTTTTAGTAAGTCTGTATCAGAAAGTCCTTCTATCGTCTTCATCGTTTTGGACCAGTCATTAGGTCTTTCCACAATATTGAAGCGTGGGGCCTTTGCCGAGTCACCAATCTGCCACAATTCTATTTCCAACAAGA
>CAMVJQ010000041.1 GCA_947167845.1 uncultured Prevotella sp. | reverse complement strand
TACGAAAAAGAGAGCGTTATTCATAGAAAATTTAGCAAATAAATGTTAACGGACTGCGTTTTATGTATACAAAACATGGTATAGTAGAAGATTATCGGTTCTTTCTCCATGCTTTTGTAATCTTTAAGATAGCAAAATTGGGGTTGCTCATGTCGTCAGATAAGTGACTCTTTTTGCGCAGATAAGTGGCTCTTTTTGCGACCTAGGCAGGCCGCAATTTTTACCTGGGCAGTGTGGGTCAGGGGACGGTTCTTTGACCCACTTTTCATTGATGCGCTGGATGATTCCATAACTTACTCCAGTGAGTCTGGCGAGTTGGCGAACGCCAAGCCCACGCCTGAGCGCCGACTCAAGGATAGAGTGGGTCAAAGAACCGTCCCCTGATCCAGTTGGTGAGCAGGAGTGTGGCGAGCAGCATCCTGGTTGCCGCCCGCGGAATGGTTAAAAGTTTACTTCGTTTCATATAAGCGTCTGATGTTTTTATTGGATTAAAATGTTGTTTATTCGAATTAATTGTTTATCTTTGCACCCAAGAAACAAGCATATTAGGATTATGACGACACTACAATTGAATGCGGAACTGCTTCGCGAACTGAGCATCATTGCTGAAGATGAGGGTATGCTGAAAAAAGTGCTAACTTTCGTGAAGACGCTGACACCTGCCAAAAAGACAAAAGTCGTGGCAAGTACAAAGAAGCCGTATAAGACGATTCCTGTATCATCAGATATCCGAAAATGGAGTGGCTGCGCATCGTTCACAGAGGATGAGATTGAAAGTGACCCACGTCTTAAAGCTCTGTTAAGCCGATGAAACGCGTATTCCTTGACACGAACATCCTGGTGGATTATGTACAGGGCCGTGAACATGGAAGAGACTTTGCAGAGTTTTGCAACTTGCCTCTTCTGACAGCAGCAGAGTTCCTGACAGAACTGAGCGGAAAGTAAGTGCTGATTCCATATCATCGTCGTTTGTACTTTAATTACTTTGTACATATATTCTTAATTCCTTATTATATAATCATGTCTGCTGACACCAACGGACTCTGAGCCTGCGCTCTCTGGGCGCAGGCCAGGTGTGGAACCATCGCACGACGGCAAACATCCAGCAGGTAGTCAGCAGCAGCACAGCAGCCTTTTCATGTAGGGAAACGCCGAAACATCTTACACTTCCCGCACTTCTTACACCTAAATCGGGTCAGTCCGAAAAGCCGGTTGTTATGACCTCCCCTAACCCCTCCTGTAGGAGGGGGACTGAATACAAAGAGTCGGAAGGCCCCCTCCCCTTCGGTGGTAACTAATCCCCCTCCTACAGGAGGGGTTAGGGGAGGTCACAACCCGCAACAGACTTTTGGGATTGATCCCCTAAATCCAGTGCCCGCAGGTGTAAGAAGTGTAAGAAGTGTGGGATAGAAATGGCATATAGCAACTATACGTGTGCGCGAGAGGCAACTATACGTGTGCACGAGAGAGTTGTAGCAGCCTCTTATCGGAAATTAAGAGGCTCCTATCGGAAATTAAGAGGCTCCTATCGGAAATTAAGAGGCTCTTTTTATCTGAAAACAGGCTCTTTACGAAAAATAACAGGCTTCTATTTCCCAAAAAGAGCCTGTTAATATTTACAATACTGATGGCATTCTTGAATTCTGCCACTCCTAGGTAAGGATAAGGAATAGTTTCATCCGACAGTACCTTCGAGAGAGACGGAGAGGAGTTTCTGTGCCTCGACGGCAAACTCCATCGGGAGTTTCTGCAGCACCTCCTTGGCATAGCCGTTTACGATGAGTCCGACAGCCTGCTCGGTGGGTATGCCGCGCTGGTTGCAGTAGAAGAGTTGGTCTTCGCTGATCTTCGAGGTGGTGGCCTCGTGCTCGAAGATGGCGGTGTCGTTGTGCACATCCATATAAGGGAAGGTATGGGCACCACAGTCGGAACCCAGGAGCAAGGAGTCGCACGAAGAGTAGTTGCGGGCGTTGTCGGCAGTGGCCGCAGCACGCACAAGACCGCGATACGAGTTCTGCGAGTGGCCCGCAGAGATGCCCTTCGAGATGATGGTCGACTTGGTGTCCCGTCCGATATGGATCATCTTCGTGCCTGTATCGGCCTCCTGATAGTTGTTGGTCACGGCCACTGAGTAGAACTCAGCCTGCGCGCGGTCGCCTCTTAATATACACGAGGGATATTTCCATGTGATAGCCGAGCCCGTCTCCACCTGTGTCCAGGAGAGTTTGGAGTCCGCGCCCCGCAGGTCGCCGCGCTTCGTCACCAGATTCAGCACGCCTCCCCTGCCCTGCTCATCGCCGGGATACCAGTTCTGCACGGTGGAGTATTTCACCTCTGCACGGTCTTTGACGATAATCTCGACAATGGCCGCATGGAGTTGGTTCTCATCGCGCATCGGAGCCGTACAGCCTTCGAGATAGGAGACATACGAATCGTCGTCTGCAATGATCAGCGTGCGCTCGAACTGACCTGTATTGCGGGCGTTGATGCGGAAGTAACTGCTCAGTTCCATCGGGCAGCGCACGCCCTTGGGGATATAGACGAAGGAGCCGTCGGAGAATACCGCCGAGTTGAGGGCTGCGAAGAAGTTGTCGCGATAGGGCACGACCGTGCCTAGATACTCGCGCACCAGGTCGGGATGCTCTTTGATGGCCTCGCCGATGCTGCAGAAGATGACCCCCTTCTCTCGGAGTTTCTCCTTGAAGGTGGTCTTCACCGATACAGAGTCCATGATGGCGTCGACTGCGGTATTCCCGCTCAGGGCCAGGCGCTCTTCCAGGGGGATGCCCAGTTTGTCGAAGGTCTTCTCCAGTTCGGGGTCGATGGCGGCGACATTGTCGCTGCCCACTGAACCTGGGGACGGTTTCTTCGCCGTGGGGTCGGCATAGTAGGAGATGGCCTGATAGTCGATCTCCGGCACATGGACATGTCCCCACGTCGGCTCCGCCTGCTCCTGCCAATATCGGAATGCCTTCAGGCGGAAGTCAAGCATCCACTCCGGCTCTCCCTTCTTCTGCGAGATGAGGCGGACGACATCCTCATTCAGACCTACCGGGATGATCTCCGTATGCACATCTGTGGTGAAGCCGAACTCGTATTTCTGCTCGGCGATACGGCGCACCAGTTCGTTATCGCCTTTCTGTTCTTCCGGGTCTATGTTTTTATCCTTGTTTTCCATTGTCTTTCTCTCCTCTTTCCTTTTTCCTCTCTCCTCCCTTATATTTGATGGCCAGCATCGTCAGGTCGTCACTCTGCTCCGCCCCATTTACGTAACTGTGGACGGCATCACACATCTGAGTGACAATCATTTCCGGCTCGTTCTTATCCTCTTTCAGCAGTTTTTCCAGCACGCTTCGGATACGGTCGTCACCAAACTGGGCATGCGTCGCATCCTCTGCCTCGTTGAGACCGTCGGTAAAGAGGAAGATGGAGGTCTGAGGGTCAAGGTGTATCTCCTGCTGTACGAACGTCAATCCGGGTATCAGGCCGAGCACCACATTCGGCTCACAATCCAGCACACTGACTTCACGCCCAATGATCAGCGGCGGGTTATGGCCGGCGTTGCAATAGCGCAGGCAGCCTGTAGCAAGGTCGAGCACGCCGATAAAGGCCGTCACGAACATACTGGTCTCATTGCCGTCGGCCAGCGTGTTGTTCAGTGTCTCGGCTATGCGCACAGGGTCTGACATGTGTCCCGATATGCTGCGGAACAGTGAGTGCGTCGTAGCCATCACCAACGAGGCCGGCACACCCTTGCCTGACACATCGCCGATACAGAAGAACAGCCTCTCGTCGCGGATGTAGAAGTCGAACAGGTCGCCGCCCACGTCCTTCGCCGGTGTCAGCATACCATAAATATCAATGTCGCTTCGCTCAGGATAGGGTGGAAATATCTTGGGCAGCATCGACATCTGGATGTCGTGGGCCACCTTCAGTTCCTTCTCCATGGCTGCCTTTGAGGCGGTAGTATCCTTGAGTTCTGCGATATACAGTGTCAGGGAGTGCTGCATGACCTCGAAAGAGTCACGCAGTTGCAGGAACTCGTCGTTGTACTTAATATCAGGCAGCGGGGTGTCAAAATTGCCCTTGGCCACCTCGTCGGCAGAGGATGCCAGCAGTTTCAGCGGCATCGTGGCCCTACGGATAGAGAGTCTGCTGACGAGCCATACCACCAATACCGCCACGAGTACAAAGAAGACCAGGACACCTCCCACAATATAGCCTACCATGTCAATCGACAATTCTGGCACGACAAGCGCCACCGACCAGTCAGTCTGCTTGATGGGCCTGTAGAAGAAATAACTGTCGGCACCGTCAAATTCGAACGTCTCCAAATAGGCATCCTCATTCTTGTCCTCTGCGCTGCTCTCTCCAGCCTTCATCCGTCTGCCGGCATAGGCGGCAAGTGTGTCGGGCGAGGCTTTAATGATATTGTTGATATTATCGCGGATGATGCGCTGCTTGTCCGGATGGACGAGGAAGGTGCCCTTGCCGGAGATGAGGAAACTGTAAGGTTTGTACTGCTTTCTCTTTCGTCCCCCACCGCTGGTCCACTCGCTGGCAAAGATCCTGCCATCCATTGCAGCCATGTCCTTATAGATGCCGCTGAGCGGCAGGTCGACGCCCAGCACCGCCACAGTGCGACCCTGCGCGTCGCGGACAGGCTGGAGATAGGCCACCAATGGAGCAACGGAGTCGACGGCCTCGAAGAAGGGCTCCGACCAGTAGCCGCCTTTGGCCTGCAGCCCCTCCAGAAACCACTTCTCGTGCAGATAGTCCTGACGCACGATACCAAGGTCTGACACCTCGACGCGACCGCTGTCGCCTCTGAAGGCATACGGCATAAAGGCACGGCCCTTTTGGGGATAATATCCTTCGATGAAACTGATACCGCAACTGCGTATACGAGGATTCTGACTGATAATCCGCTCTACTGATGCCATCAGACGGTCGGGGCGGTCGAGGTTTTCCTCCACCTCGGGCAGCGAATTCTGCATTCCGACGCAAACTTCAGAGGCAACCCGCTGGATATTCTCCGCCAGGGCCTCCACCATCACCTCGTGGCGTTCCCCCTCGTTCATTATGGCAAAAGATCCTCCAAGCATAAAAACCACAAAAGAGGCTATGCTCATCACTATAAGCAGCGTGAGCACGAGCCTCCTGGTCAGCCGGCTGGAGAAAGTGCGGTATACCTGTTTCTTCATCCGTCTACAGTTTCTGCTCCACCTCAATCTCCGTGAAGGTCTCGATGATGTCGCCCACCTGGATATCGTTGAAGTTAACCAGTGAGATACCGCACTCCAGGCCTGTTGCCACTTCCTTGGCATCGTCCTTGAAGCGCTTCAGGGCATCGATAGGAGCCGTGTGGATGACGATACCGTCGCGGATGACGCGGGCCTTGTCCTTGTTGTGTACCTTTCCGTCGGTCACCAGACCACCGGCCACAGTACCCACCTTGGATATCTTGAACACCTGCTTCACTTCGATCTCGCCGGATACAATCTCCTTCTTCACCTTGTCGAGCATACCCTGCATCGTTGACTTCACCTCGTCGATGGCATCATAAATAATAGAATAGGTATTGATCTCCACACCCTCGCGCTCAGCGGCACGACGGGCATCAGCAGAAGGACGCACCTGGAAGCCGACGATGATGGCATCGGATGCCGAAGCCAGCATGACGTCGTTCTCCGAGATCTGACCGACCGCCTTCGAGATCACGTTCACCTGCACCTTCTCAGTAGAGAGTTTGATAAACGAATCCGACAAAGCCTCGATCGATCCGTCGGTATCACCCTTGACGATAATGTTCAGTTCGTGGAACTCGCCCAGTGCGATACGGTGCGAGATGTCATCCAGTCCGAGGGTCTTCGTGGTGCGCAGGCTCTGCTCACGCTGCAGTTGCAGTCGCTTGTTGGTGATCTCGCGGGCTTCCTGCTCCGTCTCCATGATGTGGAAGGAGTCGCCGGCCGTCGGGGCACCGTTCAGACCGAGGATGATGGCGGGTTCAGCGGGGCCGGCCTTCTCGATGCGCTGGTTACGCTCATTGAACATCGCCTTGATGCGCCCGTAACTGGTACCGGCCACCACGATGTCGCCCACCTTCAGCGTACCGTTCGACACGAGCACTGTTGACACATAGCCACGCCCTTTGTCGAGCGAACTCTCGATGATCGATCCCGTAGCCTTGCGGTTAGGGTTGGCCTTCAGGTCGAGCATCTCAGCCTCCAGAAGCACTTTTTCCAGCAGGTCATCGACACCGATGCCCTTCTTGGCCGAGATCTCCTGACACTGATACTTACCGCCCCACTCCTCGACGAGCAGGTTCATATTGGCCAGGTCCTCACGGATCTTATCGGGATTGGCACCCGGCTTGTCTATCTTGTTGATGGCAAACACCATCGGCACGTTGGCAGCCTGGGCATGGGCGATGGCCTCCTTGGTGGTGGGCATCACTGAGTCGTCGGCGGCAATGATGATGATGGCGATATCCGTCACCTGGGCACCACGGGCACGCATAGCCGTGAAGGCCTCGTGACCCGGCGTGTCGAGGAACGTGATCTGACGACCATCCTTCAACTTCACATTGTAGGCACCGATATGCTGGGTGATACCACCGGCCTCACCGGCAATCACGTTGGTATTGCGGATAAAGTCGAGCAACGAGGTTTTACCATGGTCTACATGACCCATCACCGTCACAATCGGGGCGCGGTTTACGAGATCGTTCTCATCGTCCTCCTCCTCAGTGATGGCATTCTGCACCTCGGCACTGACATACTCGGTAGTGAATCCGAACTCTTCGGCCACAATATTGATGGTCTCGGCATCCAGGCGCTGGTTGATGCTCACCATGATGCCGATGCTCATACAGGTACCGATGACCTGATTGACACCCACGTTCATCATCGTGGCCAGTTCGGAGACGGTCACGAACTCCGTCAGTTTGAGCACCTTGCTCTGTGCGGCCTCTGCGGCCATCTCCTCGCTCATGCGCTCCTGCACGGCGTCGCGCTTCTCCTTACGATACTTAGCACCTTTCTTGTTCTGGTTGGTCTTCGAGGTCAGACGGGCCAGCGTCTCTTTCACCTGACGGGCCACGGCCTCGTCGTCCACCTCCAGAGGCTTGGCAGGACGGTTCTTTTTCTTATTCTTGCCACCAGCCTGTTGTCCGCCATCCTGGAAGTTCTGGTTGCCGCCTTTGTTCTTATTCTTCTTGTTGTTGTTCTGAGTCTTGTCCTGATTGGCAGCAGCCTCGATGTCAACGCGCTCCTTACCCCCACGGATACGTTCGCGCTTCTTCTTCTCACCATTATTGCCACCACGCATCTGGGCCTGCTTCTCCTCGCGCTCTTTCCTGCGCTCCTCCTTCGTCTTCTTCTTCGGACGCGTGCTCTGGTTGAGCGAGTCAAGGTCGATCTTGCCCACCACATTCAGGTTGGCCGTCCCGATTTTCTGCTCCGTCTTCAACTTAAACACCTTCGGCTGCTCCTTGGCTGACGGCTGCTCTTTGTCCTCAACGGGCTCCGGCTGAGATGTAGGCATCGGCTGAGATGCGGACGTCGGCTGTGGAGCGGGCTCCGGCTGAGAAGCAGGCGACGGCTGCGGGGCAGGTGTCGGCTGAGATGCTGGTACCGGCTGAGATGCTGGTGCCGGCTGCGGGGCAGCGGATTTTGGCTCTGACTTTGTCTGGGTTTCCTGGAGTGCTGGCGTCTTCGGCTCCACCGCGACCGACTTCTCCGGCTCTGGCTCCGTTTTCTTCTCAACAACCACGGATTCCACCTTCTTCACCTCTGGCTCGGCAGGTGCCTGAGGTGCAGGTTCTGGCTTCTTCTCGGCAGCAGGTCTTTTCCCAAGGCTGTCCAAGTCAATCTTGCCTAAGGGCTTAAACTCCTGACGCGGCTCCTCGTGCAACTCGACCTTCGTCTCCTTCGGCTTCACCTTCTTCTCTTTCTTGGGGAAGATCATGTTGGCCTGCTTCTTCACGTCCTTATCCCCCTTGAACTCCTTGACAAGCGCATTATACTGCTCGTCGGAGATCTTGGTGTTGACGTTGGCGTCGTCTCTAATCTCGCCCAGGCTCTTCTTGTTCTTCAGGAAATCAACTGCCGTCTGAAGTCCTATATTCAGTTCTGTTAATATTTTGTTTAATCTGACTCCCATTCTTTTCTGTTTGAAATTAAAAAATTGGAAATTGAAACATCAAAGTTATTCAAACTCCGCACGGAGCACTTCCAGCAAATGGTCTACGGTCTCCTCCTCGAGGTCAGCCTTCTCAATGAGCATCTCACGCGGAGCATTCAGCACAGCCTTAGCCGTATCCAGACCGATGCCCTTGATAGAGTCAATCACCCACTGGTCGATCTCATCGGCAAACTCATCCAGATAGATATCCTCGTCGGCCTCATTCTCATTGACCACACGGAAGACGTCGATGGTGTATTCCGTCAGCATCGAAGCCAGTTTGATGTTCATACCGCCACGACCGATAGCCAGCGACACCTCCTCAGGCTGCAGGAAGACCTCGGCCTTGTGGTTCTCCTGATCCAGCGTGATGCTCGACACCTTGGCAGGGCTCAGGGCGCGCTGGATAAACAGTTGCACGTTGGAAGAGTAGTTGATGACATCGATATTCTCATTGCCCAATTCACGGACGATGCCATGCACACGGCTACCCTTCACGCCGACGCAGGCACCTACCGGGTCGATACGCTCGTCGTAACTCTCCACAGCCACCTTCGCACGGTCACCCGGCATGCGGGCCACGCGCTTGATAGTAATCAGACCGTCGCTGATCTCAGGCACTTCCGCCTCGAGTAAACGCTCCAGGAACACAGGACTGGTGCGGGAGAGGATGATGCGCGGATTGTTGTTCTCATTCTGCACCTCCTTTACGATGGCTCGCACCGTCTCACCCTTGTGATAGTTGTCGGAAGGTATCTGCTCGTTCTTCGGCAGGTGGAGTTCGTTGCCCTCATCGTCCATCAGCAGCACCTCGCGCTTCCAGATCTGGTACACCTCACCACTGACCACGGTGTTCACCTTGTCCTTATACTTCTGATAGAGGGAGTCGTGCTCCAGTTCCAGGATCTTCGAAGCCAGCGTCTGACGGAGGTTCAGGATGGCACGCCGGCCGAACTTCTGAAAGTTCACTTCCTCACTGACCTCTTCACCAACCTCGTAGTCGGGTTCAATTTTCTGGGCTTCGCTCAGGGCGATCTCCTTGTTTTCATCCTCCACCTCACCGTCGGCTACCACCACACGGTTACGATGGATCTCAAAGTCACCCTTGTCGGGGTTTACAATCACGTCGAAGTTCTCATCCGAACCGTAGATTTTCGCTATCACGTTCCGGAAACTCTCCTCAAGTACACTCACCAATGTCGTGCGGTCAATGTTCTTGGTCTCTTTGAATTCCTGAAAGGTCTCAATCATTGAGGGGCCTTTCGCATCTCTACTTGCCATTCTGATTTTATATTTTTACTTTTTTACCTTTTCACCTTTACTTAAACGCCAGGACATACTTGGCATACTTCACGCCGTCCATCGAGTAAGTCTTGTCCACATCGACGAGGACAGGGCGCTTCTTGCCCTCCACGGTCTGCTTTTCTTTGACGGTCAGTACGAACTCACGTCCGTTGACCTCCTTCAGGATGCCCTGCACCTTTTTGCCGTCGGCATCCATCACCTCCAACTCGTCGCCGATGTGATTCAGATACTGCTGCTCCACCTTGAAGGGCTGCCCGATGCCGGCACTGCCCACTTCAAGTTCGTAATCGCCCAGTTCGTCTCCCAGATGCTCCTGCAGGAAACGGCTCAACTCAGCGCAGTCTTCAATCCACACGCCGTCAGCGTGGTCAATCTCAATCACAATGCGGTCGTCGGCACCAAAAATAATGTCTACCAGGAAATAGTCGTTGCCCTGCAACCACTCTTCCACCAATGCTCTAACTGTCTCTTTATTAATCATCGATACACTAATAATAATGAAAATGAGAGGCTCTTGCGAGTCTCTCATTCCACTGAACGGGTGCAAAATTACGAATTTTCCGCGAAACCGCCAAATAATTCTTAAAAAAAATTAAGCGATGGCACTAAATATTACCTTTTTCTTTTGTTTCAAGGAGATATTTGTATCCGATTTCCGGCCTAAGGGTACTAGCGAGGAGGTTTCCTTAGGTTTCTTAGGAGCCAGCAGTTTCCTGTATTCCTCTGGATTCTTCAGCAGGCGCTCGGCCTCCTTCAACTGCCTGTCGTATTGCAGTCCGAGTTGGATGGCGCCAGCCTGATAGTAATAGGCAGCGATGATGTCGGTCTCCAGCATCTGCTTCAGCACGGTCTTGTGCTTCTCCAGGTCGAAGGCCACGTCGTGCTTCAACTTGCCCTGCAAGGTGTCGAAGGCAGCCTTGGCATCTTCGTAATAGCCCTCGAACTTAGCCGTCTTTACCAGTTCGTCGAATTGTTTCTGGCTGACGGGGTCGTAGGTGAAGCCGCTTTTGATGACACGCTGCTTGAAAGCCTCCCAGTCGGCATCCGTCAGATGAAACGCTGAGGGAGCGTCCACCGTGGGATGGCTGGCGATGTAGTCCACCACATAGTCGAACATCACTTCCGTGGAGTCCTGCCCGGAGGCGGAGAGATAGAAGGCGATGTTGGGGATGGTGTCGGCCTTCACTTCCAGGTCGGGCTTGATGCCGCCTCCGTCGCGCACCTCACGGCCGTTGCGGGTATGGAACACCTTCGTCAGCGAGTCGGGGATATGCTCACGATAGCCTGTGCTGCCCTGCTTGTAGTTGATGGCCTGGATGCAGCGCCCGCTGGGGATATAGTATTTCGACGTGGTCAGTTTCATATTCGTGTTGTAGGGCAGGTCGATAGGCATCTGCACCAGTCCCTTGCCGTAGGTTCGCGTCCCCACGATGACGGCGCGGTCCAGATCCTGCAGGGCGCCGCTGGTGATCTCGCTGGCAGAGGCCGTCTCGCCGTTCACCAGCACCACAATGGGCATGATGGTGTCGACTGGCTCCAGGCGCGTCTTGTAGACATGGCTTGCCTGTTTCACCTTGCCACGGTTCTCAACCACAGCCACCTCCTTCGGCACCCAGAGGTTGACGATGTCGACAGCCTCAGCCTCAGAGCCGCCACCATTTCCGCGCAAGTCCAGGATGAGCGACGTGGCCCCCTGCTTCTTCAGTTCGATAAAAGCGCGTCTCACCTCCTTGCCGCTCTCCTGGGTGAACGAGTTGTAGTTGATATAGCCAATATGGCCCTCACGCATCCCATAATAGGGCAGTTCGGGCAGTTTGATGTTCTTGCGCGTGATCTTGAACTTCATCAGTTTCTCCGTCGACGGGCGCATCACTTTCAGGAGGAAACTGGTGCCGGGCTCGCCACGCAGATGACTGCTCACATAACTGACGTCCTTGTCGGTCATCAGCGTGTCGTCGATGCTAAGGATGATGTCCCCCTTCTTCAGTCCGACAACGGCAGCAGGCATATTCTCATAGGGCTCGTCGACAACCACGCGATCCAGTTTCTGATGTTTGCGGATCAGGGCGCCGATGCCCGCATACTTGCCTGTCAGCATCATGCGCAGGTTCTTGGTCTCGTCCTGTGAATAATACTCCGTGTAAGGGTCGAGCCTGCGCAGCATCGCATTGATGCCCGTCCCGATGACCTCCTTGGGATTGAGCGTGTCGACATAGAGCAGGTCGAGGTTCTTATAGAGATTGTTGAAGATGTCCAGATGCTTGGCCACCTCGAAGTTATGGTCTTTCTGGCTCTGTGCCTGGCCTGTCAGAGCGAGAGCCAGCAGCAACAGCAAGGAGAAACAGTGTCTTCCCATATTCATTTCCTAATGTTCGTAAAATCAAAAAACTTCATTCGAGGTGCAAAATTAATCCTTTTCTTGGAAAACACAAAAAAAATCACTGTTTTCTTTGCATATTCCAAGAAAAAGGGGATCAATCCCAAAAGTCTGTTGCGGGTTGTGACCTCCCCTAACCCCTCCTGTAGGAGGGGGATTAGTTACCACCGAAGGGGAGGGGGCCTTACTACTCTTTGTATTCAGTCCCCCTCCTACAGGAGGGGTTAGGGGAGGTCATAACAACCGGCTTTTCGGACTGGCCCGAAAAAGGGCATTACAGGCCAAACAACCGCTCCGCATTCTTGTAGAGAGGTAAAGCGACATCCGGCCAGGCTTTTCCTGAGGAGTGTCGCAAAAACAAGATTCTGTCGCAACTATCTCGAAAGACAGGACGGCAGAATCTTGGAAGAAGCCTGATTCTTTGCTAATTTTGCAGTGCCAAGAGACAGAAGAACTGCTCTCTGACAATGCGAAATCGAGAAATGTAAGTCTACTTTAAAAAAGAACCCAACTATGACAAAGAAAGAAGATACGGGAATAATGATACTCATGGGCATCCTTTCCGCAGTAGTCCTGGCCATTGTGCTGACTCTGGCCATAGCAGTCGAGAGGCCCGCCCCAGAATGCGGCGCGATTCTGACCGAAGGCTATCGCTGATGTTCCGGCATCCGAGGCGCCTTGCCGGCGCCCAGCACAGGCTTCCAACCTCCGATCGATCGGAGGTTGGAAGGCAGAAACTGATTCACACTGATGCCTGTTGGCCGGTTCTATCCGATGTACTGCAAGATGAAATCGGCCATTTCCTCCTCCGTCTTGCCATCGGCAGAGATGACCAACTGGTAGTTGCGCGTGTCGTAGCGAGAGGTCTTCTCGTATTTCTTGATATAGGCTTCACGGGTGGTATCCATCTTCTCTATGATGTCGCGGGCCTCCTGCTCGCTGACGTTCTGGCGGCGCATGATGCGCTGGACACGGTGCTCCATCGAGGCCTGGATGAAGACGCTCAGGTGGTTGGGCCAGTCGCGGAACACCATGAAGCCCGTGCGGCCTGCCACGACGCACGACGTCTGCGAGGCCACCTCCTGCAGGATGCACTTCTCGGTCTCATACATCGTGGCATTGTCGAGTTTCACCTCGGCCTCCATGGGCATGCCGGCGCTGTTGACTAGCGTCTGGTAGTAGTTGTTGATGTCGTTCCACCACGACTTCTTCTGCGCCTTGATTTCCTCGATGCGTTCCGGCGAGAGCCCGAACTTATGGGTCAGGCCGTCGATGACGGTCTTGTCGCAGTACTTCACTCCCAGTTTTTGGGCCAATATGCGGCCCACGGTACGTCCGCCAGTCCCGACTTCGCGGTTGATGGTGATGACAAATCTTTCGTTCTTATTCATAATTCTTAGTTCTCTTGTTTACTTAGACTAATTTAAAAACTCTCCAGCCAGGCCTTCAGTTCGAATATCATATTATAATGATAGGTGAACGACTCGCGATAGCCCCAGCCGTGCCCCCCGGTGGGATAGATGTGGATGGAGGCCGGCACGTCGTGGCGGTAAAGTTCGGAATAGTAGTTGAAGCCGTTGGCAGCAGGCACGGCACGGTCGTCGTCGCTGAGGGCGATAAAGGCACGCGGCGTGGTACGGTTCACCTGAATGTCATTGCTGTACTCATATTCCAGTTTCTTCATCTCCTTCTTGGAGTGCTTCGTCCCCAGGAAGTTGTCGTGCGACCCCTTATGGGTAAAGGAGGGGTCCATCGTGATGACGGGATAGAAGAGAATCTGGAAGTTAGGTGCCGCTTCGCCCTTGGAGTGGGTGGCAATAGTGGAAGCCAGATGACCTCCGGCCGAGAATCCCATAATTCCCACGTCGTTGCGGTCGATATGCCACTGTTCGGCATTGCGGCGGACGGTCTTCATGGCCTCCTCAGCGTCAGAGATGGGGATCTTGTAGTCGCCGTGGGGCATCCGATACTTTACGACAATCAGGGCGATGCCCTTCGTATTGAAGAAGGTGGCCCACTGATGGCCTTCGTGATCCATCGCCAGATGGGTGTAGCCACCGCCAGGGCAGCAGACGACGGCCCGGCCCGTCGCCTTCTTCGCATCCGGCAGATAGACGGTCAGTTCCGCCTTGTCCTTCTCATCTCCATTGTCGTTAGGAGCACCGTTTGGCCACAAATCCATCTTCGTCCCTTTCTGTGCAAAAGCCACTGCTGTCAGCACCAGCAGCAGCGCGATAAAACCTGTTCTTTTCATTATCTCTCTATTTTTTTGGCTACAAAGTTACGAATTATTTCACAATTTACGTCACAGATGACACAGATAATCGCAGTTTTTGAGGATTATCACAGAATTAATCCGCAAAAATATGTGTAATCTGTGGCTTTTTTCGTAATTTTGCAGTCAGAAACTTAAAACTCATAATAAAAAGTAAAAGATGAAAAAGATTCTGACGATTCTGGCATTGGCTGCGCTCAGCACAAGCACACAGGCCAAAGTAAGACTGCCGCACATCATCGGCGACAACATGGTACTGCAACAGCAGACGGACGCCCGCCTCTGGGGATGGGCCAAGCCTGGCAAGACGGTGAAGGTGACGACCTCGTGGAGCGACGAAGTGGCCCAGGCCAAAGTGGGCAAGGACGGCAAGTGGCTCGTCAAGGTCAAGACGCCCAAGGCCAGTTACGAGCCGCTGTCGGTGACGTTCGACGACGGCGAGGCCCTCACTATAAATAATGTACTCGCGGGCGAGGTATGGGTCTGTGCCGGCCAGTCGAACATGGAGATGCCCGTCAAGGGCTTCGGCATGTGCCCCGTCGAGGGCTACAACCATCACGTGGTGGATGCCATCCACTCGAAAGGCGTGCGCTCGGTGAAGATACCCAGCATCATGCGCCTGAAGCCCCAGGAGGACGCTCAGTGCGAATGGCGCCAGTGCTCGCCGAAGACGGTGGGCGACTTCTCGGCCACCGGCTATTTCTTCGCCCGGATGGTGAGCCGTACGCTTGACATCCCCGTGGGCATCATCGAGGCCAACAAGGGTGGCTCGCGCGTGGAGAGTTGGCTGACGAAGGAGAATCTGGAGAAATACACCAACGAGCCCACCGACTCTATGGGCATCGTCAACTTCAAGAAGGAGTGGGACTACCATCGCGCCATGCTCTGGGGCAACGGCACCTTCAACCCCATCCTGAACTACACCGTAAAGGGCATCCTCTTCTATCAGGGCTGCTCGAACGTGGGCGATCCGGGCGACCAGTACTCGCAGCGCCTGAAACTGCTCGTGGAGCAGTGGCGCCAGCAGTTCGGCCTCGGCGAGATACCCTTCTACTTCGTGCAGATAGCCCCCTACGAGAGCGGCGACCCCAATGGCGACTGGAACGCCCGCCTGCAGGAGCAGCAGTTCAAGGCCATGCAGATCATACCCAACAGTTCGCTGGTATGCACCAACGACCTGGTATATCCCTACGAGACGACCCAGATCCATCCCTCGCAGAAGCAGCCCGTCGGCGAGCGTCTGGCCTTCACGGCCCTCAACCGCGACTACGGCATGGAGACCATCCAGTATAAGAGTTCGGCGTATAAGGACATGACGATCAAAGGCGACAGCGTGCTGATCCATACGCAGGACAACTACTGGTGCGACGCGCCCTTCGAGCAGATGCAGGGCTTCGAGGTGGCCGGCGAGGACCGCGTGTTCCATCCGGCCACGGCCCGTCACTTCTGGCAGCCAGGCGGCGGCTACTGGGACGAGGCCATCCTGATTCGCTGCGACGCCGTGAAAAAGCCCGTGGCCGTGCGCTACTGCTTCAAGAACTGGCAACTGGGCAACGTGAAGAATGGTGGCAACCTGCCCCTCTTCCCCTTCCGCACAGACAACTGGTAAACAAAGGCTTATGCAGCATCCATTAGAACTCTTCCGATTCTGCCCCAAATGCGGAAGCGCGGATTTTGAAATCCATAACTTCAAGAGCAAGCACTGCCCGAACTGCGGATTTACCTACTATCAGAATCCCAGTTCGGCCACTGCCGCCTTTATCCTGAACAACCGTGGAGAACTGCTGGTGGTGCGCCGAGGCAAGGAGCCCGCGAAGGGCACACTCGACCTGCCGGGCGGCTTCGTCGACAACGGGGAGAGTGGCGAGCAGGGCATCATCCGCGAGATCAAGGAGGAGACAGGCCTCAGCATCGGCCACGTCGACTACCTGTTCTCCATCCCCAACATCTACCGCTACTCGGGTATGGACATCCACACCCTCGACATGTTCTACCTCTGCCATACGGACGACGACACCCTGCCCCAGGCTGCCGACGACGCCTCAGAGTGCATGTGGGTGCCGCTACGCCAGGTCTACGTGGAGCGCTTCGGACTGCGCTCCATCCGCCAAGCCGTCCACACCTTTTTGCAGCAAAACTGTTAATTAAACGAAAAAACCTATATATAAATAAGGTGGGAGAAAGTTTTTTGCTTACTTTTGCACCCCGAAATAAACATAACGTCAGAAAGTATGCAAAAAAATCTCGTAATTGTAGAGTCTCCTGCCAAGGCGAAGACGATTGAGAAGTTCCTTGGTAAGGACTTCAAGGTGATGTCAAGCTACGGACATATACGTGACCTGAAGAAGAAGGAACTGAGCATCGACGACAAGTCGCTCGAACCAGAATATGAAATCCCCGCCGAGAAGGCCAAACTCGTAGCCGACCTGCAGTCGAAGGCAGAGAAGGCAGAGAAAGTATGGCTCGCATCCGATGAAGACCGTGAGGGAGAAGCCATCTCCTGGCATCTGTGCGAGGTGCTGGGACTGGACGAGAAGAAGACGAACCGTATCGTATTCCACGAAATCACCAAACCGGCCATCCTGGAGGCCATCGAGCATCCGCGCCATCTGGACATGAACCTGGTGAATGCCCAGCAGGCCCGTCGCGTGCTCGATCGTCTGGTAGGGTTCAAACTCTCGCCCGTGCTGTGGCGCAAGGTGAAGCCCGCACTGTCAGCAGGCCGCGTGCAGAGCGTGGCAGTGCGCCTGATTGTGGAGCGAGAGCGGGAGATACAGGACTTCAAGAGCGAGGTGTTCTATAGCGTCAATGGCATCTTCGCCATCACCAACCCCGACGGCTCGGCCACAGAGGTGAAAGCCACGCTGGACAGCCGCTTCAAGACTCACGACGAGGTGGTGGCCTTCCTGGAGAAATGCAAGGACGCCACCTTCACCGTCGAGAGCATCAGCAAGAAACCGCTGAAGCGCACGCCTGCACCCCCATTCACCACCTCCACACTGCAGCAGGAGGCCGCCCGTAAACTCGGCTTTACCGTCAGCCAGACGATGATGCTGGCACAGCACCTCTACGAGAACGGACGAATCACCTATATGCGTACGGACTCTGTCAACCTGTCGACACTCTGTCTGGCTGCCAGCAAGGAGGAGATAATCCGTCTGTACGGAGAAGAATACAGCAAGACACGACAGTATCACACCAGTTCAAAGGGAGCACAGGAAGCCCACGAGGCCATCCGCCCCACCTATATGGACCAGGCGGAGATAGAAGGTAATCCGCAGGAAAAGCGCCTCTATGATTTGATCTGGAAGCGCACTGCCGCCAGCCAGATGACCGACGCCGAGATTGAGAAGACGACAGTAAACATCACCATCAGCGGCAGCAACGAGCAGTTTGTGGCGCAGGGCGAAGTCGTGAAGTTCGACGGCTTCATCAAAGTCTATCGCGAATCCAACGATGACGAAGAGCAGCAGGAGGAATACATGCACATCCTGCCACCACTGACGGAAGGTCAGGAACTGACGCGCCGCGAAATCCAGGCCACAGAGAAGTTCAGCCAGGGACCGCAGCGCTACACGGAGGCCAGCCTGGTACACAAATTGGAGGAACTCGGCATCGGGCGTCCTTCCACCTATGCCCCCACCATCTCTACCATCCAGCAGCGCGAGTATGTGCAGAAAGGCGACAAGAAAGGCGAGGAGCGCCAATACACCGTTGACAGCCTCAAAGGCAAGCAAATCACGCAAAAGATGCGCAAGGAGATAGTCGGTTCCGACAAAGGCAAACTGCTGCCTACGGACATCGGCATCGTCGTCAATGACTTCCTGATGGATCACTTCAAGGAGATTATGGACTACAACTTCACCGCCAAAGTGGAGCAGGACTTCGATAAGATAGCCGAAGGACAGGAGCAGTGGAAGGATATGATGAGGAGTTTCTACAAAGGGTTTGAGCCTGTGGTAGAAAAGACGATGAACAGCCGTCAGGAGCACAAGGCCGGTGAGCGCCAACTGGGCAAGGACCCCAAGAGCGGGCGCCCCGTCTTCGTGAAGATTGGCCGTTTCGGCCCCGTCGTTCAGATTGGGTCTGCCGAAGACCAGGACAAGCCCCTGTTTGCGCAACTACCCAAGGAGAAATCAATGGACAGCATCAGTCTGGAAGAGGCTCTGGAACTGTTTAAACTGCCTCGCACACTTGGCGACTATGAGGGGACACCAGTCACCATTGGCGCAGGACGCTTCGGTCCCTATATCCTGCACAACCACAAATACACCTCGCTGCCCAAGAATGAGGACCCGCTGACCATCACCCTGGAAGCGGCTGTCAGCCTGATAGAGAACAAGCGGAAGGAGGAAGACCAGAAGCACCTGAAGACATTCGACGAGGATGCCAAACTGGAAGTGCTCAACGGACGCTACGGCCCTTATCTCGCCTACGACGGTACGAACTACCGCCTGCCGAAAGCCTTGCACGAGAAAGCAGCCGAACTGACCTATCAGGAATGCATGAACATCATTGAGAACACCACTGCCAAGAAGGCCAAATGATCCGCATCATTCTCATCGGCTATATGGGAGCAGGCAAGACCACCATCGGTAAGGCGCTCTCGAAGGAACTGAACGTTCCTTTCTACGACCTGGACTGGTACATCACGAGCCGGATGCGGAAGACCGTCGCCCAAATCTTCGAAGAGCGCGGCGAGGAAGGCTTCCGCCAGATAGAGCACAACATGCTGCACGAGGTGGCAGAATTTGAGAACGTCATCATCAGTTGTGGAGGCGGCACGCCCTGCTTCTTCGACAACATCGACTATCTGAACCAGCAGGGACAGGTCATCTATCTGAAGGTGGAGCCAGAGACGCTCTATAAGCACCTGAAGATGAGCAAGAACGACCGACCGCTGCTGCGCGGCAAGTCGGAAGAGGAACTGATCACCTTCATACGCGAACAGTTGAAGAAGCGCGAGCCCTTTTACACCAAAGCCCGCTATACACTCGATGTCACACTGATGGACGACTATGAGAAAATCAAAACCAGTGTCGCCAAAGTCAGAGAATTACTAAACCTATAACCAGGAACATCCGGCTCGCCGGACATCCATTACACCCCATCTCCAAATATGAAAAAATGGACTATCGACGATTCTAAGGAACTCTACAACATCAACGGTTGGGGAACTTCCTACTTCGGCATCAACGAAAAAGGCGATGTCTACGTGACTCCTTGCAAGAACAACACGCAGATAGACCTGCGTGAAGTGATGGACGAACTGGCACTGCGCGACGTCACGCCACCTGTGCTGCTACGCTTCCCTGACATCCTCGACAACCGGATTGAGAAGACATGGAGTTGTTTCAAGAAGGCAGCAGAGGAGTATGACTACAAGGGCGAGAACTATGTGGTCTATCCGATCAAGGTCAACCAGATACAGCCTGTGGTAGAGGAGATCATCTCACACGGCAAGAAGTTCAACCTCGGTGTAGAGGCGGGCTCCAAACCCGAACTCCATGCCGTCATCGCCGTTCAGTGCCAGAGCGACTCCATCATCGTCTGTAATGGCTATAAAGACCAGAGTTATATCGAACTGGCCCTGCTGGCCCAGAAGATGGGCAAGCGCATCTTCATCGTGGTGGAGAAACTCAACGAACTGGAGATTATCGCCAAGGTGGCCAAGAAGATGGACGTCCGCCCAAATATCGGCATCCGCATCAAACTGGCATCCAGCGGCTCCGGCAAATGGGAGGAGAGCGGCGGCGACGCCTCAAAGTTCGGCCTGACAAGCGCAGAACTCCTGGAAGCCTTGGATATGCTTGACAAGAAGGACATGCGCGACTGTCTGCGACTCATTCATTTCCATATCGGCAGCCAGATTACCAAGATCCGCCGTATCCAAACTGCCCTGCGCGAGGCCTCGCAGTTCTATATACAACTGCATAAGATGGGCTACAACGTGGACTTCGTCGACTGCGGCGGCGGACTTGGCGTCGACTATGACGGCACGCGTTCCCCTTCGAGCGAGTCATCTGTCAACTACAGCATCCAGGAGTACGTCAACGACTGTATCTACACCTTTGTGGACGCTGCCAACAAGAATGACCTGCCCCACCCCAACATCATCACTGAAAGCGGACGCTCACTGGCAGCCCACCACTCCGTGCTTGTCATCGACGTCCTGGAGACCGCTTCGCTACCAGAGATGCCTGAGGAGTTCGAACCCGACGAGAACTCACACCAGTTAGTAAAGGATCTATACGAGATCTGGGATAACCTCTCACCCCGCAATGTGCTGGAGGACTGGCACGACGCAGAACAAATCCGCGAGGAGGTGCTCGACCTGTTCAGCCACGGCATCGTCGACCTGAAGACCCGTGCTGAGATAGAGGCCATGTACTGGAGTGTCTGTCACGAGATTAACATCCTGACTAAGAGCCTGAAGCATATCCCGGAAGAGTTGATGAACATCGACAAGTTGCTGGCAGACAAGTATTTCTGCAACTTCTCGCTGTTCCAGAGTCTGCCCGACTCCTGGGCCATCGACCAACTATTCCCCATCATGCCTATCCAACGGCTCGACGAGCGCCCCACCCGCAATGCCACTATACAGGACATCACCTGCGACTCGGACGGCAAGGTGGCCAACTTCGTCACCAACCGCATCAACTCCCACTCACTGCCTGTTCATAGCCTCCGCAAGAACGAGCCCTACTATCTGGGCGTCTTCCTCGTAGGAGCCTATCAGGAGATCCTGGGCGATATGCACAACCTCTTTGGCGACACCAATGCCGTCCATATCTCAGAGAAAGACGGCAGTTACCATATTGACCAGATCATCGACGGAGAGACAGTGGCCGAGGTGCTCGACTATGTACAATATGATCCGAAGAAACTGGTCCGCCAACTGGAGGTTTGGGTGGCCAAGAGCGTCAAGCAAGGCAAGATCTCACTCGAAGAGGGTAAGGAGTTCCTCTCCAACTACCGTTCTGGCCTCTATGGCTACACCTATTTAGAATAATTAAAGAACCGAAAGGGTGATGAAAGAAAAACTGACTATAGTAAAAGTGGGCGGAGCCGTCGTTGAAGACGAGGCCCAACTCGCCCAGTTGCTGAAAGACTTCAGCGCCATCGAGGGGCGCAAGGTGCTGGTACACGGCGGAGGCCGCAAGGCCACGAAGGTGGCAGAGTCGCTCGGCATCGAGTCGAAGATGGTGAACGGGCGTCGCATCACCGATGCCGAGATGCTGAGTGTGGTCACAATGGTCTATGGCGGTCTGGTCAACAAGAACCTCGTGGCCCGTCTGCAAGCCAATGGTGTGAATGCTCTCGGACTGACGGGTGCAGACATCGATGTCATCCGCAGCCACAAACGCCCGTTGAAAGACGGTATTGATTTCGGCTTCGTAGGAGATGTAGACCGTGCTGACGGACGCATGCTCAGTCGTCTTATCGAAGAGGGCATCACCCCCGTGATGGCTCCGCTGACCCACGATGGCCAGGGCAACATCCTCAACACCAATGCCGACACCATCGCCTCTGAGACAGCCAAGGCACTGGCCACATACTACGACGTGACCCTGATCTTCAGTTTCGAGAAGAAAGGCGTGCTCAGCAATCCGGATGACGATGAATCCGTCATTCCCATCATCACACGCGAGGACTTCATCAGATACAGGGAAGACGGCACCATCAGTGGCGGTATGCTCCCCAAGATAGAGAATGCCCTCTCAGCCATCGATGCCGGTGTCTCACAGGTCATCATCACCCTTGCCACTGCCATCGACGGGCAACACGGCACCATAATTAAATAAAAGGCGAAAAATTTTTCGCCTTTTTGTAACTTTTCCGTTTCCCAATCGTCATTATTTATAGAGAGGATGAAAAAGATCAGTTTCCGGAACGACGTACTGCCGCTGAAAAATGAACTCTTCCGGCTCGCACTCCGCATCACTCTCAATCGTGCGGAGGCAGAGGATGTCGTGCAGGAAACGATGATCAAGGTCTGGAACAGGCGGGACAAGTGGGAAGAAATAGAATCCATTGAAGCCTTCTGCCTCACTATCTGCCGCAACATCGCCATCGACAAGACGAAGAAGGCAGAGAACCAGAACCTAAGCCTGGCGGACAATCACGACGTACCCGACAGCAGTTACTCATCCAATCCTGAGGAACAGGCGGAACAGCGAGACCGCGTCGCACTGATACGCCGCCTCATTGGCGAACTGCCAGAGAAACAGCGAAGCATCATGCAACTCCGCGACGTCGAAGGCAAGAGTTATAAGGACATCGCAAAGATACTGGCCATCAGCGAGGAGCAGGTGAAAATAAACATCTTCCGAGCCCGCCAGACCATCAAACAGAAATTCATTGAAGCAGAGAATTATGGACTATAAGTATATCGAACAGTTACTGGAGCGCTATTGGCAAGGTGAGACCACCCTGCAGGAAGAGGGAATTCTCCGTACTTTCTTCAGTCAGCCTGACATTCCAAAGCATCTCCAGCCCTATAAGGAACTCTTCACCATCGAGAAAGAAGAGCCGCTGGGCGATGACTTTGATGCCCGAATTCTCGAGATGATCGACGAGGAGAGCCAGGAACCGCAACAACAGGCAAAGATTGTCACCCTAGGCCCTAGACTGAAGCCGCTCTTCAAGGCTGCCGCCATCGTTGCCATCATCCTGACGCTGGGAAATGCTGCCCAGGCACCATGGAACTACGGATGGGACAACCCGAAAGACGAATACGCCAAGTTCCATCACGAGCAGCAGGATTCCATCAATATCCTAAGTCCAATACAGGCGGAAAATGTCATCGACACCGTCGTACTGGCACCCAAGGATAAGAACACCAAGTTATTTGAATAATTTTTCTATGCTTTCTCTATAATAATTCAACACATTTATTAAAACACAAAAAGAAGCTGTGAAGCTTCGTTCTCTCAAATTTTTAAAAACATACTAACGTAGAAGATTGGGCTGCACTGACAGGATCAGGCAGCCCACTTCATTTCTATCGCTTCATATGCAGATGCAACTGGTAAAGGGATGGAAGCAGGATGCACAATGAGAAACAAACCGCCATCAGCATACTGCGTTCACTACCCTGGAACAAGTCTATCAACTTGATGTCAGGGTCAGGATATAGGTTATAGAGGACATAGGAAATCGAATTGTTCACCACATGATACACCATACCTGGGATGATGCTGTTCGTGCGGTAGTAAAGCCACCCCAGCAGCACGCCGATGATAAAAGCATGAGGCAACTGTGCAGGATTCATATGGACAGCACTGAAGAGAAAGGCTGAGACAAGAATAGCCACCCAAGGACCGCGCCCCCAGCGGAGCAGGGCCCGCAGGACTGCCCCTCGGAACACCACCTCCTCGGCAAAGGGAGCCAGCAGACCTACCACGACGTAGCCTAAACGATTACGCAGAATCATGTCAAACTCTTCCTCAACGATGTTCGGCAGTTCTGGCAACTGTTCCTGCAGCCATGTGGAAGGTATAATGGCCCCGAAGGCTGCCAGCACGCACCAGAAAAGCACAAGCCAGGGCCGGGTCCGTATCCAATTCGGCGACACCTCCGCCCATTTCTTACAGAGGAAAAGTACCAGCGTCACGACACTGAACAATGCCATCAGCAAAATAGTGCCCGTCGCATCAAGTTCAGCCCCTGGGCCTTTCCACAGAATCCACAAACCCTGCATCACACCGCCCACCACCAGTTGGATGAGCACAAAAAACAAAGTATAAATCAACGCCTTTTTCATCTTCAAAACAATTTTGTCATCTATTCAACAAATCCAAAACAGCCAGCCGATCCTGGCGGAGTTGCGCCATCAGTGCCTCGCGACTGTCGAAACGCCGTTCACTACGCAGCCTACTCACAAACTCCACCGTGAGCCGCTGCCCATAGATATCGCCCACCTCTTTTAATATATGTACCTCCAGTGTCCGACTGTGTCCCTCAAACGTGGGACGCATGCCGATATTCATCATCGCAGGCAGCCGTTCACCTCCCTCCAGCGTTGCCCAAACGGCATAGGCCCCGCTGGCGGGAATCAGTTTGTCCCTATCGTCTGGCTCCAGATTGGCTGTAGGGAATCCCAGTTCATGGCCGATATGCTGGCCAGCAACGATACGGCCCGACAAGGCATAGTAGCGGGTGAGTACATCAGGCATCAACTCCACCCTACCCCCTTCTGCCAGCAACCGCCTGATAACCGTCGAACTGACTGCTGTCTCACCGTCCATCAGTTCCACGTCACCCCGCAGCACCTCTATATCCAAGGCATTCCCATAGCGCACATAATCGTCGAAACCCTCGCTGCGGTTATGTCCGAAGCGGTTGTCATAGCCCGTCAGCAGCACCTTCACATTCAGTTGTTGGTGCAGCACCTGCCTCATAAAGGCTTCTGCGGATAGCGCAGCCATCTCCTTCGTAAAAGGCAGCACCACCAGGGTCTCTATGCCAAGAGCCTGAAGGCAGACCGTCTTCTCCTGCAACGTCGAAAGCAGTTGCGGACGGAAATCAGGATCGAAGAGTTGTCTTGGCTGACGGTCGAAGGTGATGACCATCGGCGACAATCCCAGCCGTTGCGCACGTTCCAGCACCATCCTTATCACCAGTTGATGCCCCCGGTGCACACCGTCGAAACTACCTATCGTGGCCACGCACGGAACAGCCAGTTTCGTCTCTGAAGAAAGTACGATTGTCTTCATTTTGAGTGCAAAGTTAAACATATTTTTGCTATTTTCGCAAAAAAATTTGGATATTTGCTGATTTTAATGTAACTTTGCACCCGATTAAGGCGAAACAACCTACGATCACCGGACTTGTAGCTCAGTTGGTTAGAGCAACAGACTCATAATCTGGAGGTC
>CAMVJQ010000040.1 GCA_947167845.1 uncultured Prevotella sp. | reverse complement strand
GAATATTGAAGGCATCGCAGAAACGAACGAAACGTGCACCCTTACGAGAAGCGTTCACATCGAGGACACCTGCGTAGCAAGAAGGCTGATTGGCTACGATACCAACGCTCTGGCCATTGAAGCGGGCAAAACCTACGATGATGTTCTTGGCGAACTTAGGCTGCACCTCAAAGAACTCTCCGTCGTCGACCACAGCACCAATTACTTTATACATGTCGTAGGCCTCGTTGGGGTTCTCTGGGATAATCTCGTTCAGGCTGTCCTCCATGCGGTTGATTGGGTCGTTGGTCGGCTTGAAGGGAGCCGTCTCCATATTGTTGGAAGGGATATAACTCAACAGCGTCTTCAGCATCTGAATGCCTTCCTCTTCAGTCTTTGCAGTGAAATGGGTCACACCCGATTTGGTGGCGTGAACAGATGCGCCACCGAGGTGCTCCTGGTCGATATCCTCGCCTGTGACAGTCTTTACAACTTTTGGACCTGTTAGGAACATATAACTTGTGCCTTCCATCATCAGCGTGAAGTCGGTGAGGGCAGGGGAGTAGACAGCACCACCAGCACAAGGACCGAAGATGCCACTGATCTGAGGAATCACTCCTGAAGCCAGGATGTTACGCTCGAAAATCTCAGCATAGCCGGCCAAGGCGTTGATACCTTCCTGGATACGGGCACCACCCGAGTCGTTGATGCCAATCACGGGGGCTCCCATCTTCATAGCCATATCCATCACCTTGCAAATCTTCTGGCTCATCGTCTCAGAGAGGGAACCTGCATGGACGGTAAAGTCCTGTGCGAAGATAAACACCAGACGGCCGTCGATAGTACCAGAGCCGGCGACCACACCGTCGCCAAGGAACTGCTTCTTCTCCATACCGAAGTTATGGCAGCGATGCTCCTTAAACATGTCATACTCTTCGAACGAACCCTCGTCAAGCAGCATCTCTATACGCTCACGGGCAGTGTACTTGCCGCGGTCGTGCTGTTTCTGAATGGCTTTCTCACCACCACCGAGACGGGCCTGTTCGCGCTTCTCGATGAGTTGCTTGATTTTCTCTAATTGCTTAGTCATCTTTTTATTTTTGATTTTATGATTTATTTTTCCGGGTGTTCGCAGAGTTCTGTCAGTACACCTGCGGTTGACTTTGGATGGAGGAAGGCGATGTTCAGCCCCTCAGCACCCTTGCGGGGAGCCTGGTCAATCAGACGGACACCCTTCTCAGAAACTTCAGCGAGGGCATTGGCAACGCCGTCCTCAATGCAGAAGGCTACGTGATGAACGCCCTTGTTGCCTTTGTCAATCCACTTCTGGATAGTGCTCTCTGGGGATGTTGGCTCCAGCAGTTCGAGTTTCACCTCGCCGCATTTTAGGAAAGCGGTCTTCACTTTCTGGTCCTCTACTACTTCTGTTGCATAACACTCTAGGCCAAGCACGTCAGTGAAGAACGGCAGGCTCTCTTCAATGCTCTGGACTGCGATGCCCAGATGCTCAATGTGGGAAATCTTCATATCGTTTAAAATTAGAATATTTATAAATAATGTGCAAAGATAGTCATTTCGTTGGATATAGAGTGAAAACTTCCTGTTTTTTTTGGCTTTTTTATATATTGAGGCATAAAAAAGAGATTGCCATGAAATCTAAATGGCAATCTCTTCATATGATCGTAAATGCTTTTATTGATTCTGTTTTAAGACGTTTTTGACAGTAATAGTTGTACCGCCTGTTGTATTCTCTTTACTGTACCAGTCTTTGTAATTAGATGCGTTTCTCGACCAGTAAGTGAACAGTGGATAAGCACCTGTGATGCTTTCACCTTCCATCGGATAGTCAAAGTCGCTTGGGATAATAATTCCGCATGGAGAAGAACCTGTCTTGGCAACTTCAACGGTCTGACCAGTTGTCTGGTTCTCAATGTAGATCTTACTTAAGAATTGAGGTATGGTCATATCCTTGTCAATCTTGTAGATAGCAGACTTTGGAGATAGGAATGTTGCACCAGTCAAGGTGTTAATGTAGCGTTCCTTGTCAACAGCATCTTGCTTTCGGAATATCTCATGCACTTCACGGCCATTTAGTTTAAAGCCTTCTTCATATTCTCCTGGGATACCCTGAATGACGACATTATCAAACGCACCAGCAGCAATCAAACTAAGTTCCACTTCTGTTTCACTTATTCGTGTACAACGTAGTACCACGTCATTGAGGTCATAATCAGCCTGAATAGGACGGTCTTCAAAGCAAAGCATATAAGCCTGACCTTCGATTTCCTCATCATCATACAGGTAATTTGTCTCAATACCACTCAATTGCAAGTCAGAAGGACTGCTCATCTGACTTAGAGGCTTTGAAGGTGTCACCTCAGGTGTATGTCCACCAATCTCTACAATCATGTCACTATACTGACAGTCTGAACCATCTTCAAAGCCAATATATGTTTTTCCATTGGCATTGAACATAATGGTACGTGTGTCGTCTAATTGCATTCCGTAAGTAGTAACAGCAGTGTTGAACTGACCGTAGGTGTTTATTTCAGTGTTTAACTGTCCATAACTATAAAGACAGCCATTACCGCCAAAATATTTCCTCAGCATAAGTCCAACATAATAGCCAGAGGGAATACTGGCACTGATTCCTGTCTGAACAAATGGCGTGGTGCCTAACTCGATTTCATTTTTGGTTCCTTCGGGGATAGCACCGTTATATTTGATGAATTGCCATTTTGCAGCATCACCCAGACTCTCAGCCTTATTAGTACCGACACGTTTGTTACTTGTCAAGTTCGATCCTAGAAGACCGCGTTTAGTGCCGTCCTTTTTATAGGTTTCTATATAGCAGTAGTCTCCTTTGTCAATAATCTTATATAGATTGTCCTTTGCCTTTGTAATGTCATTGTCAAACTTGGTGTACGTATCATCATCGACATAGAAGAGTTGTGTTCCGATATTGTACAATACAGCCATTCCACTGGGGGTGGTGAATATCTGCCAAAGTTGATTAGCAACGTTGGCAGAATTGTCAGGATACAGTTTTGCAACCTTGTCAGCCATTCTGTCTGGGCCAGTGGTATAACTAAGGAAATAGTCCTCGTTGTTCATCGTCTTGACATTCTTAATGCGGTAGATATTTCCGTCTGTCTTACAAATTACAGCAGGATCAACGAACGGACCATCTCCATAGTATGGCAAAAGATATTCATAGACTTTAAAGAAATCTTCGCCACTCTTGCCTATTCCACTGGCAGCACTTTTAGCCTCACTACACATCATGGCACTGAATTTAGGGAGTGTTTTAATATAACTATCCATACTCATGCCACTAGGGATGTCATTAGGGTTGAAATAGTAATAATACAACTGACAATCATCAATTTCCGTGGAGGCCATCTGAACAGGAATGATCGTAATGGGATTCCCATTGCTCACTAAATGGCTATTATACAATTGTACTTGCTCACTATTACGAATCCTGTCCAAGTTGGAACGAATCTTTTGATTATTCTCGTTCTTACGGCTTAGAACGGAAGAGAAGATGGCACTAAGTTCCTTCTGGTCATCCTCAGTAATGTCACCTATAGAACGGTAGATGGCACGCCCATGATTTTTTGAATCTACTTCTAATTGCCAACCATTATCTACACTGCTATTTGGAGAGAAATACCATAATCGGTCATTTTCCCATCCGGAATTCTTCCAGGCACTAAACTCAAACTTGTCTGAGATAGCCCGGTCTGCATTGTAAGATGTCGTGGAATTAGATAATTCAATTACAACGTTCCCTAAATTGGGATAACCTCCACCATCACTTCTGGTTGCTGCCCTTGTGCGTGCCATAGCAGACGAAGATTGGAAATTCAGTTTGGTCTCTCCAACTTTAAAGGCCTTTACATAATAGTGACCTTCGCTGTCTACACAAGCAGCAACAAGTTGCTCATAAAGATTGGGAGCATCGTAGTTCAAAGTGACAGTTTGTCCTTTTTGAACTATTGCCTCTTTGAGAATTTTACTATCTGAATTGAAGAATGGTGCTTCTGTCAGAATTTGCACTTTTGAGATTTCGTTGAGATCAGCATCAGCGGTAATGGTAATCGTGCCGCTGTTCACCGAACTCCAATCCTGATTGGGGTCTATGAGACCAAAGACCTTTTCTGCATTCTCTTTAATGGCAATCTGTTCTTGTCCACTAAAGTCATATTCATTGCAACTAATTAATGAGATAGTTGTGCAAAGGGCTAATACTAGTAACTTTTTCATATTTGCGATTGTTTCTTTTTACAACTTAATAAAACTTTCGGCAAAAGTACTAAATATTATGATTCGCACGCACGTATAAGCAAAAAAACAGATGGTATTTAACAAATATTATAATTCGATAGTGATTTTTCCGTTAATTTGCCTGCCAGTCAGGTAGTTAGGAACGGCCCACTGTCGACCGGCAATGTCGGTTACCCAATAGTAACTGTTTACATTGTTGATGCCAAACAGGTTCAGACAGTCGACACCCAGCCAGATGTTCTTCACGCTCTTGCCATTTTTGACTGCGCGGAAACTCATACCGATGTCGGCCCGTTTATAGGCAGGAGCGCGGAAGTGCTGATGCTCGATACCTCGGTGAGGGGCTCCAAAGGGCAGTCCGTCAGCGAAGGCCAGGCGGAGGGTCATCTTCCAGCGGTCTGTTCCTGGGAAATAGTCTGTGAAGTGCAGGTTGATGGCATATCGCTGATCGGTGGGCATCGGAAACGATACGCCGTTCATCTTCTGCCTGGTGCTCATCACTGAGAATGTCAGCCAAGAGTCAGTCCCCGGCACAAACTCGCCAAACAGTTTCAGGTCGAGTCCTGCTGCATATCCGCTGCAAAGGTTTTCTCCATAATAAGTGACTTTCACATTCTGGATATTGTAGGGAATGAGGTTTGAAAGTGCCTTGTAATAGGCTTCTGCCGTGAAGCGGAACGGCCTGTTCACCATCTTAAAGCGATAGTCCATCGCGGCGATGAACTGCAGTGAGCGTTGGCTCTTGATCTTTTCGTTGAGTCTGGCCACGGTGATGCCGTTTTCCGTCACCGTGTCGCGCATCTCCTTGTAGAAAGGTGCCTGATAATAGAGGCCGGAGGCGAAGCGGAATGTTAGATCCTGATTGAAGGCGGGCACAATCGCTAAGGCGACGCGAGGCGAGACGATGGTCTCTTTGTTGAACGACCAGTTGGCCAGCCGCACGCCATAATTGAGCGAGAAGAAGGTCTCGCCTTTGTTGAATTTGTAGGTGTCCTGGATGTAGGCTTCCACACGGTGGCTGTTCACATTGTTCTTCGATGTCAGTGTGTAGATCAGGTCCAGGCGGTTGGCAGAGTGGGGGATGGAGTAGCCGCTGGAGTCACGCATCTCGTATTCACGGGCTTGCTCCTCTATCTTCTCGATTTTGTATGTGATCCCAGCCTCGAAGTCATGCCTGCGCGTCTTGTGGTTGGCCATCAGTTTGAAACTGACCACATTGGCGGTCAGGTAGTTGCGGGCATGCTCCATATAGGTGCCAACGCCGAGGTTCTCGCTGGTTTGCGTGTCGTCCAGCCAGTATTGCCCCATGATGTCATAAGTCTCCCGCTCTTTGCTGTGGAAGGCGGATGTCAGCAATTTTATCTTCGTCGAGTCGCCGAATGAGCGCGTGATTGAGGCTGTCCCGAAAAGTGTTTCGAAGACGTCTTTTTCCTGTCCGTCGAAGTAGACTTTAAACGACTTCACGTCCTCCATCGTGCCAAAGTTGGTCTCTCGGTCCTTGGGCTTGAAGTTGTAGTGGTTGGTAGAGATGTAACCAATCAAGTCCAACGCCCATCTCTTGTTTGGATTGTAACTGATATATGTCTGATAATCAAAGAAATTTGGTTGATACTCTCCAGTTGTTTCCAGGGAGCCGAGCAGATAGCGGTTGGTCTTGTAGCGGAGCCCGTGGCTCATGGCGAACTTCTTTGTGCTGACACCCAGGTAGCCGCTGGCGCCGAGCAGTGATGCCGTAACCGTGGCCTCGAAGGGCTTCGGACGACGATAGGTGATGTCGAGTGCTGACGACATTTTGTCGCCATATTTCGCTTCGAAACCGCCTGAAGAGAATCCGATCTTTTCCACCATGTCAGGGTTGATGATGGAGAGGCCTTCCTGCTGTCCGCTTCGCACTAACAGTGGGCGGTAGACTTCCACATTGTTTATATAGACGGCATTCTCGTCGAACGATCCTCCGCGGACATTATACTGAGATGACATCTCGTTGTGAGTTGAGACGCCGGCCTGCTGCTGAATTAGTTCTTCCACTGCATTGCCTGTCGTCGATGGACTGTGCTTGGCGTTTTCTATGTCGAGTTGCTCCGTCGTGGTGGTCTGTCTGCGCCGTTCCGTAATGGTCACTTCTTTCAGGGCTTCCATGGGTTGCATGACGATCTGGACTGTCATCTTTCCCTTCGGACGGCGGAACAGCCGCTTCCTTGGTGCGTAGCCTATCATCGAGAAGCGTACTTCTACAGAGTCTGCGCTGTGAAGGGTCAGTGAGAATTCACCTTGCAGATTGGTCATCGTCACTTTGCCTTGCTCCATGCATGAGACGGTGACCAGTTCCAGGGCGTTGCTTTCTTCGTCGATGACTTTTCCCTTCAGTATGAAGTCATCGGCTAGCACGGCCTGGCTCATCAGGAGCATGGCCAGAAGGAGTGTATATGTTCTAACTAGACGTCTCATCAGACATAATAACGTGATTCTTGCCCGATTATTGCCTTGTGGGCAAAAAGAAGCCTTTCGGAGGCCTTTCTGCAAACTTTTGCGAACAGATAGGTGTGTTGCGAATTATTGCGAATGAAAAAACTTGGAGGATTGGGAAATATTCCGTACCTTTGCACTATGATTAATGATTTGCTGACATCTGGTCTGGTGCTTACAGGGCGTGAGTGGTTCCTGTTGATAATAGGCATGGTGGTCTATGCTGTTCTCTTTGTGGTGACAGTGCAGAACAGCCGCCGGAAGGTGCTTGCCTTGCAGGAGCGTCTGGAGAAGATTCGCACGATGCAGCAGAGGCAGGAGGCTCAGAGTCAGCAGAACATCCGGCGGAATGAGGCGAAGATTCATGAACTGGAGGGCCTGCTCCGTAAACTGGGCGACGAGAACTCGCTGTTACGCCTGGAGTTGGAAGAAAAGAAGGCCACGCTCTCTTATAATAATAAGGTGGCAAGGCTTGAGAATGAGAAGCGACGGCAGGCTGAGACGGTCATTTTCTCCTCAGAAGTTTATCACCGGCTGCAGGACTGCCTGAACAGCGGGCGCAGCCTGTCGCATCAGGAGTGGGCAGATCTGACTGAAGTGGTCAATAGTATTTACACGGGATTCACGGAGCAACTGTATAGTCTCTATCGTATGACGGAACAGGAGTACCATGTCAGCCTTCTGATCAAGGTGCGAGTCCAGCCGAAAGACATCGCTCTTCTGACGGCCCATTCGAAGGAGAGTGTTGCCTCAACCCGTAGTCGGCTCTACTCTAAGGTGTTCGGCAGAAAAGGGTCGTCGAAGGATTGGGATGATTTTGTATTATCACTCTAAAATAGTATAAGGTTATGATTGAGTATTTAGCACAACATTTGTGGCAGGTATGGGCTGTCGTGGCCGTCGTCTGCCTGATTCTGGAGTTGACAGCGGGTGACTTCTTCATCATCTGCTTTTCCATCGGAGCCGTCTTTGCGGCCGTCTCGGCGGTAGTCGGCGGTAGCATTTATGTGCAGTTGGTGGTCTTCGCCGTGTTCACGCTGATCAGTCTGTTCTGGGTCCGTCCGTTCGCACAGCGGTACCTGCATCGGGGCGAGGATCCTCGTGTGAGCAATGCTGATGCGCTGCTGGGCCGTCAGGGCAGAGTGGTGGAAAGGGTCGTTGCCGATGGCTTTGGACGTGTTCAGATTGATGGCGACATCTGGAAGGCAGTCACCAATAGAGGCTGTGACATCCCTGAAGGTTCCAATGTGAAAGTCATTGGGCGCGAGAGTACGATTATTACAGTGGAAACTCTTTAATTTTTTAAATTTATGGATACAATGTTTTATGTTCTTGTGACTATCGTCGTGTTGGTGGTTATCTTCGCCAAGATGGCACTTGTGATTATTCCTCAGTCGGAAACGAAGATTGTTGAGCGTCTAGGACGTTATTACGCCACGCTGCAGCCTGGCATCAACATCATCATCCCTTTTATAGACCGTGCCAAGTCGATCGTGGTGCTCAATCACGGGCGCTACCAGTACTCCACGACAATCGACCTGCGTGAGCAAGTCTATGACTTCCCCAAGCAGAATGTGATTACGAAGGACAACGTGCAGACGGAGATCAACGCACTGCTCTACTTCCAGATCGTGGATCCCTTTAAGGCCACTTATGAGATCAACAATCTGCCCAATGCCATCGAGAAACTGACGCAGACGACCCTGCGTAATATTATCGGAGAACTGGAACTCGACGAGACGCTGACATCCCGCGACACCATCAACAAGAAACTCTCCGCAGTGCTCGACGATGCCACAGATAAGTGGGGCGTGAAGGTGAATCGCGTGGAACTGCAGGACATCACGCCTCCCGACTCAGTCCTGACGGCGATGGAGAAGCAGATGCAGGCAGAGCGTAATAAGCGTGCCCAGATCCTGACCTCTGAAGGACAGAAGGCGGCCGAGATCCTCGCTTCGGAAGGAGAGAAGACCGCCATCGTCAACAAGGCCGAGGCCGCCAAGCAGGAAGCCATCCTTCAGGCTGAGGGTGAGGCACAGGCCCGCATCCGTGTGGCTGAGGCTGAGGCAAAGGCTATCGAACTGATCACAGAGGCTGTCGGCAAGTCGACCAATCCTGCCAACTATCTGCTGGCTCAGAAGTATATCCAGATGATGCAGGAACTGGCGGAGGGCGACAAGACCAAGACGGTCTATCTGCCTTATGAGGCGACCAATCTGCTGGGCAGTATCGGTGGCATAAAGGACTTGTTTAAGGCTGAATAATGTCTGAAAAAGCAAAAAAGTGTAGAGCACTCTATACTTTTTTGCTTTTTTGCTTCGTTACCTTTAAATTTTTGTGTATCTTTGCAGCCGATTAGAATTAGACTGTATGGTACAAAATATTTTCAAGGGTCTGGGTATCGCCCTGATTACTCCTTTCAAGGAAGACGGCTCCGTGGACTACGAGGCGCTGATTCGTCTGGTAGACTATCAATTAAGCAATGGGGCCGACTTTTTTTGCATTCTGGCTACTACTGGTGAGACTCCGACGCTGTCGGCTGGCGAGAAACTGAAGATCAAAGACACGGTTGTCGACTATGTCCAGGGGCGTGTGCCCATCCTGATGGGATGCGGCGGCTACAATACGGCTGCTATAGTTGATGAACTCCACACTGGTGACTTCCGGGGCATTGACGGCATCCTCAGTATCTGTCCTTACTACAACAAGCCATCCCAAGAGGGGCTATACCAGCATTTCAAAGCCATTTCTGCTGCCACCAGCCTGCCCATCGTGCTCTATAACGTGCCTGGCCGTACGGGTGTCAACATGCAGGCTGCTACTACAGTGCGTCTGGCAAAGGACTGCAGTAATATCGTAGCCATCAAGGAGGCTAGTGGCAATTTGGAACAGGTAGATGAGATTATCAAGAATAAACCGCGCGACTTCGATGTCATTTCTGGTGATGATGCCCTGACATTCCCGATGGTATCGTGTGGTGCCGTAGGTGTCATCAGCGTGATTGGCAATGCGCTGCCCAAAGAATTTTCTAAGATGATTCGTTTGCAGATGCGCGGCGAGTATGATCCGGCTCGTAAGATTCATCACAGGTTTACTGACTTGTTCTCTTTGCTCTTTGTCGATGGTAATCCTGCTGGCGTGAAGGCGATGCTCTCTGAGATGGGGTTCATACAGAACGTGCTTCGTCTGCCATTGGTCCCGATGCGTATCAAGAACATTCAGCGTATGTCTGAGATCCTGAAAGAACTGAAAATCTGAATATATAGAGAGGTGTAGGATGTATGGAAGATTTGAAGGTCATACATGAGATCACTCCCCTGATGGGTAAGGATGTACTCTATATAGCAGATCGGCGGAAGAAAGAATTCACTTATCCCATACACAATCATAGCGTCTACGAACTCAATTTCGTAGAGCATGCTCCAGGTGTGCGCCGGATTGTCGGTGATTCCAATGAGGTGATAGGCGAGTATGATCTGGTACTTATTACAAGTGCCGATTTGGAGCACGTCTGGGAGCAGAACGTCTGTACCAGCCGGGACATCCGGGAAGTGACAGTACAGTTCGATCTCGACTTTGGCGAGAACAGTATCTTCAGCAGAAATCCATTCAATTCGATGAAGAAGATGATGATGGAAGCCCGCAAGGGACTTTGCTTCCCTATGGATGCCATCATGAAAGTCTACCAGAAACTTGACACGCTGAGCAGCATCAAGGATGGCTTCTATGCCTTCCAGCAGTTCCTTTCCATTCTCTACGAACTGTCTCGCTGCGAGGGAACGCGCCCCCTGGCCACCAGCAGTTTCGCCAAGGTCGACGTGGCCAGCGACAGCAGACGCGTCCTGAAGGTAAAGAATTACATCAATGAGAATTATAAGAATGAGATCCGTCTTTCGGACATGGCGAGTCTGGCAGGGATGAGCGCCAGTGCCTTCAGCAGATTCTTCAAGTTGCACACAGGGCGCAATCTCACTGACTATATCATCGATATGCGCCTGGGCTATGCCAGCCGCCTACTGGTGGACAGCACCAACTCCATCGCCGAGATTAGTTACAGTTGCGGTTTTAATAACCTGAGCAATTTCAATCGCATCTTCAGGAAAAAGAAAGGATGCAGCCCCTCCGAATTCCGCGAAAATTACCATAAAACGCGTATTATCGTCTGAAAATCCTTGGCATAAATCAAGGATTTGAAAGAAAAACGCTTTTTTTGAAAAAAAAGTCTCAAAAAGTTTGGTGGGTTTGAAAAAAGTGCGTACCTTTGCAACCGCAAAAACGGAATGGTTCCGTAGCTCAACTGAATAGAGCATCTGACTACGGATCAGAAGGTTGTGGGTTTGAATCCCGCCGGAATCACAAGGTAGAGAGAGAAAGAGAGAAAGTCACTATGTTGGCTTTCTCTTTTTTCAATCAATAGGAGAACATCGGGACTATGGGAATGAAGAGAATGTTGAAGGGTAATATAATACTGATATTGATGATAGGCATCTGTCTGTCGGCTTCTGGTCAGCGGAAGCAGATAGGAGAGGCGCGCACCATCCTGAAGAGCGGCAAGAACTTCGCACAGGCGGAAAGACTGATGACCGACTTGCTGAAGGATTCCGCTAATCGGGAGAATCGCCGCATCTATGAGATATGGCTGCAGAGCGTACAGAAGCAGTATGATCAGGCCAACGAGAAATTCTATTTGAAGAAGCAGCAGGACACGGCCGAGTTCTTCTCCGTCGTGCGCCGTATGTTCACCATTGCCGAGAGGCTTGACTCCATCGACGCCCGTCCGGACAAGAAGGGTAGGGTGGCGCCTGACCTGCGCGCGTCCGTCTCTGCCGACATGATGGGCTACCGCCCCAATCTGTTCTCTGGCGGTGCCTATTATCTCCGCAAGTCGGATTTCGTGACGGCCTACGATTTCTTTGAGGCCTATATCGACTGTATGCGTCAGCCACTGTTCTCTGAGCATCATCTGGACAGCACCGATCAGCGGATGCCCGAGGCGGCTTATTGGACGACCTACATCGGCTACCGTATGCAGGATCCCGTCCTGACGCTTCGCTATCATAAGTTGGCACTCCGTGATTCTGTCAAGATGGACTACACGCTCCAGTATGTGGCTGAGGCCTGGCGAAGCCTGAAAGACGATTCCATGTATGTGGCCACGCTCTATGAGGGCTTTCGCAGATATCCCAAATCCACTTATTTCTTTCCGCATCTGATGGACAGTTACACGGAAAAGCACTGCTATGACAAGGCTCTGAAGGTGGCTGACGAGGCTCTGGCCGTCGACTCCCTGAACGAACTGTTCCTCTTTGCGAAGTCCGTCGTGCTGCTCAATACGGAGCAGTATGCCAAGAGCCTCGAATACAGCAAACGTCTGATGGCACTGAATCCACAGATGGCCGATGCCTATTACAATGCGGGCACGGCCTACCTTAACATTGCGCTGCGCATGGACTCCCGCCGTCACAAGAAACAGATTAAGAAAATGTATCAGAATGCACTGGAGCCGCTGGAGACGTATCGGCGACTGGCGCCCGACGAGAAGCAGAAGTGGGGCCCCGCGCTCTATCGCGTCTATTTCAATCTGAACATGGGAAAACAGTTTGATGAAATAGATAAAATCTTAAAGAAATAAAAAAGATTGGACTAACTTATACATATTTGCAGATTTCTTCGTAATTTTGTGAATTGGAATTCAATTATGACAATCTAAAACAAATAAATTACGAAGAACTATGGCAGACAATGCTCAACTCATTGCTCAGTGCGAGGCACGGGCGAAAGAATGGCTCACTCCGGCCTTTGATGAGGAGACACGTAAGGAAGTACAGGCTATGCTCGACGCAGAGGACAAGACCGCTCTGATCGACGCTTTCTATCAGAACCTGGAGTTTGGAACTGGCGGGCTCCGTGGCATCATGGGCGCCGGTACCAACCGCATGAACAAGTACATCGTGGGCATGGCCACACAGGGATTTGCCAACTACGTGCTGAAGGCCTTCCCAGGCAAGCAGTGCGCTGTGGTGGTGGGCCACGACAACCGTAACAACGGCCGTATGTTTGCTGAGACCGTCGCCGCCATCTTCTCGGCCAACGGAATCAAGGCTTATCTCTTCGAGAGCCTCCGTCCGACACCCGAAATCTCGTTTGCCATCCGTCAGTTGGGATGTCAGGCAGGTGTCAACGTCACCGCTTCTCACAACCCACGCGAGTACAACGGCTACAAGGCTTACTGGGACGACGGCGCTCAGGTGCTCTCTCCCCACGACAAGGGTATCATCGATGAGGTGAACAAGGTGAAGATTGAGGACGTGAAGTTTGAGCCCAACTACGACCTCATCGAGATCATCGGCGGCGAGATGGACTGGGACTACCTGCAGGCTGTCCGTGAGGCTATGGTGGATCAGGACGTCATCTTGCGCCAGAAAGACCTCAATATCGTCTACTCCCCGATGCACGGCACGGGCCGCGTCATCATCCCTGAGGCCCTGCGCTCATGGGGCTTCCAGAACATCCACGTGGTGCGCGAGCAGATGGTCATCGACGGCAATTTCCCCACCGTCGTCAGCCCCAACCCCGAGAATGCCGAGGCCATGACGCTGGGCATGAAACTCGGTACAAAACTGAATGCCGACCTCGTGATCGCCTCCGACCCTGACGCTGACCGTCTGGCCATCGTCTGCCGCAACGACAAGGGCGAGTGGGAAATCCTGAATGGCAACCAGACCGCCATGATGTTCTCATGGTACATCATCACCAACAAGAAGAAACTTGGCCAACTGAAGGGCAACGAGTTCATGGTGAAGACCATCGTCACCTCCGAGATGATAGCCGACATCGCCAAGAAGAACGGTGTTGAGATCTACGACGAGTACACTGGCTTCAAGTGGATCGCCTATCGCATCCGCGTCAATGAAGGCAAGAAGAAATATATCGGTGGTGGCGAGGAGTCGTTCGGATTCCTGCCGTTTGACAAGGTGCGCGACAAGGACTCCCCTGCCAGCATCTGCCTCATCTGCGAGATTGCAGCCTGGGCCAAGGACAACGGCATGACCCTCTACGACCTGTTGATGAACATCTACGCCGAATACGGATTCTCGAAGGAGACCACCATCAATGTGGTGAAGCCCGGCAAGAGCGGTGCCGACGAGATCAAGCAGATGATGGCCGACTTCCGCGCCAATCCTCCGAAGGAACTCGGTGGCTCGAAGATATGCTTGTGGAAGGACTACCAGACACTGGAGTGGTGCGACGCACAGGGCAACAAGGGCAAACTCGACATGCCTGCCACGTCCAACGTCTTGCAGTGGTTCACTGAGGACGGCATCAAGATCAGCGTCCGTCCTTCAGGCACGGAGCCAAAGATCAAGTTCTACTGCGAGATCCGTGACAACAGTTTTAAGTGCGCGGGTTGCTACGAGCGTTGCACCAATGCAGCCAATGAGAAGATTGAGGCCATCAAGAAGAGCCTGAACCTCTGACATCAAGAAGAGCCTGAACCTCTGACATCAATAGCCGCCGGCTCATCGGGAGTCGGCGGCCTTCTTGGTTTAGAGCCTTTCTTTTTCATTTACGTTTTTTTAGTTCGTACTTATCCTCTGCTTGTTGTAGGGCGTTTTGCTTGTCAAACGCCGCCTGCCGCATTACCCTTGGAGCGGCATTAGACAAGTTAAATGCCCTACAGCAGACTGATAAAGAACTTCCGAAAGATGAGATGTTGCGGGGGCAGGCGTCTACTTTATCAGTTCCAGCCGTCCGTCGGCATTGAGCCTGAGGTTGAAGATGTTACTCTCTGCGACGGTGCTGCCAAAGTAGAACTTGCGGTCGATCAGTGGACTCTTGTCTGCGGCCCATTGGAATTTGTTGCTATAGGCGATGGGGTAGGCCTGGCCGTTGTAGTTGAGGATAATCTCGCGCCGCTCGGCATTCTCCATGCCGTCGAATTCGCCGAAGACGAGCATGAACGGGCCGTAGGTGTTCTTCTGCGAGTCCCAGAACTTCTGGAAGTACAGGCCATAGAAGTCTGGTGCATACAAGCGTGTCTTTGCAATGCTATCCTGTATCTCCTTTGTGCTGCGCGGTGCATAGGTCTTGCCGTTGTAACTGACGCTGACTTCCTTCAGTATGTTGTCGGTGCGGGTAGAGTCGAGCAGATCGTCGCCGCTGGTGTCAGTGACAGTGATGTAGTAGTTGATGGGCGCGATGTCCCAGATGATGTCGTCGTCGTTGTTGTTGTCCTTGAGACAGGATGTCATCAGTGTGGCGAGCACAAAGAGGCTCAGAAGTAGATACTTTTTCATGATGTCTGTTCTTTTAAATTTTACGTTGTTTTTGGTATATAACGTCAAAAACGTGGTGTCTTGCATACGGAGTCGTTAAAAAAGTTGAAAAATGCGTCAAAAATGATTTGTTCGCATATAATTTGGCAGTTTCGGATAAATAGTGTATCTTTGCAGCCTATTCGGAAAAAGTATGAGATACAAAGCAGGATATAACCGCGAAGGCGAGTATGAGCACTTTGTGGTGGAGGAACCGCTGCCTCTACTGGAGTGGCTGATGGCGAACGTGCCGCAGTCGAAGTCGAAAATCAAGGCCACGCTGCAGGGTAGAGGCATCAAGGTGGATGGTAAGACCGTCTCGCAGTTTGACTATCCGCTGGAGCGCGGCATGAAGATAGCGGTGAGCAAGACGAAGCGCAACCAGCAGGGCTTTAAGAGCCGCTGGGTAAAGATCGTGTATGAAGACCGCTGGCTGATTGTGGTTGAGAAGGCCGAGGGCATCCTCTCAATGGCGGGCGGCCACTCGACGCTGAACGTGAAGACGGTCCTCGACGACTACTTCAAGAAGTCGCGCCAGAAGTGTACGGCTCACGTGGTGCACCGGCTTGACCGCGACACGAGCGGGCTGATGGTGTATGCGAAGGATATGGAGACGGAACAGATACTGGAGCACAACTGGCACGACATCGTCTACGACCGCCGCTACGTGGCCGTATGCTCGGGTGAACTGGTGGAGGACGACGGCACTGTGGAGAACTGGCTGAAGGACAACAAGGCCTATGTGACCTATTCGTCGCCCGTGGACAACGGTGGAAAGTATGCCGTCACCCACTGGCATGTGCTGGACCGTACGACGGAACATTCGCTCGTGGAGTTTAAACTTGAGACGGGCCGCAAGAACCAGATCCGCGTCCACGCTGCCGATATGGGGCATCCCGTGTGCGGCGACCCGAAATACGGCAATGGCGACGATCCGATCCACCGCCTGTGCCTGCATGCCTGGCTGCTCTGCTTTCATCATCCCGTGACGGGCGAGCCGATGGAGTTTGAGACGCCCGTGCCCACTGCCTTCAGGCATTTGTTCAAGTGAGATTTTTGAGAGATTATGGAGAATATAGGTTATTACATATTTATATTGGCTGCTATCATCGTGGCCTTCCTGATCATCAAGAGGGTGGTCAGTTGCTTCGTGCGCTCGGTGGTGCTGATTGTGCTGGCAGCCGTGCTGGGCTATATCTACTGGATGTATCTCAGGTAAGAGGAGAGGGACTTTGTGACCTCATCCAACCTCTCCTGTAGGAGAGGGAGCGGCCTCTTCTGCATAGATGCGGCTGAAGACTTCGCGTAACTGCTGTGGGCTGGCTATCAACTGACGCAACTCGTTGAGTTTTCGCTCGTTGGGCGAGTGGGGGAGCCAGAGGCGGATATAGCCGTTGACGGAGTACTTCTCGTCCATGTGCTGCTTGAATCGCTGCCAGTGGCCCTCCCTGTCGAGTTCGGGATAGTTGCCCAGCCCGTACTGGATGGTGCGGCGGATGACGAGTTCGGCATCGATATCCCTGTCGGCCTCGGCCACTATTTTGCCGTAGAGGCTGCGCGGGGCACGGCTGGCAGAGGCGCGATGGTCTTCGACGGCCTCTTTCATAATCTTGATCTGTTCTGGTGTGAACCAGCGCTTCAGGCGGGCATCCGTGGCGAGTATCTTGCCGCCCGTGATGTGGTGGATGGCGCGGGGGCCCGACATGCCCAGGTCGTGATAGGCGGCGATGGTGTAGGCCATGTTGATGTCGGCGCCAGTGGTCTTCACCAGTTCGAGCGAGCGGCGGATGACACGAGTGACGTGCTCCAGATTGTGGGCACGGTCGAACTGGGCATACTGTGGCAGTATTTTGGTCTCGATGAACTCCACGAGGTCGAGGCTGGGGCTGTTGGTTATCATCGTTGTCGCGGCGGAATATTACTTGTTGCTGTTGCCAATCACTTTCGAGATGTCGAGCATCATGCCGTTGCCGCCGACAATCTGGGGCATCTTGCCGTCCCACTTCTCAATCATGTCCTCCTGCACGATCATCGGCGAGAGCGAGGCGGCGATGGTGCGGTTATAATAGGCTTCGGCATCGGCCTTGATTTTCATCGCACGCGCATTACCCTCAGCCTTGGCTACCTCAATCTTGGCATTGGCCTCGGCCTCCTTCACCTGATTCTCGGCCTTCAGTGCGCTCTGGATGGCGGTGTTCTTGGCATCGATCATGGCTGTGAGGGAACTTGGGGGTGTGATCTTGCTGGTGAACTCCTCTACAATAAAGCCTTCAGCCATCAGCGACTTCTCCAGACGGGTCCTGACATCGCGCTCGAAGTTGGCACGGTTCGACATCAGGCTGTCGGAGGTGTACTGGTTGGCGCAGGTACGGTAAGCCTCGTAGATGCAGGTGCGGATATACCCCTCCTCCAGTTCCTTGACACCCACACGATACTTGGTGAAGATGTCGCACGACTTGTCGGGGTTGATGCGATAGGCGATGGTGGGGTCCATCTCAAAGATGGAGGCGTCCTTGGCGTTCACGCTGAATGTCTCGTACTGTTTGCGCTGTGTGAAGGTGGGGTAGGTGAAGACGCTGGTTGTGATGGGGTTGTAGAACACCCAGCCCTTGCAGGTGCCTTCCACGCCGCCATAATCCTGCTCTGAGGCCGACCATTTGTGGAACTTGATGCCCACCTCGCCGGAATCGACCACGGTGCAGCAGGCGGTGAAGATGATGATGACTAAAACGATGCAGCCAGTGATGATGGCCAGGGTGCGGTAGAGATTGTTGTTCATATTGGTCATTATGTTATGGTTTTGATACGATGGTGCAAAGATAGTGAAAATTTTGGGATATGTGACTATTTTTGCAAGAAAAATGCGATAGTCTTGGAAAAATGCACTATCTTTGCAGTCATCAATCAGAATTATGAGCATGATGGAAGAAGCAAGGATAAAGACCGATTCGCTGAAGGCGTGGCTGCTGGCAGCCCGTCCGAAGACGCTGTCGGGTGCCGCTGTGCCAGTGATGATCGGCACGGCACTGGCTTATATCGACGCCCAGCCGATAACGCAGGCGATGGGTGAGCAGGTGTTCAGTTGGCTGGCGGCGGCATTGTGCCTGCTCTTCGCCTTTGTGATGCAGATCGATGCCAACTTCATCAATGACTTCTTCGACTTCGCCAACGGCACGGATGATGCGGAGACGCGGCTCGGCCCCCGCAGGGCCTGTGCGCAGGGCTGGGTGAAACTCGACTCCATGAAGAAGGCAATTGCTGCCACTACCTGTCTGGCCTGTGTGATTGGCCTGCCGCTCGTGTGGTATGGTGGCTTGGAGATGATTCTGATAGGGGCACTCTGCGTGGTGTTCTGCTTCCTCTATACGACCCACCTTTCTTATATGGGGCTGGGCGATGTGCTGGTGCTGGTGTTCTTTGGCATCGTGCCTGTGTCAATCACCTATTATGTGCAGTTGCACACGGTGACCTGGCAGGTGCTGCTGGCTTCGCTGGCCTGTGGGCTGGTAATCGACGCGCTGCTGATCGTCAACAATTTCCGTGACAGGGACACTGACCGCGAAGCGGGCAAGACGACGCTCATCGTCAGAGTGGGGAGCAAGGCAGGTCTGCAACTCTATCTGGGCGTCGGCATCGGGGCTGTCATCCTGGGGGGCACTTTCTGGTTGAACGGCCATCCGCTGGCTTTCTTTCTGCCGCTGATCTACCTCGTACTCCACGTGTTCACTTACCTGAAGATCAAGCGCATCTACAAAGGAAAAGCGCTGAATCTCTGTCTGGGAGAAACAGCGCGTAATATCTTCATCTACGGCCTCTGCGTAACGATTGGCCTTCTGCTGGTCTAATTGAAGAAATTCCAGGAGACACCCAGATGAATCACTGACCCGTTTGTTGGGTAGTGAGGCGTGAGGAATTTCATCCGATTGCCGGAGGAATGGGTCACGTTGGTCATCATCAAAAAGAAACGGACACCCTTGAGCACCATGTTGGCATAGGCATTGACGAAGGGGAAGCCGCCCAGTTCGACGCGGCTGTCCTCGTTCTGCTGGACGGCAAACTGATTGATCATCGGGCAGAAGTCGGGTGCATAGTATTTCGTGAACCATACGGCATTGGCACCCAGTTCGACACCCAGCACGCGGGCAATCTTGAACTTCAGGAAGAGGTTCGAGAAGAGATTGAGCGTAGGCAGTGGCAGCACGTCCTTGTTGCTGGAGTTCTGGTAGGTGATTACGTTCTCCCAGTTGAGCGGGCCCAGACGAAGATTCTGGTGCAACTGTGCCGTGAGCACATTGATGTTGCCCGACTCCTGTTCTACGCCAGCCGTCATGCTCGTGCGGCCATTGCTCGTGGCCAGATAGTTGATGCCGAAGTAGGTGTAGTTCTGTATCTCCTCGATGGCAACACGCAGACGGGTGTTGGTCTTGTCGTAGGAGAAGATGCCCTCGATGCGTGTGCGTGTCTCCTTGTTGAGGTCGTTGTCCCACCAGAGATTGGCCGAATGATACCTGCGCTGATAGAAGGTCGGATTCAGTCTGTGGAAATAGGCGTGGGCTGCGAGCCTGACGGTATCGCCCAGCAGGCGGAAGTTCAGGTCGGTATTGAAGTCGAGTTTCAGTTGCCCGGCATCCTCGCCTACGATCCAGAATTCGCCCAGCAGGTTGAAGTGCAGCGTCCGTCCCTGCGTCTTGCTGAGTTGTCCGCCCACGCTGACGGTGTTCTCCGTCCACTTTTGCTGGATGGGCAGCAGGTCGAGGGTGTCGGGCATCTGGTATCGGCGGTATTCGTGGGTGATAAAGCCTTTCAGGCCAGCCTTCATATACTTGTTGAAGCCTTCGAGCAGAGCCAGACCGAAGGTGTTCTTCACCTGCAGGTGCTTGGTGTCGTCAAAGATGGAGTCGCCATGCTCGTTGGCATAGTAACTGTCTTTGTAGTAGTCGGCAGGTGTCGCGTATGCCCAGTAGGAGCGCTTGTAGTTGTGCAACTCGAAGGTGTGTATGATGCTGGTCACGGGGACGTACTCCTTCTTCATCGTGGCGTCGATGGAGTCGGCTATCTCCTGTGCACGGATGCTGTCGCGCATCGCCTGGTCGTCGATCTTGATGCGGGTCGTGTCAGCGGCCAGATCGTCGGAGCCTGTCTTCGGCGGCTCCATACCAGCGATGACGGCTCCCTCCGGACGGCCTTTGGGGGCTTCGCTCCTGCCTGAGGGCGTCTTTTCCTTCGGGAGTTCTTTCTCTTCCTTCTCCTTCCTCGACTCTTCGGCAAACTTTCTGGCTTTCAGTTCCTCCTCCGTCATCTGCACCTTGCGGTAGAATCCGATGTTGTAGCGGTGGCTGAGAAACACGTGCTGATTGTCGTTGCGGTTCCAGTTCTGCGACAGGACGGTGGGTATTTCATTGTCAGCGAAACTGGTTGTCTGCGCCTCCGGGTGCGTGATGTACTCGTCATTGGTGATGCCTCCGTTCTCAGCCGCCTTCTGATGATTGGTGGAGAAGATGAAGTGCATGTTGTACTTGTCGCCGAGATAGGAGGCAAACAGAGTGCCGTTGAAGTGGGATACGCTCTGGTTGCTGAAATAGCCGCGCGCATACTGGTAGTCGGTCTCGAAGCCCATGCCCAGACGCTTGTTGGCATTGACGGCGAACTTGGCCGCAATATGGTCCTCGCCGTTCTGCTTGTCGCCGCAATTGTCGTAGTTGATATAGGTGATGGGCGAGAGCGTGTTGGTGAAGTGCAACTCCTCAGGGTCTTTCATAAAGAAACTGTAGGGGTCGGTGAATATGAACGAACTGCTCTCCTTGCGGTCGATGAAGATGCGGCTGAGGCGCGCGGTGTAGTTGTTGCCCGTCGTGTTGTATTCGCCGTAGCGGCCCGTGTTGAGCGTGGTGTTCATATAGAGGTGGTGCAGTGTGTCGGGCGTCGTGGGCATGACGTTGCCAAATTTCCTGTCCACCGTCCATACCCTCATGCCCTTGGGTATCTCCTTGTTGGTCTTGGTGGTGTCCTTGTTGTGCACGTTGAAGTTCGTGTTCCGCTGCGACACGTTTCCCTGCTCGTCGATCTGGTTAAAGGTATCCTGTGCCCTGACAATCTGGGTTGTCAGTAGCAAGAGACAGAGGATGGTGAGAAGTCTGTTCATAATCTATTTGATCATTCGCATGGACGACTCGACAATCTTGATGGACATCGCTGTCAGAATGATGAAGATGCCGACCGTCCTGTCAGCAGCGAGATAATAGATGACACCCGCGATGGCTGTCGCCATGAAGAAGAGGTTCAGCCAGTTGCGTATGCGCAGTTTGCGCCTCTCCTTCTCCGACAGTTCGTCCTCCTGGCGGTGATGCCTGGGAGCCCATCCTTCTATCTGCTGTTCTTCCTGCTTCATGATTACTTATCGTTCAGGAGGGATTTGAATTTGTTGAAGATGAAGTCCTTGCGGTCGATGGTCTTACGACGGAACTTGCCTGAGATGGGCAGCAGTTTGGTGTGCTTCTTGTTGACGCAGTACTTGTCGGTGATCCACTCCTCAGCGAGATACTTCTGGGGGTCGCGCTCAGCCTCATAGAGGTAGACGATGCGGCCCAGCGACACGTTAGCCTTGCCGTCGAAGCATTCGCAGATAATCTGGTAGTTGAACTCCGTACGGTCAAGCGAGAGGGCTGCGCTCTTGAAGACGAGCCACTCCTGGAAGATGGCGCCCAACTTGTGGTTGACGGAATCCTTGATGGCCACAAAACTCCTCTCTATCTGATTCGGCTCTTTAGTCATCTTCGTCAGTTGGCTGAGCAGGATGTTGTAAATCTCGCTGGCCGACTTGCCCGGGGCCTCGATGGTGGTCTCAAAGCACACTTTGCCGTCCTTCTCTGGTACGGCGTTCTCAACCAGATACTTGGCGTCGCGGCTCTCCTTGGATGCAGGGGCTTCTTCGACGCGTTCCCATGTGTTGTCCTGGGCGCTGGCCATCAGGGGCAGAGCCATCAGAATGGATATCAGAATCTTTTTCATTTTCGCGTTCTTTTATTCTTTTTTTACCTTTTTACCTTTTTAATTTTACTATTTTGGCGCAAAAGTACTAAGAATTTTTTATTTCTCGGCACGGATTACACGGATTAACACGGATTTTGTTATTTTTCACGTTTCGTAATTACCTTTTTACTTTTTTACCTTTTTACCTTTCATATCGGCTCATTTCAACTCCAGTTCTTTCTGCAGACGTAGAATCTCATCTCGGTACTGGGCGGCCTGCAGGAAGTCAAGTTCCTTGGCGGCCTCCTTCATCAGTTTAGTACGCTCAGCGATGTATTTCTCCAACTGCGGACGCGTCATGTGCTCCACGATCGGGTCGCTGGTGGTCATGCCGCCTGTGTCGCCAGCCTCTGCCGCCATGCCCACACGCCTTAACTCCTTGATGTCGGCTCTGTCTTCCGACTGCAGGGACTTGAAACTCAGGTTCTTCACAATCTGCTTGGGGGTGATGCCGTGCTCCTCGTTATACTTCAACTGTTTCATGCGGCGGCGCTGTGTCTCGTCGATGGTGAGTTGCATCGAGGCTGTGATGGTATCGGCATACATGATGACCTTGCCGTTGACGTTTCGTGCGGCACGTCCTGCCGTCTGTGTCAGGCTGCGATGTGAGCGGAGGAATCCCTCCTTGTCGGCATCGAGGATGGCCACAAGCGACACTTCCGGCAGGTCGAGGCCCTCACGCAGCAGGTTGACACCTACCAGCACGTCGTAGACGCCTTGGCGGAGGTCGGCCAGTATCTTGACACGGTCCAGAGTGGCCACGTCGCTGTGGATGTAGGCTGTCTGCACGCCGTGGTTCAGCAGGTATTCGCTCAGTTCCTCAGCCATCCGCTTGGTGAGGGTCGTCACCAGGACGCGCTCATTGCGGTGGCTGCGTGTCAGTATCTCGTCCATCAGGTCGTCAATCTGATTCTCACTCGGACGTATCTCTATCTCCGGGTCGAGAAGTCCTGTGGGACGGATGACCTGCTCCACGACGACGCCCTCCGCCTCTTCCAGTTCGTATTCGGCAGGAGTGGCGCTGACGTAGATGACCTGATTGATCTGCTCGTGGAACTCGTCGAAGGTCAGCGGACGGTTGTCGAAGGCGGCTGGCAACCGGAAACCGTATTCCACAAGATTGGTCTTGCGGGCCCTGTCGCCGCCGTACATCGCCCGTATTTGGGGCACGCTGACGTGGCTCTCGTCGATGATGAGCAGATAGTCGTCGGGGAAGAAGTCGAAGAGGCAATAGGGCCTTTCGCCAGCCTGTCGCCCGTCGAAATAGCGGCTGTAGTTCTCGATGCCTGAGCAGTGGCCCAGTTCCTTGATCATCTCCATGTCGTACTCCACGCGCTCCTTGATGCGCTGTGCCTTGATGGGGTCGCCCATCTCCTCGAAGAAGGCGACTTGTTTTGTCAGGTCGTCCTGAATGTTGCGGATGGCGATGTTGGTCTGCTCCTGAGAGGTCATGAAGAGATTGGCGGGATAGAGTTTGTATTCCTCGAAACGGGCCAGACGGTCGAAGGTCACGGCATCCACTTCCTCGATGGCATCCACCTCGTCGTCCCAGAATGTGACGCGCAGCACCACCTCTGAATAGGCCATGAAGACATCCACCGTGTCGCCCTTGACACGGAAGTTACCGCGCTGCAGGTCGATGTCGTTGCGGACATAGAGGGCACTGACCAAGTTTCTTAACAAAACGTTGCGGTCCAGTTTCTGTCCCACGTGCAGCGTGATGACATTCTCCTGCAGGGCCACGGGGCTTCCCATGCCGTAGATGCATGAAACAGAAGATACAACGACGATGTCCTTTCTGCCTGACAATAAATTAGATACGGCAGATAGCCTCAGACGGTCTATCTCGTCGTTGATGGCCAGGTCTTTCTCGATGTAGGTGTCGCTTGATGGCAGATATGCCTCAGGCTGATAGTAGTCGTAATAACTGACATAATAGTCGACGGCATTCTGCGGGAAGAAGCCCTTCATCTCATCGAAGAGTTGGGCTGCCAGCGTCTTGTTGTGGCTCAGGATAAGAGTGGGACGGTTCACATTGGCTATCACATTGGCCATCGTGAACGTCTTGCCCGATCCGGTCACACCAAGAAGCACCTGCGACTTGTCGCCTCGCAGCAGTCCTTCCGTCAGTTCTTTGATTGCCTCAGGCTGGTCACCTGTGGGCTTGTAAGGAGAAGTTAGTATAAAATCACTCATAACAAAGTGCAAAGATACGAAATAACGCTGACATACGGAAACGATTTTGGAAGATTAACGCAGTTCACCCCATAAATAAAGGCATTTCGAGGATAATTGAGGAAAGTCCGCAAGGTGCCACTAAGCAAATCAAGGCAGATTGCGAAACGAATTAGGTTTCATGGCAGTAACCCATACGATAGTTTGCTTTACTCTTTTCATCTGCTTCTGCCTCTGAGATATTCACTTAAGTTTCGGAAGTTGCGAAGTCCCTTTATATAAATGGGCTTCTCAGGGTTGCCTGCCTCGCGGTAAAACACGCGGCAGTCTTCGACTTGGATTTTGTTGTATTTCATTTCGTTGTCATGAATTTGCGCCCCCATGTTGATGCTACTCAGCAGCAGGACTATGGTTACTAACGTTTGTATTCTTCTTTGCATTTTGACTTCGTCTTCCTGTACTTCGCTTTTACTATCTCGTAGGAGTTTCGGGTCAGTTCCTTCAACAGTTCATCGGGGGCTGTAGCGGGATTGATGCCTATCCAGTGCTTGGGCGATTCGTTGTACGGATTGCCGATACACTCATGCTGTGCCTTCAAGTCGTCGATGCGCTCCGGCTGGCATTTCAGTGAGATGACCGAGAAATCATTGCAGTCGAAGAATGAGAACATGTGGGCTGACACGTAGAACACCAGCACGCCCTCTCCGCTCTTGAATTTCTGGAAGGGCAGTTTCTCTTCTATGCCATCGCCTAACGACAGGCAAAACTCGCGATAATCCTCTATGTTCATAATGCGTTGCAAAGGTATAGAAAATTTTGCAAACCAACGAAGAAATTACTCGAAATTTTGACAGAGTCCTGATTAGGGGCTTGCAAAAAGAGAAGCAGCGGCCCGATTGACGGATGCTGCTCCTCTTTGTTATTTTGTGGTAATCTACATCAGTTGGGCTATGGCCTCTGCATATTCGTAACCTGTTTTTTTCTCAATCCTCCGAACTGCCTTTATTTAC